>JAYSUV010000161.1:0-16624 GCA_043718945.1 Planctomycetota bacterium
CAACGCAACGAACTCGCGAGGGCCTTCCGCTACGAATCCCGTAACCTCCTGCCGCCATTGAGGAACCAACGCAGAACCTAAACCGGACAGTAGAAATAAGTAGCCCGCATAATAAGACGCGCGAGCGAATCTCGTCAGAGAGGATGGTTGCCGCATTGTTCTTGAACTCAACCGCCAGCGTATTCCACAAGCCTTGTTGCAAGCTGAAGAGGGCGGGCATGGGATTATGAATATTCGCCTCATAAAGCCATCGATGTGCCTGTCGTAGTCTTCCTTCTTGGGCCAATACCCATTCCGCAACTTCCCCCAGCTCATGATCTGTGAACCGCTGTGATCGCAGGCGTATCGCGAGGAGTAGCAGACCGAATGCGAAGAGTAACATCTCTTCGCCTTGAATTTCGGTGTGAGACAGTTTCCAGTTCAAAAAACAGGCGAGGTCATGGCTGCTCTCTTTGCCCAGCACCTGGGTACTGGAAAGACATTGAGCCAGAGTGGAGTCCGGACTGGGATCGGAGTATCGACAGGCGGGCATATCGTTCGCGAGGAGCAACGTCGCACACGCGAACAAGCGAGTCTGATGACATCGAAGCTCTTCCGGACTCGGCCCCATGTGAGGAGCTTCGGTCTGACACGCGGTCCACCGGGTCAACTCCAGCACCTCGCTCAACCAACCCATCGGAGTCGGAATCACCCCGGTGTCGCGAATGGGGCGTAACTGTACGAACATTTCGGTGGCCATTTGCCCGTAGTCGGCCCGGGCGATGAACGTGAGCATCGCGTCGTCCACATTGGGACGAATGTGATCAAGCAACGTTCTCGCTGATGGGGGAAAAGCATTCACGAGTAACGAGGGCATCTCCAACGTGAATCACCTCCCAAGACGTGAGCGGCCCTGCACGATCCGCCGTTCCCTTTCCCATGATCCTATCAGACGACTTTAACTGCGATTCAGACTTCAGACGAGTGGTGTCAAGCGGAATCATTGGGGCGAATTCCATACCGCTAACTGCCCATTGGTGACGGGATGGGTCACACCATGCAGCAGTTGAAATCGCTCGGTGAGTGGTTGCCGCATGGACATCACGCACCATTTGATCAGTGTTCGGAGTGATGCGCAGGTCTGTGTGTTGGACAGGACCAAATCAAGATTCAATCGCTTGGCGATTTTCTCTCCGTGAACGACTTCATCGAAACCGGGGAACTGGTTCTTCAACTCATTTTTGGGATGCCTGATGTCTTCCACGTCACCTGTGTGGTCAGCCAGTTCGCCGCCCATGACGGCATTAACAGCTTTGGGGTCGGCGAAGTAGTAGGCTTCCACCATGTTGATGAGGAAATGGACTGAGGCATTCGGTGAAAGATCGCCGCGAAAGGGGACCAGCATCGTGTCGAGTGCCGTACGGTATCTCTTGAAATGATCCGCGTGATCGTCGATCCGTTTGTGTTCCAGATCGTCGACCAAGACGACAAAGCGACTGCCTGGTTTGCTCAAATACTGCCGGGCGGGCAAGCCAATCTGTTCCGCGTCGGAGTCTGGGATGGTCTTGCCCGTGTTGACCATCTGCAGCTTGCGTTTGGGACTCGTCCTCGCGGATCGTTGCGGTATGCGTCGAATGACTTCGAAGCGGCATTGGCCCGGCTCGGTCAACGAACGCAAGAAAGATGGGAGGAAACGCTCTTCGCCCTCACCCGTGACGAGGAGTCCAATGTGGTGAAAGGTCCAGTCTGAAGTCGCGTCATGGTTACTCACGGGGCCGTCCCCGCCGTCGCAGTTGCCGATTGACCACCGATGAGTTCTGACATGTAGAGCGAGCCCGTTGCGTATTGATCGAGTAGGTCTTGAATCCCTTCGATCTCCGCGATCGACTCAATCTTGGTCTGTCCGTCAACGACCGAAGTCGCAAAGCACTGATTCGGCTCGAATTGGCTCATCAGGACGGGAGAATGAGTGGCGATGAACACCTGTTTGTTCCACTCGGTCGACGCCAACTTGACCGCATTGGCAAATGTGGCGATCGCCCACGGATGGAGAGAGATCTCAGGTTCGTCGAACAATAGAATCGACGACCTCCAGTTTCCCTCTGAGAACAAGCCTGTCAGAAGCAGCAACAATTGCAGATGTCCATCTGAGACTCCTGATGCCAAGATCGATGCTGACCGGCCCCTCTCGTGAAATCTTGCATACACCGAATTCGGGCCAGTTTGGTCGAGTTCAATGCTGTCAAAGTTCGGAAAGGCCCCTCTCATAAAACTCATGATGGTGTCCCAGCGAGTATCCACATGATCCTTCAATTTGAGATTGCGAAGGACAGACCACAGGTTGTCGCCCCGATCGAAGAGTCGAGTCTCATTTCCGGAATCAGAACCAGAGGTCTTCAGCCGGTGAAGCCAAAGTGAACGCGAATGCCAAAGCCGGACATTGTGCATCAAGGAGTCAAACTGGTCGGCTTCTTGATCCGTTGGGTTGAATCCAAGGTACATCCCGAGAGACAACTTCTCCGGTTCGCGCAAGACCAGCGGGAGAGTCTGCTGGGCATTGTCGTGGTATAGTTCAGCCGAAGCTTGTCCAGCTTGACGAAAAATCAGACGGCGATTGTCGCGACATCGGATCAGCGCTTCGCCAGGAAGCGGGTCGATGCGACCGGAACTCAGGTCGAGTCGCAGAGTGTACTCGACAGCATCGGTTTTCAACGAAACCGCAACTGAGCGGTCCTCTTCAGATGCAGAGTCGCACAGTAACCCGATGCCATGACTTCTGGTGGAAGATGCCAAATCAACATTTCTGATTGCGCAGTCGCGAATGAACCAAAGCGAGTCCAAGAGTGAACTCTTACCGGAACCGTTTGGTCCGAAGAACACGGAAACTGGTCCAGCTTCTAGATCGATGCTGGCGAGCGATCGGTAGTTTCTGACCTTGATCTGACGCAATTGTGACGACATTTGGAGACTCCTGAAAAACTCTCTCGATCCGTTGGATCTCTCACACACCAAATATCCGCTCGACGTTCCCGCGCAGGATTGTCTTTCCGAGTTCAATCGCCCGGCTCTCCAGCCACCCGCGACCAATGACGAAGTCCTCTGCCAGCACTTTGGCGAGGATGCGGCGGTACATGCGGAACTTCGGCAGGCCGAACTCCAGCTTGTACATGTCGCTGTAGTACCCGATCTGCTTCGTGCGCGGGACCGCTTCCAGTCGTGAGCGGGTGTCGAGTTCGATATAGCTGGGGATGTTCGAGTACCACCAGTGGCCGTTGGTGACCACGTTCGGGAAGATCCAGGAGAAGCTGACGAGTTCCTGGTTACTGGTCTGGCCGAGGACCGAGATCGGGAACGTCACGCTCGGGAAGGCGTTGAACAAATCCTTGTACTGGATCAGCGAGACGCGGTGGTCGAACAAGTCTTGGCCCTGGTAGACGCCGTTCGAGTAGACCTTGCGATTGACGCCGATCATCAGATCGAAGGGGAGTTTGAACTCGGCACAGAACTGGGTGATCGTCCAGAACACGAACTGCGATACCAGTCGCCGGGAGTCGGCACAGTCCTGCCCGTCAAGCACCTTCAACAAGGCCGCGTCGAGAGCGGGGCCAGCAGCCACTGCAGCCGGCGAGAAGTCCGGCGGCAGCGAGATTGCACAGGCCCGTACGCCCTTCGATTGGAAGTGCGCGAACAGTTTTCCGATCCCATCGCGAATCGTGGCGGCGCTAGTCGGCGTGATCCCAGTCGCCTTCGCAAATCGATCCCGCGTCGCCAACTTGTCAAAGTGAAACACCAAGTCATCCGTCCGCAGGCACGGGATGTACCGCTTCGTATCGAACCCCGTCAGCGGGTCGTCGAAATCGTTCGTCAGGAAGACCGCCTCCAGCTTGCTGATCTTCAGCACCTGGTCTTCCCAGTCGGGCTGGGCCATCTTCTTCTCCGCGTTGTCGTACAGCCGCTCCCAGTTCTGGAGCGTCAGTCGTTCGTCCTCGAACCCGAAGAACGTCTTGGCGAGGTCCAGGAACCAACTTAATTGGACGGTGTTATCGATGTCGCCGAGTTTCTCGATCAGTCGACCGACCTTCTCCTTGGGCGAGATCCCCGGCTCCTCGATTCGCTCCTTCGGCAACCCCGCCGAGTGGGCCAGCTCCGTGTAGTAGTGATACCCCAGAATATCTGCCAGCGTCTTCGAGGCCGCCGCATGCGGGTTGATGTGCGAGTGCGGGTCGATCAGCGGCAGCTGTTCGAGTTCGTGGAAGAGGCGGTGGGCAAGATCGCGGGACATCGGATTGGCCGTGCGAGTGTGATTGGAGAACGGAAAAGTTCCAGTGGAGTGCGAGACGCACTTCGCGCAGCCAACGGGGCGTAGCCCCCAGCAACCCGAAGCGTGAGCGAGGGCGAGCGGGGATTCCACGCGGAGCCCAGGTTCCCCTGAGCGAGGAACTGCGTTTGTGGTCCGAACGTGGCTGTGGCAGACTGAACCAGTGCCCTCTGCGCTCGCCCTCGCTGACGCGTCGAGTTGATGTCAGGGGCACCCCACGGAACCACAAGGTGCGTCTCGAACTCGTTCCAGTGTCTCGCGAGCCGGTCCGTCCTGCAAGCTGGGAACGCAGAACAGGGATACCATCAATCGTGAAACCAGGCATTCGGTGGCGTGGAAGGGATGGTTCATCCGGTGACTGGAAATGCCTGGTGATCGACCAAAATTTCTGGATCGCAGTTGTCTCCGCGAAATCGCCCGTTATCCTGCGGGATGCGGTAGCCTTGGTGGCTCGCACGTCTCACAACATGATGGAACCAGGAGCCCCACGACATGCAATATCCGAATGATGCCAATGGAGCGGTCCTGCAATCGATGGTCGACGCGGGGATGGACCTGACTCAGGAGCACGAGATTGAGTTCTGCCACCTGTTTCCGGACGAGGACTCCGCCCTCGAAATGGAGCAGCGGATGTCGAAGAAGAATATCGATGTCGACATCTACAACAACGCGGAACTGATGGAAGACGCCGAAGAGGACGAATTCGGCGAGATGGATGACTCGCTGGCCGAGGGGTTTGATGTCATCTGCCTGGTCACCATGATCCCCACTTACGAAGAGATCTGTCGAGTGGAAATGGAGCTGGGGGACATCGCCCGCGAATGCGGAGGAGAACCCGATGGGTGGGGCGTGATGCAGTCGGATGAGGATCTGTAGGTGTCCTGCGGGGTGAGGCGTGGAATGGTCGCGAGTCGCTGCCCTGCCGGTTTTTCGAAGAATGATCAGCTGGCCGGGCTGCCCCCAGAATATGATGTCAATCGGTTCTGGGTTTTCGTGATCCGGCACCGCTTCGTGGGCGTTGCCGGAAGTGTTCCCGCAAGTCAAAGTCGCCTCACTGGGCTGAATCGGTTCTTCTCTCTGGATGCGATCTGATGTTTTCGTTGCCCTGCTTGTTCGCCGCCGAAGCACTTCCCGGAACCTCATTGGGGTTCATGGGACAGACATTTGCTGCTCACGATCTTGTGACGATTGGGTTTCTGATCCTTCTGGAGGGGGTGTTGTCGATCGACAATGCGCTGGTACTCGGCATGCTCGCCAAGCGCGTGCCAAAGCCGCTCCGCAAGCGGGCTCTGACGTACGGACTGGTTGGAGCCTTTGTGTTCCGGTTCTTGGCCATTCTGATGGCCAGTCTGCTTCTGAAGTGGATGATCGTGAAATTGTTTGGGGGCGGTTACTTGATCTACATCGCGGTCAAGCACTTGTTCTTCGAGTCCCAGGAAGAGGTCGAGGAATCCGTCACGGTTGATGCCGAAGGGGAACTCGAACTCCGCGTGACCGCCACAGGAGCGGCTCTGTCTCCCGAACAGGAAATGGTCGAGATTCGGGAACGCGTCCCGATGCCGCTGCCGGAGGAACTCAACAACAAGGCGGGCTGGGACTTCTGGAAGGCCGTCATCGTCATTGAGTTGACTGACATTGCTTTTGCAGTCGACTCGATCATCGCAGCCTTGGGGGTCGTCGGCAGTACGCCCGACGCTCGAACCTACCACCCCAAGCTGTGGGTCGTCGTCCTCGGCGGAATCATCGGGCTGTTACTCATGCGAGTGGCTGCTACTCTGTTCATCAAGCTGTTGGAGAAGTTTCCGAGGTTCGAAACGGCGGCCTACTTGTTGGTCACAGTGATTGGTTTGAAACTACTGGTCGACTGGTGGGCCAATGACCCGAATTGGTTTCCGCAATCCTGGGCTGAAGGTTACCTCTCGCAACTGACGAATTGGGGGATCGATATCAACCGGGGTGTGAATTTGGCGCAGGGAGAGAAGCCGCATGTGATGAATTTCCACCAATTGAACCGACCCGAGTTCTGGATTTTCTTGTCGTCGATGGTCGCTGGCCTGAGTGTCGGTTTCCTACCGAAGAAGGGGGAGCAGAAGGCTTAGGATTGAGTAGCTCGGCCTAACTCGACTGGCAAATCTTGCAGTTCCATGCAACAGGCAATTCGATGGAAGTTGTTGGAAAACGGTGGAGATGTGTCATTTCAGGCGTGATTTTTCTAGCTAGCACCCGATAATGAACAGATGTCACTCACTGGGGAGAATGGAGCATTGGGCCGATGCCAATTCCTGAATTCGATCTCGTCAACAACATCCTGCCACCATTCCTGGGTGACCCACGGCTCGCTTCGAATATGGCACCTTATCGCTGTCTGTTCGAAGACGTGGAAAGCCAACTCGGAACGTCACCTGAGCGGCTGAACATTCTTCAGGGACTTCGGCGATTTCGATCAGAGTTGCGATCGATGGGAGTCATCGGATTTCAATGGATCGATGGCAGCTTCGTTGAAAACTGCGAGATTCAGAGGCGTCTACCACCCGGTGATATCGATGTGGTGACATTCATTGAAGGGAGCTGCCATCTGGATATCGTCAAGAAGGTGGTTCAGGATACGAGGCTCAACCCTCCGGAGTCAAAATCGCTCTTTCACGTGGATTCATACTTCATACACTTGGGGGACAAGCCTCGCAGTGTCGTCAAGAACACAACCTTTTGGTATGGCCTGTTTTCTCATCGAAAGGGTGACTCTTTGTGGAAAGGGATGCTGGAGATTCCCCTACAACTGAGTGATTCGGACCTGTTCACGGTAAGGAGTGGATCATGAATCGTGCTTCACAAATCCAACAGGAGATCAGCCAGCTTCAAGGGCTTCTGGCTGAGGTTGCTGACAGCGAGATTTCGTGTATTCAAATTCAGTCACGCATCAAGGGATTGGAGGAAGCACTCAGAGCCGAGGCCCCGACGGGTGAACTGTTTCCCGCGGTCGAGTTGCCATTGCCACGGGCTGCGGTCTTTCTGGTGGGCGATTCGATGAATGGACAAGGCATTCGCGCCAGCTTGGCTAGTGAGGTGCTGAATCGATACGAAAAGATGTTTCGTGAACAGGCATTGCATGACGAGCGTGCAGCACGGCGAGATGATGGACATCAACGAAGACGGAAAGGCACTCAGGAACCGTCACTGCTGTTGACCGGCACCCCACGCGGATCTTTCGGGTTTGAGTTCTCCCCGCAACTTACTGATGTTGTGCTGCTTTCGATTCAAGGGCAATCACTGAAGAACGTCGCGAAAGCGGTGTCGTTCGTGGCGGATCCCGATACAGATCCCGAGGCAATTGGAGACAAATTGCCTCGCGGCATGCTGGCTCACATTGTGGCCTTCTTCAGAGTCCTCGCGTCGAACGATGTGGCCTTGCGGTTTGCGTTTCAAGACCAGTCCCCATCGAGCATCTCTGCGGAGATGATTCGTGCCGCATCCGCCAAACTGGAACGAAGAATCGAAATCGAGGAATTCAAAGTCCGAGGAAGGCCTCGCGGAGCAACGATGGAGTCTGGGCATTTTGACTTCGTCAAAGAGGATGATGTCACGATCAGTGGGATGCTAGACGACCAGTTGGACGACGAGGATCGCAAGCAGATCATCAACATGAACGATCAGCCAGCAGACGCCATCATTGAGTTGACCACTGTCACCATGCTTACTGGAAACAAGCGACGTGAGTACATCCTCAAGCAGATCATTCCCGTAGTGGATCAGAAATCTGAAACAACAGAGACTGTGTTGGGTTCGGGCATTGCCGTGAAGAGCTAGCGGCGATTTCCGTTCGTGATAAGTCTTACTGTTCGATGAGTTGTGTCTCCCCCATGTCCCACTACGACGACATCCCGGAACTCGCGGACCTCGACTCGGGGCGGAACCTGATTCGGGTGCCGATGGAGCAGAACGTCCCGTTCACGCGGCGAGTGCGGGCTCTGGTCGATACGCCGGAGTTCCAGCGGCTCTCTCGCATCAGCCAACTGGGACTCGTCTCCAAGGTCTACCCCGGAGCGACACACACTCGCTTCGAGCACGCGCTGGGGGTCTATCACAACTCGCTGCGCTACCTGCAACAGCTGAGAAAAGACCCGCGTTTTGTGGCGACGGTCTCGGTGGCCGATGCCGAGTTGTTGATCGTCACGGCGCTGCTACACGACATCGGGCACTGGCCGTTTTGCCATCCGATCGAGGACATGGGGCTCCCCGCGATGCCGCCGCACGAGGCCCACGCCGCCCACTTCCTCCAACCCGATGGGGAACTCGCCGGAGTGCTGCGGGACGAGTGGCACGTCGCCCCCGAGGCGGTCGTCTCCTTGCTCACTGGGCAGGCGGCCACTCCCGCCACCCGCCTGCTGAAGTCGATCCTGTCCGGCCCGATCGACATCGACAAGATGGACTACCTCGATCGCGACAGCCTGCATTGCGGAGTGCCGTATGGGCGGAACTTTGACCGCCAGCGGTTGATGCAGTCGCTCGTCGTGAACGCCAGTGGCGACGGACTCGCCATCACCTCGAAGGGCAAAACCGCAGCTGAGCTGATGGTCTTTGCCCGCTACGTGATGTTCAGCGAGGTCTACTGGCATCACGCTGTGCGGGCTGCGACGAACATGTTCGCGAGGGCGTTTTACCATCTCTCCCCGCAGTTTGACCTCGCCAATCTGTTCACACTCACCGATGCCGAGATGATCGCCCAACTCCGTCAAGCAGCGCGGGGCGGGAAGTGTGAGTCGCTTCTGGAAGGGGTGTTCGGTTTGCGGCGAGTGATCTACAAACGCGCTGCGGAATTCACTCCGTCGCTGGCTCCTGAGGTGTACCGCCGTGTCTCGGGCCATCGGTTTGGGGAGTTGGTCGCGATCTCCGAATCGCTGGCGAAGCAGGCGACCCGTATCTGGGGGATTGAGGTGAAGCCGACCGAGATCCTGGTCGATGCCCCGCCTCCGCACCGGGAGGTCGAGTTTGCGGTCGATATTTATTTTCCGAAGACGGAGACCTATCGGTCGCTCCGAGAAGTGTCGCCCGTGGTCGAGGCACTGGCCCTCACGCAGTTTGACGACTACGTCAAGCGCGTGCGGATCTTCATCCATCCTCGCCTCCGCGAACGAGCGAGCGCAGCCCCGTGGGGCGAGTGGATCTTGGCCACGTCCGGGGAGCGTGCGGAGTAAGCCGGATGGTGCTGCCGCATCTCCCTGCCCCTGAGATGACTCCACGAGTCTCGTACTGCCCATGTGCCACCGCGTTTGATTCTCCGCGTCAGAAAGTGGTGGGGTACACAGATCGCACAGATTTCCACAGATCAGCAGGCGGTGGCGGACGACCTCGGGCAGCTGATCGCCTACCCCCGCTGAATCTGTGCTGAACGGTGTACGAAGACTCCACCCGGTGCGAGTGGGAGAAGAACTTGGGGCCACGGTCATCGCGCCGCGTACACGACTCCTGAGTGAGTCCAGTCTGCTTCAACGTGGTGTGTCAGATTTTCGGTGACATAAATTCGATCCAGCCTCGGTGGAGTCGACAACGGACTGCCGGGTTGGCATCATAAACCGTTGATGGACCCGCCACAGCGGAACTCTCCCTGTGCGGATCTCGCTCGACTCTCATTTCACTCCTCATTTTCGGACCGAGGCGATCATGCTTCGACTGCAAGCTCTCTTGTCGATTTGTGTTGCATTGCTGGCAACCCAATTCTCCGTTCCCTGTTACGCTCAGGCGAAACCCGAGATCGAGTCGGCCCGTTTGAAGGGGATGGACTTCATCAAAAGTGAGCAGTACGACGACGGCAGTTGGGAGTTCGAAGGACACGACGTGGGGATTACCTCGCTCTGTGCGATGGCCTTGATCGAGAACGGCATGCCTGTCTCTGATCCGGTCATCGACAAGGCCCACCGCTATGTGCAGAAAGAGATGGAGAGCGTTAAGGGAACCTACGATATCGCCTTGGCGATCCTGTTCCTGTCCCGCGTGGGCGACCGCGACAACCGGTCGAAGATTCGCGATCTCGCCGCTCGGCTGGTGGCTGGGCAAAATGAAGAGGGTGGCTGGGGATATACGTGCCCACTCGCCAGTGCTGGCATTTTGTCCAACCCAGAAACCAAGCCCAAGCTCCAACCCGGAGTCGGGGACAACAGTTGTACTCAGTTTGCCGTGCTTGGGCTCTGGGTCTCCTCGCGCTGGGGGGTGGATATTGGGGAGACAATGTCGCTGGTCGGCAGTCGCTTCATCGAGACGCAACGGGAGGATGGCGGTTGGCCGTACCGCTGCGAGGAATGGACCAAGCTGGTCGCTGATGCGGAATCCGGAAGCAAGACGCCCGATGGGGAGGGCGAGACCGGACCGGACGGGGAGCCCAAGAAGAAAAAGAAGAAGGATAAGGACAAGGAGAAGCCTGTCGTGGCTGCCCCGAACGCTCTGCCTGGGGCCGCTTTGCCTGGGGCCGCTTTGCCCGGTGCGGAGGGGACTGCCGAAACAAAGTATGAACCCTCGAGCCCGTCCATGACGTTTGCGGGGCTGTTCTGTTTGACAGTGGCACGTGCCACTGTCATCCGAGACGAGCAGAACAAGGCCCGTGTGACTCCCAAACCGGGAGCCGCACTGGCCGCCTCCGGGGAAGGGAACACACTGATGTCCGACCCTTCCTTCTCGGATGGATTGAAGAAAGCCGGTGAATTTGCAGCCGGTGTGAATGGAGGCGGAAACCGCTATTTTATGTGGTCGGTCGAACGCATGGGTGTCGTTCTGGGATTGGAGAAGTTCGGACAAACGGAATGGTTCGCTACCGGAGCGGCAGGCCTGCTCGCCACTCAGGAAATGGACGGCTCCTGGAAGAATCCCAGTGAGACGTGGGGGTCGCTGGCGGATACGTCATTCGCCATCCTGTTCCTGCGGAAAGCAAATCTCGGGAGCGATATTTCCCGACTGCTCTCCGGGGAACCGGCGGATCGATTCCAGATCGTGTCGCAGGCCGAGCGGCCTCGCTTTAATACCTTCGAAGACGCTCTGAAGGCGGCCAAAGAGGGAGACCGAATTCGTGTCGATGGCACGGGCCCGTTTCTTCTGCCGCATCTGGAAGTGGATCGCGATCTGACCATCGAAGCGGGTTTCGGATATCAACCGGTCTTCCGATACGATGTCGGATACGACAAGGACGGTCGACGGTCGCGTCCTCAGGATAACGCCGAGACTCGGCACATGTTACGTGTCAACAAGGGTACGCTCACTCTGGAAGGAGTCGAACTCCAGATGGACCCGCCCGAACTGGGAGCTGGAATTCCCTGGGCAGCTGTGATCGTCAATGGAGGCACATTGCGAATGCTGAATTGCTCGATTTCGGAGGGCAACAAGCAGGGGATGGCGGCCATCCGGATCACCGCTCCGGGAACCACGGTCCTGCAAAACTGTCAGTTGGTAGGCGGACGAGCGGGAGTCGAAATTCTGGTCACTGGTGAGCAGCGAGTGACCCTCGAAAACTGCATTGTGTTCAACAAGAACGCCGTGACTGCTGTGGATGGACCTAAAGCCGAAGGCAGCAAATGTACTGTGTCCCTGAGTCGTGGAGCCGTACTGGCCAATGACGTGTTCGCCTTCAAGGGGCTGACGAATGAATTCGACATCGTGAGCCACGGGGTCGCTTTCCAAGGAGACTCGATGGGGTTGAATATGTTGACCGCCCCCACCGGTCACAAGGGATTGACATGGACCGGTAGCGAGAACCTGTACGATGTGAAACGCTGGGTCGGCAATGCGGGCAAGCCCCACGCCACCATCAAGGATGCCAAGACGTGGAACACGTTCTGGGGGGGAGGCGATGTCAACGGCTCGAACCGGACGATCCCATTCTCCGGGCGTCGCCAGGTGGGTGGCTTCAATCACACCGTCAAGGGAGAGGACTTCGAGTTCTCGGCCAAGGACAGCGTCTATGCCTTCCGTCGCAAGACGGGAATTGATCCGTTGCTGGTCGGACCGGGTGCGGCGTTCCTCCGGTTTCGCGAGAGCTTCGATTACCGGACGTGGGTCGCTGGTGAGGATGCTTCGACCGCCAGTGTGAAGTGATGTCGCAGCTCGATTGACTCTGTCGCCGCCGGGTTCCGCCCGGCGTGTTTTTTGATTCCTCCCCTGTCAGGAGTGTTGCGAGTGAATCGCCAAGTCAGGCTGATCGCCGGTGTCGCCAAAGCGGGTCCTCATCTGCCGATCCTGCAAGCCGCCGGGTTTGAAATCCTGCATAGCGATAAACAGGTCCAGGTGTTCCAGCCGGACTGCCTGATCCAGGAACTGGCCGGGTGCAGTGCGGTGATCTCCGGATCGGAGCCTTACACTGCCGAAGTCATCGCAGCCTGTCCGGAACTCCGCGTTATTGCCCGCACTGGAGTTGGCTATGACGCCATCGACACGGCGGCTTGCGATCAGGCGGGCATCGTCGTCGCGGTGACGCCGGGAGTGAACCATCATGCAGCTGCGGAACAGGCGATTGCCCTGCTGCTGGGGGTGGCCCGAGGCTTTCCCGCAGCCGACCGGATGGTCCGCGAAGGACGCTGGGGCTTCGTGGCCCAGCCGCGCGTGATCGGGTCGACGATTGGGATCGTCGGGCTGGGACGGATTGGACAAGCAGTCGCCACGCGAGCGGTGGGCCTGGGTCTCAAGGTGATCGCCTTTGAACCGTTTCCTCCGGAGGAGTTTGTGGCGAAGTGGGATATCGAGTTGACCTCGCTGGAGGATCTTCTGGGGCGATCGGATTATGTCTCGCTGCACTGCCCGTATTCGAAGGACTCGCATCATCTGATGGATGTGGAGAAGTTCGCTCAGATGAAACCGGGATCGGTGTTCATCAACACCGCCCGAGGCATGCTGGTCGACGAGGCCGCGCTCGTGGCGGCCCTGCGCAGTGGCCACTTACGTGGAGCGGGTCTCGATGTGTTCGAGGTCGAACCGCTCCCTCTGGAGAGCGAGCTCCTGCAACTCCCCAACGTCCTGCTGGCTCCGCACCTGGCGGGGGCCGACAACGAGTCGCGGTACGACACGCTCACGATGTCAGCTGACACCATCGTTCAACTGGCCGATGGCCAATGGCCTGCCGACCGGATCGTGAACCTCAAGGGAGTGCAGGGCTGGTCCTGGTCCCGGTGAGGCCGAGCCCGTCGGCGATGTCGCTCTGTGACTCGCATTCCGCATGAGGAAAGGCCGAATCACGCGGGTTCCCCAGAGGCCGCCGGTGTCCGGCGGGATGAGTCTCAGTCGCGGAGCGACATGAGCCACAAGGGAAGGCACGCCCTGCGCTACCGAACAGATCGACCACAATTGTGTTCACCGCACTGACTTCGCCCTCCCGTCGTGTTGTTACCGAACTCTACGAGTGGTGGCAATCGAGCCAGAGTTTGGGGACACTGAATGTCTGGCTAACCCAGATCGCTTTCGGAAGGACTGCTTCGCGTGTCGCTGCTTGTTGTCATTGAGGGGATCGACGGTTCCGGCAAGGGGACCCAGTCCGCACGGCTCCGCGACCGGCTGCTGGCCCGTGGACTGACGGCCAGCTTGCTCAGCTTTCCTCGTTACGACGATACGTTTTTCGGGCAGCGGATCGGCGACTTCCTCAATGGACGCTTCGGCCAGTTGAATGAGGTCGATCCGTTCCTGGCCTCGCTGCTCTATGCGGGGGATCGACTGGAGTCGAAGGCGGAACTCACTCGGTTGCTGACCACGAGTGATGTGCTGGTTCTGGACCGATACGTTCCCTCGAACATCGCGCATCAGGCGGGCAAACGGACTGGTGCCGAGCGCCTTGAACTCGCCGATTGGATCGAGAAGATCGAGTACGATTTGTTTGGGCTGCCGCGACCTGATCTGGTCGTGCTGCTCGACATCCCGGCGAAAGACTCGCAAGAGTTGATCGCCAAGAAAGAGCAGCGGACCTATACCACGCAAGCCGCCGACATCCAGGAGGCCGACACCGACTACCTGGACCGCGTCCGATCGGCCTACCGAGAACTGGCAGCGGAGCGGAACTGGTCGATCGTCTCTGTTGTCAACGAAGAGGGCCTTCGCTCGATGGAGGACATCACCGCCGAGATCGAACAGCTGGTCGACCACGCTTTGCCAAGCCGAACCACCGCGTCCGCCGCGAAGAGGACCTGATGACCAGCCGTGTGATCGTGGAACCGGCCCCCTGCTCCGGCAGTTGGAACATGGCGGTCGATGAAGTGTTGCTCGAAGCCGCAGCGGCTGGCCCGTCGTGTACGCTGCGGATTTATGAGTGGGAACAGGCAACGGTCTCGCTGGGTTACTTCCAGTCGGCGGACGACCCGTCGCTGGAGAGCCGGTTTCCGCATCTGCCGAAGGTGAAGCGACTCTCCGGCGGGGGAGCGATCCTGCACCATCATGAGGTGACGTACTCGATCGCGATTGCGGATGGCCACCCGTTGGCGGTCAGCCCTGGAGTGCTGTACGAAGCGGTCCACCGCCGAGTGATTGCGATGCTGGGTCGACTGAACGTCGAGGCTCGTTTGCGAGGCGAGGCCCTCAAACTCGCTGCCGAGCCATTCCTCTGCTTCAGTCGCGGCGATGCGCGGGACATCGTCCTCGGGCCGCACAAGATCATGGGGAGTGCCCAGCGCAGGCGGCGCGGAGCGGTGCTGCAACACGGGGCGCTGTTGCTCGCGCGGTCCGAGTTCGCCCCCGAGTTTCCGGGTCTGGCCGAACTGGCCGAGTTCTCGCGCGAGCCTCGCGAGGTGGTTGACGCACTCCATCAGGCACTCCGCGATCTGCTACCGGGCGAGGTCTCAGATGGCGAAGTCACCGAAGCCGAGCAATCACAGGCCCGAGAATTGGCCCGGTCTCGGTATGCCGACCTGAGCGGCTGACGGTAGGATGCCCACGCTCGTCGTGTGTCTTGTGTCCCACGCCACCGTATCAGCCAATGAGCGGCAAGGCACTAGCCGCCGGTTCCGCTGACCGTTGTCCTGCCAGAACCCGTCCCCCGACGAACAACAGTCAGAAGAACCGGCGGCTAGCGCCGTGCCGCTCACCACTTGATTCATCCTGTTCACAGCACTGACATCGCCCTCCCGACGCCTCAGATCCTCTGTCTCACCACCGGACTCCGCTCATGAAAGTCATCGTCACCGATTCCAGCTTCCCGAATCTGGACGTGGAGGAAGCCATCCTGCGTCCGACTGGGGCCGAGTTCGCTTCCGGGCAGTGCAAGACCCTCGAGCTATTACTGCCGTTTGTGTCGGATGCCGATGTCGTCATCACGCAGTTTGCTCCGATCACTGCCGAGGTGATCGCGGCCATGACCAAGGCCAAGGCGATCATCCGCTACGGAATCGGGGTCGACAACGTCGATCTGACAGCTGCGAAAGCCAAAGGGATCGCGGTCGCCAATGTCCCGGACTACTGCATTGATGAGGTGGCCGATCAGACGCTGGGGTTCATCCTCGGACTCACGCGGCAGGTGGTCGCCAACAGCGTCGTGCTCAAGGGCGGCAAGTGGGGGCTGGCCGCTTCCATTGATCACATGTGCGCCCTGCGAGACCGGACCATTGGCGTGGTCGGGTTCGGACGAATCGGACGCGAAGTGGTCGCGCGGCTGCGGGCCTTTAAGTGCCGGGTGATAGTGTTCGACCCCTTGGTTCCGGCCTTCGACATCGCAGCCGCCGGAGCCACAGCGGGCGATCTGGCCACGGTGCTGGAGCAGACCGACATCCTGACGCTGCACTGTCCCTCGAACGCCCAGACGCGCGGCCTGATCGGTCGCGAGGCGTTGAGTCGGATGCGGAAGGGGGCGCTGCTCATCAATGTGGCCCGTGGCGATCTCGTCGACTCGGTCGCCTTAATGGAGGCCCTCGACAGCGGCCAACTCGGCGGGGCGGCACTGGACGTATTCAACCCCGAACCGATCCCTGCGGGGCATGCCATCCTCAGCCACGACAACGTGATTCTCGCCTCGCACATCGCCTCGTGCAGTGTGCCCGCCGTGCGCAAACTGCGAGAGACGGTGGCGAATCAGGCGGCGATGGCCCTGCGCGGGGAGCGGATGCCGAACATCGTCAACGGGCTGTGAGTGGGGTGCCGTGGGAGAGACTTCCAGCCTGTCAACTCCGGCGAGTGCATGGATGAATGACCGGCTGTGTGTGCATCAGAAAAGTCGGCAGCCGTAAGATTCGGCCCCTCTCCCCGCGACCGATGTGGCTTTCGTCTTGTGCGTTTTGCGGGGGAGAGGGCCGGGGTGGTCTGATGAAACGGCGTTTGTCACACCTTCAGTTTCGTGAATCGCTGGAGCCCCCGCGCCACTCACCGCATGGTCCTGAC
>JAYSUV010000162.1:0-16612 GCA_043718945.1 Planctomycetota bacterium
GTCGATGAAGCTGTCCCACTGGGCCATATTCTTCAGTATTTGATCCAGATCCGCCACAATTTTCTGCTGCTGAGTCGAAATTTGGTCCAAACCTTCGCCGGGGGTCTGGACGAGACTTTCCAGGTTTTGCCGCTGGGCGGGCAGCTCCGTGTCTCCCAATGCTCTCAGTGGCTTAATGATGATCGTCGAGATCAGATCCCACGCTTCCTCGCCGCCGAGCTTGTTCAGCTGCATTTCGAGGAGAGTGGCTTCGAGTCCCTGAGTCACTTGGCCGACCTCGCGAGTGATGACCTGATGCTGGCGGGCGAGGTCGCGGGCGTCTTCGCTGGCGATGGCAAATGGAATCTTGGTGGTGAGAGCATCGGCCTGGTCGCGGGCTTTTTGCAGGCGAGCGCGGAGTTGTTGCTGACGCAGCAGGATCTCGCGGAACAGTTCTTCGGAGCTGACGATCCGGAAGACGACGGGGGCCGAGCGGGTCAACTGGCGACCGAGGATGCAGTCGTCCTCCGCACTGGCCGTGATGACCAGCGTGCGGCCCGGCTCCAGCTTGAGGGCCGCCAGCTCGACGCGGTGTTCCTTGTCGACTTGGGTTTCCAAAGCGGGGGAGACCGGACCGTACAGGACCTGATCGACCTGCGAGGCGGGAGCTGTAGCCACCGGGAGTTCGGAGGACTCCGCCGGTTCTGCCTTCGCTTCAACGGCAGGGTTCTCGGGTTTTGCGGCCTCCACTGCGGGGGGCGTTGTAGGGGCCGCATTCGGGTCTGGATCGGGAGTCTTCGGGGCTGGCTCGGGCTTGGCAGGCTCGGCAGGCTTCTCCCCATCAGCTTTCTCGGCTGCAGGAGGAGTGACCACCGGAGGAGCCGCATCCTCATCCATCGACTTCTTGGCCGTCAGTGCCGGGACCGCCAGATTCATCGACACCCCGTAGACGCCAAAGTCGTCCCGCACGCTGACCGTAAAGGGAATCGTCGCCTCGGGGGTGACCCGCAGTCGCACGCCCGAATGCCGCAAGCTCAATCGCGGAGCCCGGTCGGGCAGTTCCCCAATGTTGATCGATTCCGGATGCGATTCCAGCCCCGACTCTTTCGAGACCAGCACGATCCGCAGAGAGACCGCCTCGGTATGGACCCAGTCGACGGCGTGCTTCAGCGGGGACTGCTGCTGAAAGCCCGCAATCGCTGTCGACACAGTCTCCACCTTGACGGTGCTACACTCGACGTTGGTCTCGAACTCCAGATGAGCAGCTGTTTGCGGTGAGAGCCGCACGGCCCCATCGGTGTTGTTGAAGTCAAAGGTCTGCGGCTCAGAATCGCGCGGGCCCTGGGCCGTGAGAGTCGTCTTCACAATCCGAGGGCGGTCGACGGGCTCGATCCGGAACGGTGTCGCGCGGCCATCTCCGCCCCAGATTTCGACCCGGCTGCTCTGCTGCTGCGGAGCCATCTCCAATCGGAAATCTCCGACCGCGAACTTCTCCAATGTCAGTGTTTGCGTCTTCCCTTCCGCCGGTCGCAGTCGCAGATGCACCGTCGTGGTCGGCTGCTTCTGGTCGGTCACTATGACTTTCAGGGAGAACACCTCGCCGCGTGGCACCTGAAGCACGTTGTTGCGAACACCCACGACCTCAATCACCGTTGAACGCGGCCACGGACGATCCGATCCCGCGAACCACCTTTCCGCCCACAGCTGAGCTGTACTCGGAAAGGCCATCGCGATCCCGGCAGGGACGAGCAGTGCTGCGATCGCCACAGCTGCAGCTGTCCAGAGATGTCGCGAGTTCAGCGAAGCACCCAGATCGATCTGGGTCAGTGAGGCATGGCTGGCCCGGACGGCCTGGTCACGCATCGCAGCGGATTCACCGATCTGATCGGAGTTCCCCTCGACCAGTTGCAGGACGCTGGCGACCTGTGGAGCGAGCGGCGGCCCGGCCCGCTTCTGGTCGAGGGCGGCTGCCACATCAATCGGTCCCAGCGGCAACCGCCAAGGACGAATCACAAACCAGAACAGCACGCCCGCCGCACTGCCGAGTACCACTCCCCAGTAAATGAGACGGGCAGTCAAGGACAGATCAAGTCCCCAGTCGAGTCCTAAACTGAGCAGCAATAAACCCACGGTCACGACCAGTGTGCGCGCCACGCCATCGGCCAAGAAGTGCCCCAGCAATGCCCGCCGCACGACGTTAAGACGTGAAGCGACCTGCTCCCGCAAGGAGGCGAGGGTTTCGGTCGATGTTCGGTCATTCGCCATGATTGATGTCACCGTAGGATGGGCAATCTTGCCCGTCCCCGCATGGGATTGGTACTCAGCGGTCAGTGACCACGAGTCCGGTCAATCGAATCCATCGGACTGTTCTTGAGGGTAGAACACAGAGCAGGACGGGCCAATGGGCCCGTCCCACCACCTCAGATCAACCGCACCCGTTTGCGGATCACCCACTCCGCGACCAGCAAGACAAACAAGCCGACCCACACGAGCGGGGCGTCCCAGATTTCTTGTCGGTCTTCGAGAACTCGCGTCACTTCGCCAATCCGAAAGGTGTCCGCCAGCTGCTTCACCTGGGTCGCGTCCAGCACCTTGCCCCCAGTGGCTGTGGCCAGTGGCTCCAGCCGGGCGCGGTCGATGCCGGGGTTCTCGTACTCCGCATTGGGCATGCGGACATCGACGGAGAGTGTTGCCGCGCGGGCGACGCTGCCAGCTGTCTCGTCACCCATCCAGACGCGAAACAGATACTGCCCCGGATCGGTCGCTGGGATGCTGACGGCGAACTCACCCGGACCGCCGGTGGGGGAGAGTGTGATCGACTCGGGGTCTCCCTCGCCATGCTCGATCTCCCCATGCAGAGAGTCGAGTCCCGGCTCCATCTCCGCCGGGTCGAGGAAGCGGGCGATGACCTTGACCGGACTGCCGGGAGTGTAGGTGGCCTGCGGAGTGCTGAGTCGGAACGGGTAGGCCCCGCCGAGTTGCTTGCTGCGTCCGGCCCGGTCGACCACGCGGGCCCAGAAGCCATCGAACGTCTGCTCGCTGACATACCGCCAGCGGTAGGTACTGTCGAACGCCACGAACAGCACCCGCCCCGGCCCGACGAGCTGGGTCGCCATCAGCACTTCCGGACCGTACTCGTTCCGCATGCGCGGGTCACCGTGGACCGCGAGGACGGTGGCACCGGGTTTGGCCTTCGTCACCGGGAAGTGCCAGAACATGCCGGGCAGACTCTCGATGACCTTCTCGTTCTCCTCGCGCCCCTCGGCAAAGGTGAAGATCGGATCGGTCAGACCCGACTCGGTGATCTGGAATTTCCACGGCTCGCGGGCACTCAGCTTGACCTGGACATCGGACCGAAACAGACCCGGCTCGCGCACGACCGGCAGCAGGTTCAGCCAAGCCATCGTCGGGTCGAGAGCCTTGTCGAACGAGTTGGCGGTGTTGATCTCGCCCGCCACATACGCCAGCCCGCCCCCGGCCTTTGACACAAAATTCGTCAGCATCTCGGGGAAGTTCGGCGGCCACGCATTCGGGTCGGGATCGTAGAGCAGCACGCAGTCGTAGTCGTCCAGTTCCTGCTGCGTCACGGGCAGGCGGCGGATCGGCACATCGCCGAGATGCTCGTAGTCGTCGTCCGCATTCTGCAACCAGCTGGAGAGTTCGATCTTGCGATCACGGTACAGAGCATTCTTGAGGAACTGCACTTCCGGAAACGCCGATCCGGCGATCAGCAACACATGCAGCCGGTCGCGGACCACGCGGACCTCGGTGTGCCCACGATTGTCATCGGTCGAGAGTTCCGGACCAGCGTCCTCGACGGTCGCGCGGAATTCGAGCTTGATCGGGGAGTCTTCGGTAAAACTGAAGTCGACCGTTTGGAGCGCCCCGTCGAGGCCCAGGATGACATCCTGCCGCCCGATCTCTTCCCACTGCCCGCCGTTCTTGCGGCGCTCAAGCAGCACGCGCGCGGATTGGTCCTGCAACCCGCGCGACTGCATATGCACGGTCAGACGATTGGTGTCGCGAATCAGCGCCACCGGGTTCGCCTCGACATCGGTGATGACCACATTGCGCGGCCCTTCAGGCGTCCCGAGAATGAGCGAGGTGACCGGCACCGACTTCGCTGCCAGTTCGGGAGCCACCGATTCGGGTGCCTCGCCCGAGGTCGAACGTCCATCGGTCACCAGTAGCACGCCCGACAGCGGCAACCCGCTATAGGCGAGTTGAGCCTGCCGCAGTGCCGCTCCAATCGCGGTCGATTGGCCCGTCGAGGTAATCGCCGCTTGAGTATTAAAGTCGGGGGCCTCATCCCGCAGCCGGTCCGAGAACGTGTGGACATGTACGATGCGCTGGCCATCCTGCGACAGGGTCTTGAGCATCTCGGGCGAGAGGACCATGCGGGCCAGATCGAGCCGCGTCTTCTCGCGCAGCCCGGCCACGCCGCCGGGAATCCCGAGCTTGGTCGCCACATCGGCTCCGGTCACCTCGTCCTTCCACGCATCGCGCAGATCCATCGACGGGCTGTTGTCGACGAGGACCAGCAAGTGTGACGGGAGTTTTTCTTCCTTACTCAAGACTAAAACCGGCTCCAGCAGCATCACCACCGCGAGCAGCAGCAACAGCGCCCGAATGCTAAACAGTGACCAGCGGGCCAGCTTCCCCGTCTGCCGCGTGTCCCAGCGATAGACGAAGGCCAGCCCGACTCCCACCGCCAAGAGCGAAGCCAGCAGCAGCAACATTCGATCGCCGCCGGGTAGCGAGATCCAGTCCAATGACCAACTCCCCCCCTCGGTCCACGAGGAGCGGTCCAGGCCGAACAGGATTTCCCAAAGACGCTTCATTTTTCTCTTCTTCGTAGGACGGGCCCATTGGCCCGTCCGTCTCTCCTCGATCACCCCACTCGGACGGGCCAATGGGCCCGTCCTACTTCACCGCCGTCGATCGATCCACGCGGCCAGCAGTGTCTCCACAATCAGCAGTCCCAACAGCACGCGGATCACGTACCGCCACAACTCCGAGCCCGCAGCTGTAATGTCCAGTGTCTCTCCCGAGACGTGGACGATCTTGGGGATGAGTTTGCCGAGGAATCCTTGGAGTGCCTCATCCGTGAGCTTCACTAGTCGCGTGTCACGCGGGTCGGGACTGACTGCGAACTCGCGTTTGACGGGCTCCCCAGTCGGCCCCTTCCAAGTCACACGATAGATTCCGGAGCGGTAAGTCTCCGGCGAATCGAGCAGCGGAATCGTGGGACTCATGTTCAGCGGAGTTACCACCGCGTCGGCCCGACCCGGCGAGAAGAGGTCGACATTGGCCGGAGCGGACTCCTTCGCAAACGGGTAGCGAAGTGGCTCACCCGCCGTGAGGTTCTCCCAGCGAGTCACCTGTGAAGCGACCGACTGCGTGGCCAGCCGGGTCGCCAGCACAAAGCTTCCCTCAGTCGGCCAGTCGCTCCAGCTGCGATCGGCGGTGACGGTCCAGAGGAGGACGCGGCCCTCGCCGAACTTCTTCTCGATCAGAGCTGGGGATTGATTCAGATCATTCCAGCGGGCAAGGACGCGGATTGTCGGATCGTCGTCCGAGAGAGTGACGCCCTGAATCCGGCGTGGGCGGATGCGGGACAGTGCTTCGGGGTTCAGACGGTTGAGCATCGAGAGCGGAGAATCGCTGCCCGCTTCGATGATCAACCCCTTGATCTCGACATCACGCGGGACATCGAGCTTTGCGGGGAGCAGTCCGCCGCCGTTCTTATAGAGCAAGCCGTTGTAGCTCTCGGGATCGATCTGATCGCCGGGATAGATCATGAGGCCCATTCCGGCCTGGACGAGTTGCTCCAAGTCCTTGACCCGCTCGGGTGTCACCGTGTCGACGTTGGCCAGGATCACGACATCGGGGCTGGCGAGTTGCTCTCGCATCCACTCGGTACTGACCGACTGGGTCGCGTTCCACGGTGCGTTGCCCGCTGTCATCGCGATGGCCACGAAATCAGTTTCGCCCTCGAAGGCATTCACGCCCGGGTCACCGTCGACCAGGGTCAGGTCGACCGCCCGTCGCACATCGACCATCAAGTGCCGCGTGTTGTCGCCGTTGATTGCATCGCCGGGAATCGACAGCGACAACTGATGCTGGCCGGGGGATTCGAAAATGACTTGCAGCGGAACATCGACGGATGAATTCGTGGCCACCTCGGGGATTTCGATCCCCTGCTCGACTCCATCGACCTTCATCACGGCACTTTGTGCGGCCAGCGTCTCCGCGCCATCATTGCGAATGGTCGCCAGGAAGCGGGCGGGGGTATCGACCATCACGACGGGCTCGACGCGATCGAGCTTCTCCAGCACGCGGTTGCCAGCGGGCTCGGCTCCGGAATCAAAGACGCGGAGTGTCACCTTGTTCGCCGCCCAGCGGTCACAGATCTCGCTCACCTCGGGAGTCCAGCCCGCCTCCCACAGGTCGGTGACGAGGATCACCTCTTTCATCGGGAACACAGCCGACTTCAGATGAGCATCCACCGCGCCAAGCGTCGAAGCCCACGCACTCCCGGAGTCGACCGGTTCCAACTTCTCCAGCCGACCGAGCAGGTCCGCTAGTGCCGACTCGTCGAGCTGCACCTGCCGCACGAGTGGGTCGTTCGGGTGCGATGAAGTGATCACGGTCACGCTGTCTTGCGACCCGATCTGCCGCATGATCTCGGCAGCTGTGCGCCGCGCGCGATCGAAGGTCATGGATGTCGCGGGCTTGTGCCCCATGCTGAGCGAGTCGTCCAACACGATCACTCGGCTGGCCCGGCCCGAGAGTCGCAGCATCCCGGCGAGATTGGTCCCCTTCCCGACGGGCCGCGCGATCGCAAAGATGAGCGCCATCACCGCCAGCGTGCGTAGAGCGAGCAGAATCCACTGTTCAATTTCGAGCCGCCGACGATTCGTCTTGATCGTCAGCTTGAGGTACTTCATCGGAGCCCAGTCGACCCGAATGAACCGTTTGCGGTTCAGCAGGTGGATGATGATCGGCGCACTGGCGAGCAGTAGACCGAACAACAGGCTGGGGAGGAGGAAGGACATAGGGTGTGGTTAGAGGTGAGAGGTGAGAGGTGAGTGAAGGAGTGCCGTAGGGTGGGACAAGCTCGCTTTGGAGCGCTGGCCCACCATGGATGGCGCGTATCCCAGGAGTGGTGGGCCTGCGCCCAAAGCGGCTGGTCCCACCCTACAACTCAGAGCAGAATTCAACGCCAAGAAGCCAAGGCGCGAAGTCGCAAAGCCATTTTCAAACAGCCTTCCCTTGCGTCTTGGCGTCTTGGCATCTTGGCGTTGAATTCCGAAATCCCTAGGCACTGGGAGCCTCCCCGCTCTCTTCCGCCCGGCCCATGCCGGACATGCGGCCTCGGTGACGGGTGGGGCCGGAGAGTTGCCTCGCGTGCAAGAAGTGGCTGAGCTTCACGCCGAGATTTTCATCGGTGAGGATTTGCAGGTAGTCGATCCCCGCGTACTGACAACGGGTGCGGACCTCGCCGATGAACGACTCCATCGCAGCTTGGTACGCCTCACGAAAGGCCCAGGGCTCGGCGAAGATTTCTTCGGTCCCCTCGATGTCCTTGAAGATCACGGAGTCCTTGAACGGCAGCTCCAACTCCTCACGGTGCAACACATGCAGGATCAGGATCTCGTGCCCCGAATACTGCAACTTGCCAAGTGAGTCATACAGCGTGTCGAGCGGGGTCAGGAGGTCCGACAACACGACGACCATGCCTCGACGCGGGTACTTGTCGGCCAGCATCTTGACCACGCGGCCCAAGTCGGTTTCGCCCGCACACGTCGTCTTCTGCAGCATGTCGTCGAGGCGGATCAGCTGGGACGAAGCACTCGACTGCGGAAGCTCCTGCGAGACTTTGGTACTGATCGTGGCCAGCCCGACCGAGTCACGCTGCTTGATCAGAGCCCCGGCCATCCCGCAGGCTATCGTCGAGGCGATGTCGAACTTCGTGCGAGGCTTGCCGTACATCATCGAGGCACTGGCATCGACGATGAAGAACGCCCGCAGGTTCGACTCCTCTTCGTACCGCTTGATGTAGAACCGGTCGCTACGACCGAAGACCTTCCAGTCGATGTTCTTGAGGTCGTCGCCCGGAGTATACGACCGGTAATCGGCGAACTCCGGCGACAGCCCATGCAGCGGCGACCGGTGCAGGCCGGAGATCGATCCCTCCATCGGCTGACGGGCATGGATGCCAATCGCCGTCAGACGGGAGAGCAGTTCGGGATCGACGTAGGAAGGCATGGGGATCGTTGAGTGAGGGGACGGCGAGTTCTGAGGCTTCTCTGATCTGTGTTCATCTGCGTTTATCTGCGGCTATTCAAATTCACCCATGAGTGGTTCGTTGGTCGCGGAATGGCCACTGGAGAATTCGATGAAAGAGTGTTAAGCCGCAGATGAACACGGATGAACACGGATGAACACAGATGATGAGGGACGGGGGCTTGGGTGAATCGTTTCACAATTCACTTCAGCGCTCGCTGCACTTGCGGGTCATTCGTCGTCTGGGACGGATGGAGTGGAATCGAGTCGACCAGTTTCTGGATGACCGTGTCGGGGGTTTGGCCTTCAGCTTCCGCGTTGTAGCTCAGCACGATGCGGTGGCGGAGGACTGGAATCGCAGCGGCTTGCAGGTCTTCGACCGTGACTTCGGGGCGACCGTAGAGAGCGGCCCGCGCCTTGGCTGCCAGGATCATCGACTGGCCCCCGCGCGGGCCGACGCCCCATAGCACCCAATTGCGAATAAACTCTGGTGCATCGGGATCGTCCTTGCGAGTCGCCCGCACAATGTTCATCGTGTAGTCAACCAGCAGATCGCTAATCGGCACCCGGCGGATGAGCGCTTGTAGCTCCAGCACTTCTTCCCCGTTGAGGACCGGGGTCGGGTCGCCGGGAGGGGCTCCGGTCATTGCTCGATAAATCTTGCGCTCTTCTTCACGATTCGGATAGCCGACGATGACTTTCATAATGAACCGGTCGAGTTGGGCTTCCGGGAGCGGGTAGGTCCCTTCCTGCTCAATCGGGTTCTGGGTGGCCAGCACGAAGAACGGGCTCGGCAGCTTGTAGTGGTGGTTGCCCGCCGAGACTTGGCGCTCTTGCATCCCTTGCAGCAATGCCGCCTGCGTCTTAGGCGGCGTGCGGTTGATTTCGTCGGCGAGCAGAATGTTGGCGAAGATCGGGCCGTGGACGAACTTGAACTCGCGCGTCCCTGACTGCCGGTCCTCGTGCAGCACTTCCGTCCCGGTGATGTCAGCGGGCATCAGGTCGGGTGTGAACTGGATGCGCCCGAAGTTCAGCGACAGACTCCGCGCGACTGTCTGCACGAGCAGCGTCTTCGCCAGCCCCGGCACCCCTTCCAAGATGCAGTGCCCCCCCGCGAAGATCGCGATCAACAGCTGTTCGACGACTTGCTCCTGGCCGATGACGACGGTCCGAATCTGTTCGCGAATGCGTTCCTGGGCCGATTTGAGTTTGGCGAGGGCGGCCAGATCGGGCGGTGTGTCTTGAGTCATGGAGGAAGTTCTCGGAGTCGTAGGACGGGCACTTTTGCCCGTCCGTCTAGTCATCGTGAGTGAGTGGGGAAAGGACGGGCAAATGTGCCCGTCCTACGGTCGCTAGCGGTGGTAGATCGGTAGGTACTTGTACGGAATCTGGAGCAGAATGCACGCCAGCGCGCTGCCGAAGACGGTGCCGACGCCGTCCCCGTTCCAGTTCCCACCGGGTTGTTGTTGCTTGAGCAAATTCTCCCGAGCCTTCGGGAAGTAGGCGTCCCAATACTCATCCCCCGCCTGGTAGAACGCCAGCGAGGCATACAGGTGCAGGTAGAAGTAGTGCCCGCTGTTGAACTCGTTGCTGGACGATTTGAACTGCTCCATGACGAATTTCATGCAGCTGTCGGCCAGCGGTGACTCATACTCCCCCGCCGAGTACAGGCAGCAGATCGCCGCAGCTGTGATGGGCAGCCGAGTGTCGCTACCCGAGCCGTAGGAGTAGCAGATCCCTCCAGCCGGTGTCTTGCAAAGTTCGAGGTAGCGGATGGCGTTCTCGATCGTCCCCTTGGGGATCGTGAACCCCGCGTTATGAGCGGCTCGTAACCCCTGCATCTGAGTGACGGTCACGCTCCCTTCGTCCCCGCCGCCGGGGTAGTAGGTCCAGCCGCCGAGGTTGCTTTGCCCGGTGGAGGTCAGCTGGATCGCCTTCTTGATGACGGTCTCCATTTTCTTGCGAACTTCGGGACGGGTCTCCATGCCATAGGCACTGGCGAGGAACATCATGCCGAACCCGTGGCCGTACATCGGGTGGCCCTGCTCTTCACCCTCGGCGATGAGTCCAGAGGCTTGGGAACGACTCACGATGTAAGAGGTCGTCCGCCGCACTTGATCGGCATAGGCTCCGCGTGTCGAGGTGCTGCCGTTCGAGAGGAACGCCATCCCGGCCAGCCCGGCCATCGCGACTGGATAAGTGTCCCCGTCCGCCAGCCCGTGCCAACTGCCGTCAGCGGCCTGGACTTTGGCCAGATAGTCGAGCCCCTTTTTGACGGCGCTGACGGTTTCGGGGGTGATGTGCTTGGGGAGGAGGTCAGCGGCACGAACAACCCCCGCCGCTCCAGTGGCCAGCGAGGCAGCGATTCCAGCGAGGATTCGGCGACGGCTCATCGGGAATTGCATGTGAGGGGTTTCCTGACGAGAAGTAGGACGGCCTTTCCAGGCCGTCCTTCTGTGTCACGCAACGTCGGGTGGATGTAGGGATAGCGGTCTTAGGCTTCCCGACGGGGCGGTTTGCGGTGGTTGTGGATTGATCGGGGACGGGCTGAAGCCCATCCTACGGGGCCACCTCGAACTCCACATCAATCACCGCCGACACGGTGATGTCCTGCAAGCTGGGCGAGGTGAACAGTTCCGCTTCTTTGTCCGCGTCCTGCGTCATGAAGGCCAGATAGGGGTTGAATTGCTGTGTCTGGCTGGTCGCAGCTGCGGATTCGTTGATCGACCGGACCTTGCCCAGCTTCAGGCCAGCCAGCTTGGCGAGGCGTTCCCCCTGCCGCGTCGCGTTCTTCATGGCTTCCTCGAATGCCTTTTGGCGGGAGCCCTCCACATCGGACAAACGGAACCGGGCGAGAGCCGAGCCAGCCGTGTTGTAGCCTCCCGTGTAGGGGTTGTAAGCGGGCTGTCCCGCTTTGGCCCCGAGAGTAATCCCGGCGTCTTTGCCCGCATCCAGAATCTTGACCAGCGTCTCGATAATCTGCTCGTTCGTGAGCTTGTCGATGCCATCAATGCGGATCGAGAGCGGCTCTGAAACACTGAGCGGACGGTTGGCGGAGGCTGTGGCGGCCATGCCGCGCATCATCGCCTGCTGCGCGGCAGCATCCATCGCCGAGGTGATTTCGATGCGTCCGCTATTCACTTTCAGGCTGGGGATTTGCAGGGCTTCGATGGCCTCAATGGCGCGCTGGCGATTGCTGCGATACTTGGTGATGGCGTCGCCGGCCAACTCCGCATTCCCGCTGACCTGCCCCTCCAGTTCCAGCACATCGGCCCGCAGCTTGACTACGCCGGTCGCCTTGACCGAGATGCCGGTCTTGCCTTGGGCAAAGCTGGGGGAACTCGTCAGCAGCATGGCGAAACCGAGAATCAAGAAGTGCTTGGGGAGGGACATCAGAGGGGTATCCGGAGTGATGTTGATAGGAGGAGGGCTTAACCGTCGATCTGTCAGAATGGTGTCAGGTGCAGCTCAAGGCGTGTTGGGGGTCGTTGGCAGTGGCGAAGCGGGTGCCGGAAGACTTGCCAGCTTGTACCCGGTCACGGCACTGTTGGAGACGGTCACCAAATGTTGACCGATGACCCGCATCGAGATGCCATCGGAATCGGTTTCGGTGGTGCGAACAATGCGAGCGACGCGGCCCGTCTGCCGACCGATCTCGAAGATGCCACGCCGCGTGGCGACGAACACCGAATCCCCGGACGACACCAGACTCAAGCCGCCTCCACTCACCGGGAGAATCAAAGACCACTGCAACTTGCCCGTGGTGCGGTCATACGCGGCCAGTTCAGAGTTCATCAGGTACACGAATCGGTCATCGACATCCACAATCATCGCCGAGGAGACTGTGGGACGCTTCCAGATCACCTTCTGAGACTGCACATCGACGCAGAACATCTCGCTTTTGCCGACTTCCTTCAGGAACAGCAGGCCATCCCGAACCAGCATCCGGCCCCGCGTGTGCAACCGCTTTTCCTCCGGCAGAGATTCGTTGCCGTAATAGTGATTTTGCATGTCGGTGGTCTGCTTAGCCTCGTACAGCACGAATTGACCATCGACCTTTTTCTCCGTCGGAGAAACCTGCAACACCGCCCCCGAGTTGTTCATCACGCACAGCTGACGCCCGACCTCGGCGAACTCGGGGAGTGAAAACGTTGTGCCGCCGGTGTAGGGGTTGTTCTGCTGCTGAAATGTGCCCAGCGGCATACTCCAATCCGACGCCCCGCTGGAGAGGTTGACCGAGTTCAGGGTCATCGCCGCTTGTTGCTGAGCATGTGTCACCACCAGCAAGCCGCCCTTCCAGGGATAGAACTTACCCAGGTAGCTGATGTTTCCGTTCTGCTCGCCACCCACGGACCATTGCTTCTCGCCGGTCTTCGCATTCCAAGAGGTCAGCGGGATCGCGGGTTGCCAGTAGTTCAGCCGATCCAAACCCAGCGCTGTCGTCAGCACCCGGTCCCCGATCACCTGAATCCCATACTGAGAGAGGTTGACCCGCCCCTGTTGCATGGTGGCAAAGTGGGGATGCAGCTTGTCGAAACTGTCCGTCCGCCAGAGCAGCTTGCCGGTCTGCACATCGACCGCAAACACGATCCCCATCCAGTTCAGGTAGACCCGTTCGCCATCCGTGTCGTAGTTGGGAACCATCGTCCCCAATCCCGATTGATAGTAGGAGTTGGACGAAATGGTCGACTGCAGCAGAGTGTTGCCCTTCTTGGACAGGAAGGGCACCTGCCACGAATATTGAAGTGATCCTGTGGGCAGTTCTAAGCTATGCCCCGCATTCGACGCGAGCGCCGTCGCTTTCTTGCCCAACAGTTCGGACACATGCTCAGCGGCCAGACGCTCTTTGCCGCCAATCGTCACCTTGTCGGACGCGTACCGCTGTTGCAACTGGGCCAGCAGAGCCTCGGCCTCGCCCACTCGACCGGCTGCGATGTAGGCTGTGGCGGATTTGACCATTAAGCGAGGCAGGGGGATATTGGTGTCGGCGTGGTAGTCGACAATCGAACGCCAGCGACTGGCGGCGTCCGCGAAGTCGCCCTTCTCAAAGGAGATATCACCCAGGAGGTTGGCGGCATCGTCTCCAAACGAGGTGATGAAATACTGGTCGAAGATCACCTCAGCTGTGGTTTTCGACAGGGGATCATTCGCGGCCAGTTCCTTTTGCAGTTTTTCGTAGAGCTGCTTGGCCTTGGGTTCGTTAAAGAGGCGAAAGGCGGCTCGTCCCTCGGCGTTGGCTTCGACCAGCAGTCGCCAGAAGCGGACACGGGCGGGAACCATAAACCCATTTCCGGCCGGGAGCATGCCCACTCGTTTTTCGGGGGGCAGGTTCTCCAGCACGCGAAAGGCCTTTTGCCAGTCGTTCCGCTCGGCGTGTCGTTCAAAGTCGGTGAGTGTGTTTTGGACTGCCTCATCCACGGCGAGGATTCCCGAGTTCGCCTGGCCGTCGACGGGTTGGGAAACCCCATTGACGATGGTGAATGCCTGGGCTTGCGCTGCGGTCGCGGTGATGGAAATGGAGAGTGATAGGACCAACAAGATCCCCACGATATGAGGGAACAGGGCCCAGGGAGATTGCCTCAACATCATCCTCCTCAACAATAGGGATCACTTCGGAGTGATATGAATCGCAGAGCCGTTCAAGACAAGATGAATCCTGTCGGACAAGATGACCAGTCAGATAGGACGTAAGATGGGTCGCCGATGATGACGAAAATCCGAGATCAGAACTCGGATTGTGCAAACTCATTCTGGCGAACACTGCCACCGCTGACAACTGTCGAAGAGGAGTCGTAAGAAATCGCGAGTCTGGCCAGACGTTGAGACCAGAGTAGACTTCCGAAGAAATGTGGTCGCCATCTTACGCAGAAACCCTCGGCTTCGAGCAGATCTTCCACCTTGCCAAGGCACGGCTGCCCAGGCCCGTGTTTCCAGCGGAAACTCCTCTCTTTGTCCCTGCCGGGACAAGGAGGGGCCAGCGGTGGCCTCTTCTTATGAGGAGGCGTATGGTTTCCCGGTGTTCCACACCTCGGAAGCCCTGGAATGGAGGTCCGAGAACCTGCGTAGGATAGCGACCACACTCCTTCCGAAGTCTGCAAAGACTTCGGAAGTCAGGCGGGACAGTTTCCACGGGCCGCTCGCCTGGCAGTAACTCAGTGTTGTCGCGAGGCCGATTCTCAGTCGTCAGCCACAAGCAGATCGCCCCCAGAAGGCAGAATGTGGCCGTGCGTATTGAGAGGAGTTGTTGACTTCCCCGTCCGTCGCTGATACCGTTTCCTCTTCATCTCACGTTCTGTGAACAATTACTCATCCCGCGTCCCTGAAGATTGATCTACCCAGAGCGATCTTCCTTGTCATGTCTCCCGATTTCTTGAACTACGTCATGACTCGACGTATGCTTTCCACTGAGTAGATCTCATTTGACGGATGGTGTCTGGCAATCGCTAGTCCATTCTGCCAAGTGAGGTTCGTGTGAGGATGGGTGGCTCGATGATTCAGGCAGAACTCCGGATCGCAGCTGGCAATAAGCAGGGGAACTCGATTTCCCTGCCTCAGGGCAAATTCCTGGTCGGTCGAGAAGAAGACTGTCACCTGCGTCCAAACAGCGATCTGGTGAGCCGACATCACTGCGTCTTCACCGTCGACGATTTTACGGTCCGGTTGCGGGATCTAGGCAGCACCAACGGCACATTCGTGAATGGCGAGCGGCTCGTCGGAGCGGTCAACCTGAAGGTGGGTGATCGCGTCCTGATCGGCAAACTCGATTTCGAGGTGCTGATTCAGGAAGCCACTTCCGCCCCGCCTGTGGCCTCGGGAGTCGAGACCGTCATGATCGCGGGTTCGCCGGAAGCCGCCTCTGCGTCCACGCAGTTCGCGATGCCGGTGCTCGACCTGACGGCCGCCACCCCCTCCGCCACGCTTCCCGCTTTTGAACCCGTGGCTCCTGCCGCTCTGGTTCCGGCGAACGCCGACACGCAAATGCTCACCCAGCAACCGGGCATGATGCCCCCGGGTTACGGGATGCCCGTGGGATATCCCCAACAGCAACCGTACATGCAGCAGAACCCGTATGGCTACCCCGGCTATCCGCAGCAGATGCAGATGCCGCAAATGCCGATGGGGGGCTACTACGGTCAGCCGATGTACCCGCAGATGCAAATGCCGATGCAGCAGATGATGCCTCCCGGCTACGGCATGCCTCAACAGATGATGCCTGTGGAAGAAGCCCCCCCGGCTCCCTCATCCGGAAGCGGCCTGGATGTCAAATTGCCTGAGCCATCGTCCACAGGAGCCAAAGAGCCCGCCCCACCTGCCGCCCCGGTCCCCGGTGTCCCCGGCGCGGCTCCGGTGTTGCACATCCCCACCGCAGCTGCGGACATCATCAAGCAATACCAGACCCGCCGATAGGGCCGCTGTTTGCACACGCAGACCTCCGAAGTCTTCCGAGGCTTCGGAGGTCTTTTTCACGGACCTACTTCCCAATCGTCCCGCCAGCGTTCATCGCCATGTTCCCACCGTCCATCGGGATCAACGCTCCGGTGATCCACGACGACGCATCGGACGCGAGTAGGACCACCAATCCCTGAATATCCGTTGGCTGACCCAGTCGCCCGCGCGGAATGCCGCTCAGCCAGCGCTGCTCGATGGCGGGGTCAGCTGCGATTCGTTTTTCGAGGCTGGGGTTCAAGACCTGTGCGGGGAGGATGGCGTTGACGCGGACGCCTCGGCTGGCCCATTCGGTACTGAGTTCGCGGGTCATTTGGGCGACAGACCCCATGGCCATGCTGTAGGCGATGTGCCCGCGTCCGAGGGCGGTCATGCTGGCCAGTGAGCCAATGTTGACGATGCTGCCGCGCCCGGCCTGGAGCATCCGGCGACCGGCCTCCTGACACATCAGGAACCGCCCGAAGACGAGGTTCTGAAACACCATCTGGACCTGATCGAGGGTGATCTCTTCGGGGGCGGCGAGGAAGCCTTCTCCCGCAATGTTGGCCAGGAAGTCGACACGTCCGTCGAACTCACGATCCAGTACTCCATACAACGCGCCGATGTGCCCCAGATCAGAGACGCTCCCACTGAACGGCACCGCCCGTCGACCAAGAGCCTCGATGTCGCGGGCGGTCTGCTGGAGTCCTGCTTCATTGAGGTCCGCGATCAGCAGATCGGCCCCCTGCTCCGCCAGCGCCAGCGCCGACGCTCGCCCCATCCCGCTGGCTGCCCCCGAGATAATGGCTACGCGCCCCGTCAGGTCAAACAATCGATCCGGCATGCTTGTTGTTCCTCGATGTCAGTTCATCGTTGTATTGTCGCTAAGCCTCGCCCGAGAAGCCACAAGCGAGTACGA
>JAYSUV010000163.1:0-16605 GCA_043718945.1 Planctomycetota bacterium
GGCCCCCAATACCAACGTCCTCGAAATCATGGGCCCCCCGCGTGGTGAACTCGACCTCGACCGCGATGGGAAGATCACCGAATTCGAACTCTCCGAGTCACGTCGCATCCACGGAGACAACCTGCGGATCGCCATTGAGGAGCTGAACTCCGGCGTCCTCGCTCAGAAGGGACTGGTGCTGGAACAGGTCTACGATCAGACCGAGTACATCCACTCGGCGGTCGACATGGTCGAGGAGAACATCTACTCGGGGAGCATTCTCGCACTGCTGGTGTTGTGGGTCTTTCTGCGGAATGTCCGCACGGTGGCAGTCATCGGCATCTCGATTCCGATCAGCGTCATCGCCTCGTTCATCTTCATCAAGGCGCTGGGACGCTCGATCAATGTCATCAGTCTGGCAGGGATGGCGTTCGCGGTTGGCATGGCCGTCGACAACGCCATCGTCGTGCTGGAGAACATCTTTCGTCGTTATGAGTTGGGTGAATCTCCGGAAGTCGCCTCGATCAAAGGGACCGCCGAAGTCTGGGGCGCGGTGTTCGCCAACACCTGCACTACGCTGGCCGTCCTCATCCCCATCATCCTGATCGAGGGCCAGGCCGGACAGCTGTTCCGCGACATCTCGATTGCGATCACCTATGCCAACGTGCTGTCGATGGTGGTGTCGTTCACCGTCGTACCAGTGGCCGCGTTTTATATCCTGAAGCCACATCCCGTCCTGGCCGATGGGACGACGGGTATTGGCTCCGCGAGCCCGTTCGGGACCGAGGTCGAGAAGCCGGGGCTGATTACCTCAATGGTCAATGGCTTTGTTGGCTGGCTCAAACTGATGATGACGATGCCCGGTGGGGCGCTGATCCGATTCGGAGTCGTAGTCTTGATGGTGGCGGGGTCCTATTGGGGCTCCCAGCTGATGATGCCCCGGATGGAATACCTGCCGGAGGGGAACCGCAATCTGGTCTTCGCTATTCTGCTTCCGCCCTCGGGGTACAACGTCAATCAGATGATTAAGGTCGGTCGCCGCGTTGAGGATGACATGGCGAAATACTGGGAAGCCGAAGCCGGTTCCCCCGAGGAAGCGGCTCTCGATGGCCCGCGCATGCAGAACTTTTTCTTCGTCGCGCGCGGAGGTCGGCTGTTCATGGGAGCCTCAGCGGTCGATCCTTTGAGCGCGGGCGGGATGGTGCCCGTCATGCAGAAGGCAGCTGCCAAGATTCCGGGGACGTTTGCGATTGTCGCCCAGTCCAGCCTGTTTCAAGGCGGCCTCTCCGGCGGACGTTCGATCGATGTCGACATCACGGGGCCGGACATCAGCCGCCTCAATCAGCTGGGTAGCATGGTGTTTATGCAGTCAATGGGGATCGGGCCGTATGAGGGGAAGGGGGTCTTCCCTCCCATGACGATGGTCGATGGAAAGCCAGTTCCGACCGGGCATCAGGTGACCCCCAAGTCGAACCTCGAGTCGACCAACCCGGAGCTGCACGTCCTGCCGAATTGGGAGCATGCTGCGGACCTGGGCGTGTCGGTCGAGGAACTCGGCTATGCGGTCAATGCTCTCGTGGACGGAGCCTATGCCGGAGACTACTGGCACAACGGACGGAAGATCGACCTCGTCATCTACGGGTCTGGCAAGTTTGCCGAGAAGACGCAAGACCTCGCTAACCTGCCGGTCAGCACTCGCTCGGGCAAGGTCGTCAACCTCGCCAGCTTGGCCCACGTCAAAGCCACCGGCGGACCCGAGGTCGTCAACCATATCGAACGGCAACGCTCCATCACGATCCAGATCAAGCCGAACTCGTTGATGGCTCTGGACGAGGCGATCTCTCTGGCCGACGAGAAGATCCGCCAGCCGCTCCTCGGTTCGCCTCTCACGGAAGGCGGGCTGTACCAAATTCGCTTTGCCGGGACCGCCGACAAGTTGCAAGACACGAAACGGGCGATGCAGGGAAGCTTGCTCATGGCGGGACTGATTACGTACCTGCTGATGTGCGCTTTGTTCGAGTCGTACTTTTACCCGCTGATCATCATGACCAGCGTGGCCTTGGGGATGGTCGGCGGGTTTGCCGGGCTGGCGATTCTGAACGTCTATTTCCCTCAGCCGATGGACACGCTGACGATGCTGGGGTTCGTGATCCTGATCGGGGTGGTGGTGAACAACGCGATTCTGATTGTGCATCAAGCGTTGCAGAACATGAAGCAGGGAATGGATCACCAGACAGCCATCCTCGACAGCACGCGGACCCGCTTGCGTCCGATCTTCATGAGTACGATCACCACGGTCCTCGGGATGCTGCCGCTGGTGGTGCCGATGCCCTCCTGGAATGCCAGCGGCCAGATGGTGTTCATCCCCGGAGCGGGGAGCGAACTCTATCGCGGACTGGGGAGCGTGGTTCTCGGCGGACTGATCGTGTCGACGGTGTTCACGCTGGTCCTGATCCCACTGAGCTTCAGTCTGGCTCTGGATGCCAAGCAGTTCTTCGCCCGCCTGTTCGGGCGAGTCGTCCCCGTTCCGGCGACTCCGCCAATCGCGTAGAGCGAGATCCCTTCCACTCGACATCATGTCCACCGCAACTTTCGATTGACATTTGTGTTACATGTTTAGACAATAGTTGTCTAAACAACACTTACAGAGCCCTCCACATGTCAGCAGCTCGCCCCGCCAAATCGGCCTCCTCCAAGCGTCGGTTCGATTCGGTCGAACAGGGCGCTTATCTGAATTTGTGGAGGACGTACGACCTCCTCAAAGCGTATGAGGATCGCCTCTTCGGGGAGCATGACCTCTCGGCCCAGCAGTACAACACATTGCGACTCTTGCGGGCAGTCCATCCGGGGCGGGTACCGACTCTGGAACTGGGTAATCGGCTCGTGTCGCGGGCTCCCGACATGACACGGATGCTCGATCGACTGGAGGCACGCGGACTGATCGACCGTGAACGGCTCAGCGAGAATCGCCGGGTTGTGCTGATCGGCATCACTCCGGCGGGAGTCGATCTGCTCGATTCGCTCGCAGTCCCCGTACGGCAGTGCCACGCACAACAGTTGGGGCACATGACGCCGCAGGAACTGGCCACGCTCAACACGTTGCTCAATCGGTGTCGCGAGCCGCACGAGCCACCCGATTCGCATTGGCCTCCGACGACTTAGGGCATCTTCCGTTTTGTGGAGCAGAACATGAGACACCAGTCCCCTCTTCATTGTTCTGTCCTCGATTTTCCGGTCATCCTCTTGTTGGAAACGAGGAAGACAAGAATGAGGACAGGAAAATCGGAAAAAATGAGGCTGCCAGTGGGGTGCCCCCGACTCTGACTCCGCTCTCCGCATCCCCGCTTCTGCGATTTCCATCTCCTCTGCGATTGAATGTTCACGTTCCATGCTGAATGACCTCCTCATGGCCGCCGAGACTTCGACCGGCTCCGCTGCGGAGTGGGCGACTCCAGCGGCCCAGGCCCTCCAGAGGCTGCACGTCGAGGCGGTCCTGCTGCCGCTGTTGTGGCAGGTCGGGCTGATCATCCTCGTGGCCCGCGTGTGTGCGTCGCTGTTCCGCTGGATGGGGCAGCCGGGCACAGTCGGCGAGATCGCTGCCGGTCTGATCATCGGCCCGTCCGTGCTGGGCCAGCTGGCTCCCGATCTGTTCCATTCCATCTTCCATCCCGCGCTGGAGGGCGTCCCGCTCGTCGTTTCCGATCAGCTCTTCCGCTGGATTCTGACCTCGTTCAGCCAGATCGGTTTGATCTTGCTCTTGTTCCTGATCGGGATGGAGTTCGACTTCAAGCACCTCAAGGTCAGCGGCAAGTCAGCGATCGCGGTCTCGGTGATCGGGGTGTTGTTCCCCTTCTCGCTGGGCTTGCTGGTGGCCGCGCTGCTCGCCCCGTTGGTAGGCCAGGGGATCGACCGGCTCGGGTTCATGTTGTTTCTCGGCACCTCGATGTCGATCACGGCCATTCCGATCCTGGGGCGGATCATGATGGAGTTGGGGATCACCCGGTCGAAGATTGGAACCCTGACCATCAGCGCAGCTGCCGTCAATGACGCCATCGGCTGGATTCTGTTGGCGACGATTGCCGCCCTGGTGAAGTCGGGGCAGTCGGGAGGCAGCGGAGTCGACTGGGGTCAGACCGGTTGGATGCTGATGGAAACCGTGCTGTTCGCGCTGGGGATGGTCTATGTCGTGCGTCCGCTGCTCCGGAAGTGGGTGGCCCGTGTGATGCGGAATGGGTCGCAGGAACTGAGCCTGAACCACATGGCGATTCTGCTGGTGATCTTGCTGGCCTGTTCGATTGTGACGAATCTGATCGGCATCTTTGCGATCTTCGGAGCGTTCGTGCTGGGGGCGATCCTGTCGGAGGAGCATGAGTTTCGCGAGGCCGTGAACCGCAAGTTCATGGACTTCGTGACGGCGTTCTTCCTGCCGATCTTCTTTGCCTACACCGGGGCCAGGACCGACATCGGCACGCTGGGAACTCCGCTGCTGTGGGGGCTGTGCGGGCTGGTCTGCCTGACGGCGATTGTGGGAAAGTTCGGCGGCTGTGGCTTGGCCGCGTGGTGGACCGGCAGTCGCCCTCGCGAGGCCGCGTGCATCGGCGTGATGATGAACGCGCGCGGGTTGATGGAACTCGTGGTCATCAATGTCGGCAAGGATCTGGGAGTGATCCCGGACAGCGTGTACTGCATGCTGGTCATCATGGCTCTCTTGACAACTGTCATGACGACGCCGATTCTGCTACGCACGATGCGGGGGACGGAGCTCGAGCCGATGATTGAAGCATCGGGGTTCTTGAAATGAGCGGGCTAGGCCAGTGGGCGGCAATGGCCGCCCCCTCGATGGCGAGCCAGACCGGACTCGAAAATCAGTCGACCATGGCGGGATGATTGTCGAGAGTCCCAGGTGGGCAATGAGCCTGGGAGAGTCGGTAGGCCCCACGGAATCAGTTCTCTAGAATCGGTCATCACCGGTCGAGGTGGCTGTGGCTTGTGGTCTGGCGGAAGAGGCAGATGGAAGACACTTTTGGCGAACAGGAACATTCCGCAGCTGGGGTGCTGATTGAGATCGCCCTCGACGAGGATTTGCGAGGAGGGTGCGACCTGACCTCGGTGGCTCTGGTTCCCGAGGATCAGATGGGACTGGTGCAGATCGTGGCTCGGCAGCGCGGTGTGGTGGCGGGGCTGCCGATCTTGGAGCGGGTCTTCCAGAAGATCGACCCTGCGGTGACGATCGATTTGCTCTGCCGGGATGGGGAGAGTGTCTTGCCTGGTCGGGTGCTGGCCCATGTGCAGGGGCCGGTCCGGTCGCTGCTGACTGGGGAGCGAACGGTACTCAACTTTCTGACCGCGCTGGGTGGTGTGGCGACACTGACCCGCAAGTTCGTCGATGCTGCTGAGGGCACCCGCGCGAAGATTCTCGACACGCGAAAGACGTGGCCCGGCTGGCGACTCTTGCAGAAGTACGCGGTCCGCTGCGGGGGAGGCACGAACCACCGCATCGGGCTGTACGATGGAGTCCTCATCAAGGACAACCACCTCGCCGCGTGGAGAACGCAATCCCCCGATGGCTCCGTCGCGGCGGCCATCCGGGAATGCCGACGGCGCTGGCCCGGCCAGCCCATCGAAGTCGAGGTCGACACGCTCACCCAATTGAACGACGCGCTGCACGAGCATCCCGAGATCGTGTTACTCGACAATATGAAACCGTCTCAGCTGCGCGAGGCGGTGTCGATCCGCGACCGGTTTTCCCGCCCGACATTGCTGGAAGCCTCTGGGGGAGTCAACCTGGAGACGATCCGCGAGATTGCCTCGACGGGGGTCGACCGGATCAGCATTGGGGCACTGACGCACTCGGCTCCGGCGCTAGACGTGGCGTTCGACTGGGGGCACTGAGGGCACTGAGGACACTGATCGCTCCGAGATTGAGTGGCACCTGGTCATCGGTGTTCAGAGTCCCACCACGAGATCACAGAGTGATCTCCGAGTGGAGTCGCGTGGGCTTTAGCCCACGCGAACTGAGTTGTCTCTATCGATCGCGTGGGCTAAAGCCCACGCGACATTGAAAAAGGCGATGCCCTTCGACTGCTGTTTACCAACCGGCTACTCGGCCTGCAACTCGTCCAGGACAGCGCGTGCGCCTTTGCCCAGCATGATCGTGTCGACACCGGCGACGAGGAACGTGTACCCCTTCGCCAAATACGGTCGCACTGCCGCTGGCGTGACACCGAAGATGCCGAGCTTCAGGCCCGCCCGCTGGCAGACCGCGGTCACGCGGTCGATCGCCTCGACCACGCGCGGGTGATCGATCTGGCCCATCAGGCCCATGCTGGCCGATAGGTCATAGGGGCCGATCAACACCCCGTCAATGCCCGGCACAGCTGCGATCTCTTCGATGCACTCGACGGCGCGGATGTTCTCGGCCTGGACGACAACGACCGAGCGCTGATTGGCATCGGCGACGTAGGGGGTGAAGTCGAGGCCGTAGCCTTGAGCGCGGGAGATGCCCACCCCGCGCGAACCGGCGGGTGGGTAGCGGCTGAAGTCGACAACACGGGCGGCCTGCTCGGCGGAGTTGACTTGCGGGACGATGATCCCGGCGGCTCCGAGGTCGAGCGCTCGCTGAATGGCTACCGAGTCGGTCGTCGGCACCCGCACCAGACACGGCACGCGGCGACCGATCGTTTGCAGAATGAGTTGCAGCTCAGCCGCCTCGATCGGGCCATGCTCGGCGTCGACAAATATCCAGTCGAACCCGACATCGCCGAGGATCTCTGCCACCGCTCCCGAGGGGAGCGTGAGCATGGTGGCGAAGAGTCGTTCGCCAGACAGGAAACGTTCGCGAAAGGCAACGGACATGGGGACGACCTTTGTCGCTGCGTTCGCCAGAACGCGGGTAAGACTTCGGAAGGAGTGTGGTCGGAATTGTACGCTGGGATGAGGCGGATTGCAGGCTGGCGAGGTAGCAGGGCCAGGTGGGGTTCCAGCGATCGAACTCAGCACATCCACTCCCTTGCAGTTACAACGGCGTTGACGATGATGAATCCATCTCGGGCAGATCCCTTTTCAGACGAGTTCCACCGATGTGTGCCAAACAGCTGGCGATGGTCGACCACCGCGCGGCGTTCATTGATGACATTCTGATGAGCCAGATTGCCGATGGTGGTCGGGTGATCGACCTAGGCTGCGGGGATGGCCGACTGATCGCTCGACTGCGCGACGAGCATGGGTGTTCGGTCCTGGGGATCGAGAGGGATCGCGAGGCGTTTCTGGCGACGGTCCAGCGCGGGGTGTCAGCGATTCAGGCCGATCTGAACGACGGGCTGGAAGATATCCCCGAAGGAACGTTCGATTACGCGGTACTCAGCCAGACGCTGCAACAGGTGACTCGTCCGCTGCAAGTGCTGAACGAGATGCTGCGAGTGGCCCAGCGGGCGTTGATCGTGGTGCCGAATTTTGGGCACTGGCGCATCCGAACACAAATCATGCTGCAGGGGCGGGCTCCGGTCACGGAGTCGCTACCCTATGAGTGGTTCGAGTCTCCGAACGTCCATTTTCTGTCCATGCTCGACTTCCGCGATCTGGCCAGCCACGGCAACTTCCGCATCGTCAAAGAGATGCCGATCATCGGACATGTGGCCATGAAGTCGGCCTGGCTCTCGAACTGGCGAGCCCATAGCGCACTGTATGTGCTGGAACGATCAGAGCGGAATACGACGGTTTAGAGCGGTTTGAGTCACGCACTCGGCAATTCCAGTTGTGAGGGATCAGTTCGGGCCGATATGATCCTTGGCTTGCTACTGCCGTTCCACCTGCCCCGTTCTCCCCCACCATCTGGCCCGCTATGCTCGACATCCTTGGCCAGACCCGTTCGCTATGCGATGGCATGAGTCGCCGTCAGATGATTCAGGTCGGGGCACTCGGTGCGTTCGGGCTGAGCCTATCGGATCTCTTGCGCGCGGAGAGCCAGTCTGCGAGGTCGGCCAGCAAGCGGTCGGTGATTCTGATCTGGCAACATGGGGGCCCGTCCCAGCTCGATACGTTCGATATGAAACCCGAGGCCCCGCTGGAGTATCGCGGGCCATACCGCCCCATCGATTCTTCGCTGCCCGGTTTGCCGATCTGCGAAAAGATGCCGTATCACGCCAAGATCATGCATCTGTCGACCGTCATTCGCAGCTTCTCCCACGAGAACGGCGACCACTGGGCGGCGGCACATTGGATGCTCACCGGACGGACCGGGGCCAACGGCTCTGACCGCGTGCCGCGCCAGCCATCAATGGCAGCTGTGGCCAGCCGGATGCTGGGGCCGAGTCAGTCGGGGGCACTGCCGTTTGTGAATATCAACGACGGCGGTTTCGGGTTTCATGGAGGGGCGTGGCTCGGCGTCTCGCAGAACCCGTTTCAGACCGGCACCTTCAGCTATGGCAACGAGGCGGGTCGACTGCCCGCCGGCAATACCGAAAGCCTGAAGCTCGTCGACGGGTTGACTCGTGATCGTCTCGCCGATCGCAAACAGCTATTGGCCGGGTTCGACCGGATTCAGCGGACGGCGGATCGAAATGGAGTGTTTGAGAGCCTCGACCGAATCGACCAGCAGGCAACGGAAATCGTGCTGTCGGGCCGCACGCGCGATGCGTTCGACCTGACCGGCGAGAGCCAGGCGACGCGCGACCTGTACGGACCCGGCTGGGGAGAGCAGGCCCTGCTGGCCCGGCGTTTGATCGAGGCGGGAGCGAGGTTCGTGTCGCTCAATACCGGGTACTGGGACGACCACGGCAACATCGAGAAGAACCTCAACCACAAGCTGCCGCTGCATGACCAGGCTGTGGGGGCGCTGATCTACGATCTCGCCCAGCGCGGGATGCTGGACGACACTCTTGTCATCACAGCTGGGGAATTTGGTCGGACCCCGCGCATCAATGGCGATGCGGGTCGCGACCACTGGCCGCAGGCTCAAAGTATTCTGCTGGCGGGCGGCGGGTATCGTCACGGTCAGATCATCGGTTCGACTGACTCGAAAGCCGAGTACCCGACCTCGCGGAAAGTCGGCGTTGAAGACTTCTGTGCCATCGTTTACCACGCCCTCGGCCTGAAGCCCGACGACGCCATCATGGACCGCTCGAACCGCCCCGTGCATCTTCTGCCAGGCGGGGAAGTGCCGAGGGAGTTGCTGGGGTAAGGTCTCGGTGTCACTGGGGAACGGGTGGCACGGAATGAGGCTCGGAGAAGGCCGTGGTCTTCCGCTCTGGCCACACCCTTCGACGACTCAGGGTGTGGCACCCAACGCCGTATCAACCCGCTGCGTTCGCAAAGGGGTTTTCGGCTTGCGGCCCTTGCTGGCGCGGTGGGCAGGTCAGGGGCAGCTCACTTGGCATCCAGCCAGTTGTCGCCGACCTTCACGTCCACCACCACCGGCACGTTGAGGGGCAGGGCGTGCTCCATCTCGTATTTGGCCAACTCAATCAGCGAGGCGACATCGGCTTCCGGGGCTTCGAAGACCAGTTCGTCGTGGATCTGGAGCAGCATCCGACCGGGGTGATTCGCGGCTTTCATCTTGGCCGCGACATGGAGCATGGCCTGCTTCACCAGGTCGGCGGCTGAGCCTTGGATCACGGTATTGACGGCGGTCCGCTCGGGCATATTCAGAGTGCGAAACCGCTTGGGGCGGATGCCGTCGATCTCGCGACGGCGGCCGAGGATGGTCTTGGCGTACTTGGTGTGGGCGACCTCGTCGAGGGTCTGGTTCATGAACTTCTCAACCCCGGCATAGCGACGGAAGTAGTCCTCGATAAAGGTCTCGGCCACCGAGCGTTCGATCCCCAGCGTGGCGGCCAGGCCGTACGAGGTCTGGCCGTAGATCACTCCGAAGTTGACGGCCTTGGCCACGCGGCGCTGGTCGCTGGTCACCTCAGCGGGGTCGACACCGTAGACCTCGCTGGCCACGCGGCGGTGGATGTCCTCGCCGTTGCGGAACGATTCCATCAGCGCCGGGTCCTGGCAGAAGTGTGCCAACACCCGCAGTTCGATCTGCGAGTAATCCAAACAGACCAGCTTCCAGCCCGGCTCGCTGGGGATGAATGCCCGGCGGACCAACTGGCCCTCGGGAGTGCGGACCGGGATGTTCTGCAAATTCGGGTCGGTCGATGACAGCCGACCCGTCGCAGCTGTGACTTGGCTGAACGAGGTGTGGACCTTGCCGGTGCGGCGATTGACCATCAGCGGCAGGGCGTCGAGGTACGTCCCCTTGAGCTTGGCCAGCATGCGATGCTCCATCAGCTTGGCGGGGAGCGGGTGCTTGGCGGAGAGTTCTTCGAGGACCTCTTCATCCGTACTCGGACCGGTCTTGGTCCGCTTGACGATGGGGAGTTTCAGTTCCTCGAACAGAATGACGCCGAGCTGCTTCGGCGAGTTGAGATTGAACTCATGCCCGGCGAGGGCGTGGCACTCGGTGGTCAGCCCGACCATGCGGGCTTCGACCAGCACGCTCTGGCGCTGGAGTTCCTCGCTGTCGATGCGGATGCCGTGTGACTCCATCTCTGCCAGGATCGAGATGAGCGGGCGTTCGAGGTTCCAGTAGAGATCCCACAGCGATTGTTCTTTGAGCTGGGTCTCGATGAGAGCGGCCAGTTGCCAGGCGACATCGGCGTCCTCGCTGGCGTATTCGGCGACCTTCTCGACATCGACCTCGAACATCTTGAGCTGCTTCGGGCCCTTGCCGATGAGGTCGCTGGTGGGGATCTTTTTGCGGTGCAGGTAGCGCTCGGTCATCTCGTCCATGCCGTGGCTGCGGGCACCGGCGTCGAGCAGGTAATCGCCGACCATGGGGTCGACACCGACACTGGCGATCTCGACACCGTGGGCCTTCAACACCAGCATGTCATACTTGATGTTCTGGTTGAGGACCGTGCGTGCGCGGTCTTCCACGAGCGGCTGGATGGCGGCCAGTACCGCTTTCCCGTCGAGCGTCTGCGACCCCGGCGGGCCATCGACCGGAACGTAGTACCCGACCCCGGCCTGCCAGCAAAAGGCCCAGCCGACGATCTCGCAATCGAGCGGGTTCAGGCCGGTGGTTTCGAGATCGAGACAAAACTTCGGTTGCTGCTTCAGCTCGGAGAGGAACGCTGCGAACTCTTCGGGGCTGTGAATGGTGGTCCAGTGGCGGGTGCCTTCGTGGGCGGGGAGGTCGCCCTTAATCGACTCGGCCAGTTGGGCTTGGGCCGAGGCCGTGTACCGCTTAAACCCATAGTCGGTGAACAGCTCCACGAGCTTTGGCCAGTTCGGGGCCTGGACGCGGGCGGATTCCCAGTCGAGTTCAATCGGCAGGTCGCGATTGAGTCGCACCAGTTCGCGACTCATGTGGGCCAGGTGGGCGAACTCCTTGAGGTTCTTCGAGACCACTGCCTTCTTCACCCGATCCGCGTTGGCCAGGACTTGTTCGAGCGTGCCGTACTCTTGCAGCAGCGTGGTCGCCGTTTTCGGGCCGACCTGCGGCACACCGGGGACGCCGTCGACGCTGTCTCCCATGAGTGATTGGAAGTCGACCACTTGGTCCGGGCGGATGCCCCAGTCACTTTTTAGCTCCTCCTCGCCAAAGAACTGCTTCTTGCGGATGCTGTACATCTTGATCTTGTCGTTCAGCAGTTGGCGGGCGTCCTTGTCGGCGGTGACCAGTCGCACGTCCATGCCCGCAGCAGCGGCGCGCGTGGCGAGGGTGGCGATCACATCGTCGGCCTCCCAGCCCTCGACGATGACGACGGGGATGTTGTAGGCCCGGATGAGGTCGAGGACGAGCGGGATTTGGACCTGCAAGTCCTCGGGCGGGGGATCGCGGTGGGCTTTGTACTGGGGGTAGATTGTGTTCCGTACGCCTTCTCCCCGGGAGTCCATCGCGCAGATCAGGTGCGTGGGGTGCTTCTCATGGATGAGGTGTTCGAGATCCCCGGTGAAGCCGAACAGGGCGTTGGTCGGCTGTCCGCGCGAGCCGGTCATCGGCTGGCGAATGGCGTGGTAGACCTGAAACACGAGAGACAGCGTGTCGACGATGTAGAGCGTATCGCTCATGACCACTCCGGAAGGGGTAAGAATTCTGCCGAGACAATGCCATCAGCAGGCAGAATTCTTACGACTTCTGCGACAAAAAAAAGCCCGCGTGTTCGAAGTCGGGTGACTCGAAACGCGGGCTGAGTGAACTGGCGCGTATTATTTTGGCACAGAATCGTCCGGGACGACGGAATCAGCCACGCTGTTCGTTACGGGGGCGTTTTGGATGGCCGCATAGACCTCGCTACGATGCACGGGCACATCGCGCGGGGCTTCAATCCCGAGGCGAACTTTGTCTCCACGGATTTCGATGACAGTGATCACGATCTTGTCGTTGATCACAATGCTTTCATTCGGACGGCGAGAAAGAACCAACATGCGACACCCCCTTCATGGGTCAGCCGGGCCACCAAACGGGGCCACCAATCTGGCGAAATCTCCTCAACGGTTTCCTTGACGTTCGGCGGAGAGCCACAATCTGCCCAAAACTCTCTTGCAATGTTAGACGGACTTGATCCATCGTCAATCCGCCTTCTTGAGAGAATCTCTTGACATTACACAAATTTCATGCTTAAAGGCCACAAGTGAGCCCGGAAATTCCCTTTTGTTTCACCATTTTAACATTGACTGGACACTTGGACGGTGAATTGTCAAGTCACTCGAACGCTTCCACCGACCCGCTAAAGCACCGTTGAGGCCCAAATTCGGTGTAAATCCGGACCGCTCCGTCGTCATCGATCCCCTGGCAGGCCCCGGACAGTGTACGGATTCCGTCATTCAGAGTGACCGTTCGCCCCGCCAACAGACACCTCTGCCTCCACTTCCGAGCCAATGACAGCGGGTCGCTCACCAAGTGTCCGAGGTCTGTCTTCAGTTGGGCCAGCACCAACTCCAGAACCTCTCGGCGACTGGGTGGGTGAGCCGTCAAATCCGCCAAGGAGGTCATCCGGGCCTGCACCTCGGGCGGGGCATTCCGGACGAGATTTGCCACGTTGATCCCGATCCCGATCACTAACCGCGCGGGCGTGACCTGCGGCACCTCCACGAGTATCCCGCCTAGCTTTCGCCCATCCGCGAAGACATCATTCGGCCATTTCAGTCGGACATCCGACGACGGGATGCAAGGGGCCAGCGCCTCACAAATCGCCCCCCCGACAGCCACCGACAGCGTGGGCCAGCGGTCGGCGGGGATGCCCAATACCTGCGGCTCGATCACCACCGAGAACGTCAGCGCCCCCTCACTCACCCACCAGCGGTTGGCTCCTCTCCCGCGTCCCGACAGTTGCCGGTTGCAGATCACCAGCCGAGGGTGAGGACGCGGATCACTGGCAGTCCGGATGGCGTGGTCGTTCGTTGATCCCAACTCGTCGAAGACATCGACAGTCCGGATCCAGCCAGCAGCGGGAAGTGAGGTGAAGTCATCAAGCATGGAGACACCACTCGTCGTCCACCCACGTGAACTTATGGGGTTGGTGAGGACAAGGAACCATGCGGCCTTTGACATCGCCCTTTGCTGGCCTCCCCTGTCGAGGGAGAAGAGTCATTGATCCAGCTACCGCAGCCCGGCCACCTTTGACATCAGATTATCGACCGCATTCAACAGCCGCTGCTGGATCGCGATGGGCAACGTCGACAGGTCTTCCAGCAGATCGGGACTCAGGGCTTGGTTGCACTTCTCCAGCGTAGAGACCACACGCTTGGCGATCTGCTCGACGGGGGGAGCGGTACTCACCCGGTCGGAATCCTCGCCGGGGGCGGGTCCGCGAGCGCCCTTCCCGAACGGGGCGTAATCGTCCTTGGTCTCGCGAGCCACAGAAGACGCTGTGGCCGACCGTTCACGTTCATCCATCACGGCTCCGCTGCCAGCTCGTCGCTGGGCCGCCTCGTAACCCATCTCCGCCGGATCGCGGACAACACCCGTCTCGACGGTCAGGAAGTCACCGGTTGGATCGAACGGAATCTCTTGCTCATCCGCCGACAGCGACAGGTCTTCCCCATGCTGCGCCCGACGCCATGCCCGCATCTCGGCGACGGTTGACTCCATCTCCTCGGCCCAGCTGAAACACGCAGCTGCGTCGTCCCAATTCAGTCCGGCGTAAAAGTGTGACCACTTCAGACATGTGTACTGCGAGTGGACATCGCCAAAAGTTTCCCAGACGCGCCGTCGCTGATAAATCTGATCTGCGCTCAGACCGATCATCTCGCCAAAGGCCGCATCCGTGCGACCTTTCGCATAACGCTTCGTCCACAAGGCGGCACATTCTCCCAACGTCCAGTTACAACTGGACAGTGCCAGCTGGGCGCGGGAAATGAGCTGATCTTCGGATTCAAATGTCTTGTCGACCATGAGGGTGGGTACATCAGCAGAGTGGGATCCGTCGACAGCGCAGCTGTTCAAACCACAGCGGCTGTCCGACCGGGATCCCGGAGGGAAATCGTCGCACGGTCATCCTGACATCAAACATCCGTGCCAGCGTGCAATTGACACCCAGTCATCCGCTGGGCCAGACGCAGAATGGTATCCGTGTCGAGTTCGCGATTCCACCAGCGTGCGACAAGTGCTGGGACAGCGACCACAGCTGGCACACTCCAACCGCTGCAAGTGGCACAGCACGCACGTTTTACCAAGGGAAGGTTGAGATTCGTGATCAATCCCGATCATTGTCACTTGGCTCGTGACACGTTCAACAAGGTGACCAGTCGGGCGGCGTGGCGGAGGGATCTGGATCTTGATCAGATTCATCCGACCTCTGTACTGGATGGGCGATTGTGAGGTATTCACCTTATCGGTTGAACCTGGAGTGGTGCCCGTTGGCCGAGGCATTCCAGTTTGCCGTGGCGTGCCATTCGTCGCGAGTACCGGGTGCATTCGCCCAATGGCGGTCTCCTGTCTGCCCCCTCTCCCCCGCGATCGATATCAACCCACAAGGGACGCGTTGCGGGGGAGAGGGTGGGGTGAGGGGGCCACACCGCTCGCTCAGGCCCCCACCCCGGCCCCTCCCTCACAGTGGAGTCTTCTCCGAAAAGCCGAGTCGATTGTGGGGGAGAGGGGGCAGACAGCACAGACTACCGCCAATTGGCGAATGCACCCGAGAGCATCCGGGTGATACATCCAAGGGAGAAAATCTGACGCGATGGCACTATCATGGGGTGATCTTTCTCACACTCGCGTGCGTTGTGGCGTAGATGACTCATCTCCTGAGACCGAAATCCATGCGAGACTTATCGACCGTTCCCGCTGGACATCAAGCCGATGGTTTGGCGGCCTCCCTCTGGGGCCTTCGTTTTCCGGGTCAGGGCTTCTGGCTGCGGGCGGTTGTGGTATTGAGCCTGTGGGCGGGCGGGAGCGGGTTGGCCTGCGCTGTGGAGTTCCGCGAGGTTCGCTGGGGCTTTAATGGGGCGGTCAAGCGGCATGCTTACAACCTCTGTACGATCGACCTCCTCAATCCCTCGTCGGAAGCGTTTCGTGGGCCGGTGACATTGACCAAGGAGGGTGGAGTCGGCAGCTCGGAAGTCCCCCTCATCGAACCCGATGTCTACATCGGTCCCGGCGAGATGCGGACTGTCCAGTTCCTCCCGTACATCGCCAGTGATAAACCCGACTGGCACGTCAGTTGGGGGCCCCGAGCGGCGGACGGCTTTGATTTCCGCTACCCGAGCCAGGAATTCACAGCTCCCGTGGCGGTGCAATTCTTGGCCGACCAGGGAGTCTCCTCCCCGCTCAAGGGGATCGAGGTCTTCTCCGACCGAGACTTCCCGATCGGGTCTCCGGGGACCGAGACACTGGGGAGTGTGGTGCTGGATCATGTCCCGAGTTGGGCTGGCGATGTGCGTCATCGGGCGTTTCGCGACTGGCTCGGGCGCGGTGGGCGGCTCTATCTCATCAACGGGCGCGATGGCAAGCCGCTGAGCTTTCCGTCCCCGTTGGAGGATCTCAACGTTCCCGCTGACCGATTCCTGGTCGGGCAAGGCGTCGTGATGCGGCAGGGGATCGTCCAGGACGCCGGGCAGATTCCGGACCTGATTACCGAGATCGCCCAGGCGGCCCCAGACCCCAATAACTATGGCAACCAGTACGACTCCGACCCCGCCACCAACGGCACCAACCAGCTTTTCCAGACGATGCGGAATATGGTCCGTCCCGACCACAACTGGCCGCTCATTTTCGTCCTGGCCTTCATCTATCTGCTGATTCTGTTTCCGGGGATCTGGCTGGTCAGTCGCAAGCGGGGCGATTTTCGCATGACGTATGCCATGATTCTAGGGACGGTGGTCCTGTTCAGTTGGTTCTATGCCGAGGTCGGGAAGCGCGGGTACAACGAGTCGACCGGGCTGCGGGAGATGATGGTCGCCTACCCACTGGGGAATCAGCGGGTGGCTCTCCGCAAGCATGGCAGCTTGTTCGTCACCGATGGCGGCGGGTATGTGATCCCGGCTCATGGGGATGCGGCGGTGTTCGCGGTCGATTCGGGATTCTCCGGGAATGCCCAGATCCTGAACCGTCCCGAGGCGGCGCTCGTGGCCGATATTCCCCCGTACTCGGCCTGCTCGTATCAGGAGTCCGCTGTCTTGCAGGCGAAGGGGGAC
>JAYSUV010000164.1:0-16537 GCA_043718945.1 Planctomycetota bacterium
GGTTGCCCCGATTCTTGTGAAAGCGAACACGTATCTTGCGGTTCCGGTCTTCGGCCAACGTTACTCCTCTTCCAAAAGCCAGCGGGTCGCCTCGTCTTCATCGGCGGAGAAGGTCTTGGGCTTCGGAGGCTTCACGGCGGGGGCTGACTTTCGATGCTGACGGGCGTCGTCGCGGCGTTTTTCCAGGCCCGCCTTTTCGAGCAGGCTCATCGCGAACGGGTCTTCTTCCTCTTCGGGAGGAGCTGCCGCACCGGGGGCGAAATTGATCGTGAACTGATGCTTCGCGATCGTCACCATATCGCCGGGCTGCAGAAACTTCACATCGAGCCGCTCGCCGTTGACCTTGATCCCGTTGCTGCTGCCTAGGTCGCGAATCTGCCAGAACCCGTTGATGAATGCCAACTCACAATGCTGGGAGGAGACATTGGGAAAATCGAGCACGATATCGCAGCGGCTGCGACGCCCGATGAGCAACGGAGTCTTGAGGAGAGGGATGGGATCCCCTCCGCCGACTGGGACCAGCTGGCCCAACATGAGTTGTCTTCCCGAAGTTCGACGGCCCTTGTTCGCTTCTCGCGGAGAGCGAGAGTCGGACAAGGAAATGTATGGGAAACGATATCGGTCTGGAAATTCGAAGTCAATTTGGCGTTTTTCGTCGGTGACTCATTCTTCAAAACTTCATCTAGCGAGCATGCGAATCGCTACGTCCGGAATCTTTTGAGGAGTCTGGCCAGGGTGCCGCACAGTTTCACAGTGGGCCAGTTTTCAGGACACTTCTCGCTGGATCCGACAGAGACTCCCGAGTGTTCCTCGGCAATGCTGGCGCACACCGCATGTCTATTACGGTCGCAGAGGCGGGTTCTGGTCCACAGATTCCACAGATTTTCACAGATGCGACGCCAGCGAGGGCGGTGATCGCAGACAGGAGATCTCTACTCTCCCCTCTGAAATCTGTGCCCATCTGCGAAATCTGTGTACCAATCAATAGTCTGGGGCGAGAGGTTCAAAGGAGCAGGCGATGGGCTCTTACTCGATCTGCCATGTACTCCGCGAGAGGTTGACAGTTGGGGCGAGGAGTGTCGTTTTCAGTCGTCAGTTCTCAGCCGTCAGCCGAAAATGAGTGACACAACGTCTCAAAGTGCGTTGCCGTGCCCAACTCCAGAGCAGACTGGTTGCCGTGGAAACCTGCCGATATACTCGCACTGCCTGCTGACATGGGAACGGGAGATGGCGACTGGGCTGAGTTGGGCTGCAGTGGTCAGGATTTCCGCGAACGATTCGCGGTGGGCGTGATCAATCATCCCCCCATCCGCTCGTCAAAGATTCGTCGGATGATCCTTTGATGGCCGCCTCTCGAAAGACACCGAATCGTCCAGCGGTGTTGTGAATCCCTCGTGACTGACAGTTCCCTGCCTCCCCGCCAGCATGTCCTCAACAGTCAGCGTACGAATACGCTGCTGGGGGTACAGATATTGGGGACTGGAACGTTTGTCCCGGACAACGTCGTCACGAATGCGGAACTCAATAGTCGCTTCGGGTTCGACGCCGACTGGATTCGGGAACGAACGGGGATTCTGGAGCGGCGGCATGCTCCGGCAAACGTCTCCACCTTGGAAATGAGCATTGCGGCGGCAGAGAAGGCCATTCGGGCCGCAGGGGTTGACCCCAAGGACATTGATCTGCTGGTGGTCGGGACGTTTACACCGGATTACCAGTGCCCCTCGACGGCGTGTCTGGTGCAGAATCGCCTGGGGCTGGACTGTGCGGCGTTTGATGTCGCGGCGGCCTGTGCCGGGTTTATGTATGCCATGGTCACGGCGTCTCAATATGTGGCGACGGGCAACTCGAAGTTGGCCCTGGTGATCGGCGTCGACTGCATGAGCCGGATCATCAACCCCAAGGACCAGCGGACCTACCCGCTGTTCGGAGATGGGGCCGGGGCGGTGCTGATCGCCAAGGGGGAAGCCTCGCAAGGGTTGGTCTGTTATCAGATGGGAGCCGATGGCAGCGGGGGCGATCTCCTCGACCGACCCGCCGGAGGTTCGCGCTGTCCAATCACAGCTGAGGCGATTCTCGCCGGGGATCAGTACCTGCGGATGGATGGTCGTAGCGTGTTCAAGTGGGCCGTGCGGTTAGTCCAAGACACGATCGAACTGGTGCTGGAAAAATCGGGGCATCGGGTGGAGGATGTGTCGCTATTCCTCCTGCATCAGGCCAACATCCGCATCATCGATGCCGCGATGCAGAACCTGAAAATTGCCGAGGACAAGGTTTTCTGCAACGTTCACAAATACGGGAATACGAGCGGTGCTTCGGTGCCGCTGGTGCTGGACGAGGCTCTGCGAGCTGGGAAAATCCGCCGAGGCGATTTGATCCTCATGTGCGGGTTCGGAGCCGGCCTGAGTTGGGGCACTGGGCTGTTTCGCTGGTAGGGAGCCGTCAGCGATCAGCTGTCAGCCAGAATGCTGGTTGAGTCGGGATAACTATCGCCGGACGGGTAAGTTGGGCCATCCTCATGGCTAACTTCTGTACACAAATTCCCGGCCTCTCAAAGCCTCCTCTGGCTGAAAGCTGTCGGCTGATGGCTGACCGCTCTCCTTCCCCCCCATCGGCGTTTATTGCCCGATATGGGCATTCCAGGGGGTTCGGGAGGGGCACGCGAGGAAACCCCTATTGACCGGTCCCGCAACATGGATACAATCGGTACGACCGGGGCAATCGGCAAGATCGTTACTTTGAGGGACGTTGCTCATCTGACAGACAGTGAGAGCCCTCCAAGTCACTGCGGTTCAAACCACCCCCGGCTGTATGAGCTTCCGTTCACGGATCGATGGAAGTTGAAGTGTGTGCATCGCAACACAGCGAACATGGTCCGACCGCAGCCCCCCAAGCTGTGGACTCACTCCAAAGGATGGAAGAGTACCATGAAGACCGTCTTCACCACCGGCGAAGCCGCCAAAATCTGCAAGGTCAGCCAGCAGACCATCATCCGCTGCTTTGACTCGGGGCAGCTCAAGGGATTCCGCGTGCCGGGGTCGCGGTTCCGCCGCATACCGCGCGATATCCTCCACAAGTTCATGAAGGACAACGGGATTCCGACCGACGCACTGGAGAGTGGTCGGCGGAAGGCTCTGGTTGTCGACGACGATGTCGAACTCGTCGAACTGATTCGGGATATCCTGGAGGCCGATGGCCGGTTCGATGTTCGCGTGGCCAACAACGGCTTCGACGCCGGAATGATGGTCCGGGAATACAAGCCCGACATTCTCGTTCTCGACATCATGCTGCCTGACATCAACGGCAAGGAAGTCTGCCAGCGGGTCCGCAGCGACTCCACACTGGACGGCGTCAAGATCATCTGCATCAGCGGACTGGTCGAGCAGGACAAGATTCAGGATATCCGTGATGCGGGAGCCAATGACTTCCTGCAAAAGCCGTTCGAGGTCGAATCCCTACTGGGACGGATGTGCGAACTGCTCGACATGGACAGGACCCCCAGTCGGTCGATGCGGTAGCGGTAGGATGAAGACAATTGGAACTTGGCCCTTCAGGGGAGATTGCATCGGTCTTTCCTGAATCCAGACCACGAGGAAGGCATTCGATGTTTGAAGAACTCCTCGTCCCGTTGATTGGTCTCCTTGTCTGTGGACTATTGGTTTGGCTCATGGTTTGGGCTGTCTTGATGCAGCGTAAGGGACTCACCAAGCAACAAGAAGCCATTGGATCGATTGATGAAAGCTTGTCGCTGTCACGGCGGGGTGTCGAACTGGCCGAAAAGTCGGTCGAACTGGCAGAGCAGTCCCTCCAACACCAAGAGGAAATGATTCGGCTACTCGGTGAGTGGGTCGCCTGTCAGAAACGTTAGAGCGGATTCAGAATCTGCTTTCACTCAAACGTGCGAAAGAAGAAGGGATCGGAACACTGATCTTCTCTAATCTTCGCTAATCAGATTGCGAGCCAATCCAATTCCGGATTAGTGTTTATCAGCGGAGATTAGTGTTCCGGTCTCCTGAATGAACACCAATTCTGAATCTGCTCGAGTCATTGAATTCACAAGCTTGGAACCACCGCGTGAGTCCCACACTCCCCTTCGCTGGAACAACCGTCCCGGCCGAAGGGGTTTTGCATTTCGTGGCGGCGATGCTTCAATCCCCGTCACTCGAGGACGGGCTGCGGGTCTTGCTTGAGGCCCTCATCGGAGAGAGAGCGATTGAGGCCGGACTCTGGGCTTGGCCCGAGCCAGCGGTGGCGGCGATCGGCTTAATCGGGACAGCCCGGCTGTATGAGGTTCGCCACTACGAACTCGCCAGCGTGCCGCCGCCCGAGGAGACCTTGGTGGAGTGGACCCGGCTCGCCAGTCTCACCCGGAGTTCGGTCACTTCCCTCGGAGCCGTCGGAGCGATCTGCCGCCCCTCGACCTCTCCTCCATTATCCCCCGACGAACAGCGTTGGTACGGCACCTGGATGGAGTGGCTGGCCACGCGCGAACAGACCTGGCGAGACGCCAAACTCAAATCCCTGGCCGAGTTCGCTGGTGGGGCGGGTCACGAGATCAACAACCCGCTCGGCACGATCCTCGGACGTTCCCAATTGCTGTTGCGACAAGAAACCGACCCGGAACGCCGCCGCTGGCTGGCCGCCATCGGGGGCCAGGCCCTCCGCATCCGGGACATGATCTCGGACACGATGGTCTTCGCCCGCCCGCCCGCCCCGAAGCCTCGCACAGTGGAGATCGAACCGCTGATTCGCTCCGTCACCGATCGATTCTCCGAAGAGTTGGTTGCCGCAGACATCCAGCTACGACTCAATCTCTCATCTTCCGCAGATTCCGGTCACTCACCACTGACTACTGACCACTCACCACTTCTGGCCCCCCTCGACCCCGAGCAGTTCCAAGTCGTACTGATCGAACTCCTGCGTAACGCCATCCGCGTCGTCGGTCCCGGCGGACAGATCGGATTACGAGCGCGGAACCGCACTTGGCAAGGCCGGGACTGGTTGGAACTCGACCTCCTCAACAACGGCCCCGAGCTGACACCGGCTGAGCGCGAACACGCCTTCGACCCGTTCTTCTCCGGACGAGATGCAGGACGAGGACTGGGGTTTGGCCTGACGAAGTGCTGGCGCATTGTCACCGGTCACGGAGGCCGGATCGGCGTTCACTCCATGTCGGGACAAACCGTCTTTCGGACCCTCTGGCCGATGATCCCGTGTGCACGCTAGCAGCAATTTCCCGACGCCGGACTTTTCAGCGCCTCCTGCATGGCCTGCAACACTTGCAACTGCGCAGTGGCCAGCGGCCCGGCCAGCATCGCGCCCGACGCCAGCTTGTGTCCCCCACCGCCGAACTGTTCAGCCACTTTGGCGACATCCAGACCGGTCCGGCTGCGGAAGCTCACTTTCACCTGACCAGATTTCTGCTCGACCAGGATCACCGCACAGCGAGTCCCCTCAATGGTCAGACAATCATTCACGAGGTCTTCCGTATCGGACGGATGCGCCCCGGTCTCGTCGAAGTCCTTTTGAAACACCGAGGTCATCCCCATCGCTCCACCAAACTCGACCGTCACGCGGGCGAGGACTCGCCCATGCAGTTTCAAGCGGGACAACGACGACTTCTCGTACAGCTCGCGATAGATCCGATGCGGTTCGACGCCCAGGCTCACCAGCCAAGCCGCCCGCTTCAAGGTCCGCTCCTCGACGTTCGGGAACCGGAACCAGCCGGTATCCGTCGCGATCGCCGCAAAGAGGGCGCTCCCTTGTTCCACGGTCGGCGTCACACCGAGTGCATCCGCCAGCTCGCACACCAAAATCCCCGCAGCAGAGGCCGTCGTGTCCTTAAACAGTTCGGCTCCTAGGTGGTCGGAGCTGACATGGTGATCGACGACGACCTTCTTGGCTTTGGTCGTCTCCAGAGTCTTGCGCAGGTCGGTGAGCTGTTGCCACGCACTGGTGTCGACGATCAGGTGGACATCGGTGTCACAGGCTTGCTCGGTCGTCACTCCCTCGCCGATTTTCTGAACGCGGGAGGTCGGGTCGAGAAACGCTAAATGTGCGGGGGACGCCGACGGATTGATGATCCGCACTTCCTTCCCCAACTGTTCAAGGATGCCGCACAGCCCCATCTCCGAGCCAATGGCGTCGGCATCGGGCCGCACATGACTGGAGATCACGAACCGCTGGTTCGCGTGAATGATGTCGACGAGGGGTTGCCAGTCAATCGGCATGTGTGGCCTAGCTTCTGTGCGGAGATCGGGAACAAGCTCATTGTGTCGACCACAGCGACGATTGTCATCCCGGAGAGGGATGCGGGGACAATTCGAGGTGCATTGACGATGTCCGCGACAACCACTTTCATCGTGAATGGAGATCCTCTGTGAGTCACGGAAGAGTGAGAGTGCCAGACGCACTTTGTCATTGCCCCCCTCTCGCATTCGGAGAGCTGCCCGCCGCCCTGAGCCTCCCGCTCAGCCTCTCTCGTCCGCTTCGAAGCTGAGTTGGCTATCAGGTTTCAGAGGGTTGGCCGCAGATAAACGCAGATGAACACGGATAAAGAGGTTCACAGACATGGTTCGACCTGATTTGTTTGGGCCAGCACTTTGATGGACTCGCCTCTTCTGATCTGCGTTCATCCGCGTTCATCTGCGGCTCAAACTTCTTAAAAAGTCCTCGTCACTCCCAGCGGACACAAAACTCGAATCGGGCGACGTAGTGACAGCGCCGCCCCGAATCCATGCGAATCGCCGATCTTCTCCAATCCACTCTTCACCATCTGATGGTCATAATCTTGTGAACCTCTTCCTCTTCTTTCTGATGAAACAAGTCTCGGCTCAGAGATCACAAGATCATGGGGAAACTTGAATTTCTTCACGCTGCATCAGGTCTTGCTATGACCGCCCGCGACCCGACGAGCCACGCGTCTCGCACTCAAAGGCTGATAGCATCCGGAACCGGTCTTGCCTCAACCGCTCATCCCGGGTTCAATCCCGCCCGCTCGCCTCTCCGGTGGACGAGCTTCGGGGAGATCCCTGGATTAGGAGTCGGTGATGACCTCTTGTCGTCTCGCGGTATGCGTTCTGGTGGTCCTGCGTGTTTCGCACCTTCGCGCGGACGAACCTCGCCTTACCACTCCTGCCCCGCCCGTGTGTGTGGTCCTGATCGGCGGCATCGACTCCGACCCCACTCCCGCGCAGATCAAAGGGATCGCTCCGCGCGGCCAGGGGCAAAGCGGGATGTTCCAACTCGCGGGCGACCTCACGAACCACGGCCTCAATACCGAGTATTTCAACTGGAACGGCTCGCGTGCTGGCAAAATTCGCGAGAAGCCTCCGCTCTCGGCGGGCATCGTACAGTTCATTCAGGAACGACATGCCAAACAACCGACAGAGCAACTGGCGATCATCGCCAATAGCTGGGGCGGGCATACGGCTTGGGAAGTGTGCGAGGCACTCTCGGAACCGGAGATTCCGATCGCGGTAACGGTGTTCTTGGATCCCTCTTCGCTGGGACGGCCCCAAACCGCTCGCCCTTCGCAGTTGCCGTTGTGTATTCGGTCGGCTCGAAATTATTACACTCGCAACGTCTTTGGGTGGCGAGAACTGCCGAACGAAGCACGAGTGGTGAATGTCGACCTGGGAGATGCCAAACGGGGATTCCTGGTCACTGGAGGACCAAAGTATGACGCCGCCCTGGATACTCAAGCCCATATCGCAGCTGAGTGGGATCCCCGCATTCATCGAGAGATTACCGAGCATGTGCTGAGCGTGCTGAAGGCGGGAACGACCCCCGCAGTTGTGCGCACAGCGTCCAGCCAGTGATCGACTTGGCGCGGCCCGAAGCGAGACATTTTCGTAGGACGGACATCCTCGTCCGTCCGTGTCAACAGCCTCACGTAGCAACGGATCAGGATGTCCGACGTAAGTCGCAGTCTGCCCCGCGTCGAGTATAATCGGAGTCGACGGTTGACCGGACGACTTGGCATGAGACATACCTTGGCCCCCAGCCCGAAGAGTCGACCTTACCTTAAGAGACATCCGCTCATGCCGCCCGATTCGGAGACTTCAACTCCCTCCGCAAACCCACCTACCCATTGGACCGGTATCCTGTTCTGGCTGGCGGTGTGTGCGCTGGCTGGGCTCCTGATCACGCCGGTTTTTCATTCGATGCCCCCCCGCATGAAGTTCCTGGGAATCCATTCCTGGGGATTAACAGCCTGCGTCAGCATCGCTTGCAGCTGGTTAGCACACTCGATCGGGGTTCGATCTCGGTCACTCGTCATTGGAGTGAACGTCACGGTCTGTGTGCTCTCGCTGCTGATGCTCTCGCACTGGGGTTATACAGATCTGAAAGCGGAGACCGCCCAGCGAACGCCGCTGATCCCGCTGCCTCCGGTCGGCTCGCCGGAGCAGATGGCCCAGTCGATCCAATTGCAAAAAGAACTGTCCCGCGCGATGGTCCCGACGTTCACCGATTATCAACGACGACGCATGAACTCCCCGGCGCTGAGGAGGATTCGACCACTGGCACTGTGGGGAGGTGAGATGCTCATTTCGGTGGCTGTGTGCATCATCGTGAGTTCCCAACTGACAGAAGCTGGGGACGCGGATTTTCTCCGCTCTAGGGGTTCTACTAGGCGCAGGGAGAATTGAGACATTTCGTAGGACGGACGTCCTCGTCCGTCCGTGTGGAAAAACTCGCGGAGCGATGGACGAGGACGTCCGTCGTACGTCTCAATCTGTCCCGCGTGAAGTATAATCTGTGCAAATCTGTGAAATCTGTGTACCAATCCACCTATTTATCAGCTTCTCCAGAGCGGAGAGTTTGTACACAGATTGCGCAGATCGGCACAGATTTAAGAGGTTTGGCTGCGCTCTGGATGAGGTGCGTCGCTGTGTGTAGTCCGGGAGGATGAGACTCGGAGGCTGGCCTCGTGAGTGGTGGCAGGGCAACCTCAACGATTCACCCATCTGGCAGTGCAAATCGCTATTTCATCAGGCTCAGGGTGGCCCTCGTCTCTGCGAAGTCCTGTCGCTCCGTAGAGCAATGGGTTATCGCATCTTGGTCTCGTCCTCTTCCCACAACGTCCGCTGACGGTCCTCCGCCTGCTGAAACTCTCTGTAGAGCAGGCTGGGCTGGATGTCGGTGTTGTTTTGGTACTTCCCGCTCTTGTACTCTTGCGCTTCACCCTGCAAGGTGTGATAAAAGATCTGGCAGATCTCCACGCCCGCATAGATCCGCACCGGCTGAATCGCGTGCATCTCCAAGGTCCAGAATCCGCAGAACCCCACATCTCCAAAACCTGCGGTCACATGCACAAACAGACCCAGCCGCCCGACCGAGGAGCGTCCCTCCAGCATCGGGACGAGATTGTGCGTCTCCGTCCGCTCGATGGTCCGGCCCAGGTAGAGCTTATTGGAATCGAGTTCGAGACCTTCGGGCGGAATCTCTATCCGCCGGAAGCGATTCTTCTTCCGCATATCAAGCACAATTTCCTCGTACACCAACAGTTCGTGGTGCAGTCGCAAGTTGTAGCTGTTGGGATTGAGTCGGGACTCGTCAAAGGGATCGATGAGGATATCCGAACCGAGTCGGGACCGAATCTCGCTGCCGCTAAGGATCATGAGCCGTTTGCCAGACGGGAGGAAGAGCGATCGGGTCGAGTCTGCATGACTCGCCTGGGTGGATATCGAGCAGGCAGCATAGCGTTTGGGTGATATCAACGCGATGCGTCGAACTGGCAGGCCCATGTCGGAGCAATTCGGCGTCCCCAGAGGCTTCCGAAGGAGTCTGGCGGGTTCCTCAAAGGGATTGTTCAGTCTCTCAGTGCCAAATCCTTCTCGGATGTCCCCTGCGATGTCCCCGCGACCGCATTCAACTCAGGAATCGCTGGGTACGCGACTCGCCCGCGCTGGGGGGCGTCGCTGATCTGCCGTTGTTCTGGGGCCAAGTAATCCGAGCTTCCCGGAGTGTCGAACCGCTGCTTCCAGCCCCACACCTGGGCCAGCGAGTCTTGGTACAGCAGCGTCCATTGGTCTCGATTCGCTTCCAGAATGCGCACGGCTCCCCGCTGACCACGATGCAGTACGAATAACTCCGGGTTGCCATAACGCAGAGCCTTCTCGGGATCGATCGGGCCAGACTTGGGACTGCGATACCGCTGCCCGGGGTAGTCCTTGCCGAACAGAAAGTCGAAGTGAATGTCGATCACCTCGGGCGAGTAACACGTTGTATATCGCCCGTCGATCGCCACTGTGGAACGACGCAGCGGGTCGGGTTCTTGAGCGAAGCAGGCCAGCGCATACTGAGCCCAGTTGAACGTCACCACCGTCCGCCCTCGCAGCTGCCGCTCCTCCAGAAACTGCATCGCCGCGACGGGGTACTGGCTCGCGTCGACCTCCAATCGAGACACCTGCGGGGCGAGCCGGACTCCCACGAAGACCGTGCCGATGAGCAGGCAGACGCAGGCCCACTGCACGCTACTTTGGCTCGCGGGTGTCGGGGCCGTCTTATCGGGGCTCTCGGTGATCCGCTGCCAAGCCGACTGCAAGTGCGGTGGAATCCAGAACGCCACGAGTAGCGCCAGGAACGTCAGGTGACGAATGTGGCTGACCGCCTGCCAGCAGACCAGTCCCAGAATCATCAGCTGGGTGAAGTCCTTCGGGAGTCGCGTGTACTTCAGCGAGAACAGTGTCACCACAACCAAGGCCCAGAAGGGGAACGCCTCGGCGGTGAAGAGCGGGATCGGCTGCCAGTCTTGAATCTCCGGCTGCGGATGCCCGATGGCGGCTAGCATCCAGCGATGCAATTCGAAGCCGTAAGGCGTTGCAAACGTCCCCAGCCCCGCGACGCAGCTCATCAGTACATAACGTCGAATGCGCCCCTCAGCGGACCAGCCCCACAGGCTCACGGCCTCGACCGAACGAAACACCAGATACGCCACGAAGATCGCCAGACCCGCCGCAAAGCTGCCATGCGTATTCGTCCAGACCGCGAAGAGTCCGAAGCTGAGCCACAAGCACCGCATGCGTTTCCAGCTGTATTCCGCTCCCTCGTCGAGGGCCAGCGGTGGCGATTTCCAAGGGCGCAGATTCCAGCGGCCTTCCCAGCCCTCGAAGATCCACGACAGGCTGACCAGCATGAGGCTGAACATCGTGTAGCCCAACACCTGTGGGCGGAAGTGCCAGTGAAATGCCAGCCCGAACGACGCGAGCAGCGCGCACACTCCAGCTGTTCCCCAGCTGACCTGATGACGGCGAGCCTGAAACAGAATCAGCCCGAGTACGATTTGGCTCAGCAGGAATTTGCCGACGACCAGTCCGGTCGGCCCGAACCGCATCTCGGTCCAGGCGGTGAGTAACTCGGCGAGGTTCTCGTGGTTGATCCAGTGAAAGCCAATCGCCGTGAACGAGCCAGTGGTCGCTTTGGCCAGCCGACCGGTTTCGATCCAGTCGCGTCCAAACAACGAGTGGCCCCACAGGTCGGGGTCCGCCTGGTTCATCGACATGACCAGACCACCGGTCGCCAGAATGAACAGTACCCAGACGACCTTGAGCACAGAAACCTGGGCCGAGGTCGCCGCCTGCTCGTCAGCGGCGAGGAGCGGTTGTGCCGATTGTTCGGAGAGTGTCGTGCTCATGTCGTTTCGCGAGGGGGGCGAAGGGGACCGTGGTCGGTGACGGAGTGGCGTCCCTGCACCGTGACCTGCCTGACCCTAGGTCACAATCGCCTACCAGAGCGGGGAGAAGCGTGCCCGACCGGGGAGAGCTGCTTTTTCAGCGCTGCCCGCCCCCCTACAATCGTTCCCCGTGGGGCACGTTTCCTACGTGCCCGTGGGATAGGCTTCCAGCCTGTCAATCTTCACCAACGATGACAGGCTGGAAGCCTATCCCACTGACTACCACTGTCTGCCCGCCTTCAACAGTCCCTAACCACTGCCCGAGTTCATCGCATGCGAATCGCCTACCTCGAATGTGCCACCGGCATCAGCGGAGACATGACGCTGGCCGCTCTCGTTGACGCGGGGGTTGACCCGGCGGTGATCCAGGCGGCGGTCGCGGCTCTCGGCATTCCGGGGGTCGAACTGCGGTTTGAATCGGTAATGAAGTCCTGCTTCCGGGCCACAGCTGTCCGCATTCAGCACCCACCGGGCCAGCCGCACCGGGGGTACTCGCAGATCGCGAGGATGATTGATGCCGCGACCGGCCTCACCGAGCGGACGAAGACGCTGGCCAAGTCGATCTTCCGCGTGATTGGCGAGGCCGAGGCCCGCGTGCATGGCTCCACACTGGACGAGATTCACTTCCACGAGGTCGGGGCGATTGACTCGATCGTCGACATCGTAGGAGCGGCAGCCGGGTTCGATGCCCTGAATGCGGAGGTTATCGTCTGCGCGCCGCTGCCGACCGGACGCGGGTCGGTGCGGATCGATCATGGAGTGTGCCCCGTGCCGACGCCGGGGACAGCTGAGATCCTCAAGGGCATTCCGCTGGTCGATCTGCCGATCATGGCCGAGCTGACCACGCCGACCGGAGCGGCGATCGTGAAGGTGCTGGCCGACCGGTTCGGAGCGCTCCCCGCGATGACGATCGAGGCGGTCGGCTACGGAGCCGGGACGATGAACCTGCCTGACCGCGCGAACGTGTTGCGGCTGTTCGTGGGCACGGCGATCGTCTCACCCGACACCGATCAGGTCTGCCTGCTGGAAACCAACCTCGACGATGTCTCCGGCGAGGTGATTGGGTATGTGAAGCAAGCCGCTCTGAAGGCCGGGGCGCTCGATGTTTACACCACGCCAATCCAGATGAAGAAGGACCGCCCCGGCGTGATCGTCAGCGTGCTGTGCCGACCCGAGGACTGTGAGCGGTTCGAGACGCTGCTGTTCCAGGAGACCGGCACCCTCGGTATTCGCCGCCACCGGATCGAGCGCGTGAAGCAAGCCCGGCAGGCGTACACCGTGCAAACCGCCTTCGGTCCGGTCCAAGGCAAACTCGCCTGGCAACCCGGCAGCTCCCCGCGTTTCGCCCCCGAGTTCGAGGACTGCGCCCGCGTCGCCACCGAGCGCGGCGTCCCCCTCCGCGATGTCTACCGCGCCGCTGAGGGAAGCTTCGCGAATGAATCAATCCGAGTCGAACAGAGCGAGAAGCCTGCCCTAGATACGACCCACTCACACGACCATAGCCATGACCACGGGCACAGCCATGACCATGGACATTCGCACGACCACGGGAATTAATCCGCGGGTGATGGCCATCCGACCGTCTCGTTCGTAGCGTGGGCTTTAGCCCACGCGCGAATGGAGAACGGACAGTCAGTGGTCTGCCATCACGTGTGGGCTAAAGCCCACACTACAGACTGTTCTCAAAGAAATTCCAACCACATTCGATCCAGCTGGGGCGAATCCACATAGGGCACTTCGAGGGGTCGATTCCGGCGTTTCTGGAATTTCGACCGATGTACTGAATTACTCTCCAGAGGTGTTCCTCGTCGCGAATCATCCGGTCAAAACTTTCCCGCTGCCAAAGCGTGCCGCTCTGGACCAGTTGGCAATTGATCTCGATGGAAGATCGACCTTTCCACCCTTTCAGAATGTCCTCCACATCACTCCGACTCGGCAACAGTGGCCGCACCACGGCGTGAACATGATTCGCCATCACCACGTAGCAGCCCAATTCGTACTCTGTATCGTCACCAGCATGCATCGCCTCAATCACTCTTTCGGCCATTGGCAACTCTCGCAAAACACAGCTGCCCATTCCTTGGTCCAGCCAGCGTTCGATACGGCGAAACATCTCGCGAGCCAGGTCGTCTAATATCGTCTGCGTTCGAGGTGGCGGATGACTGCGTTCCCAGTCCACTTTGAACGCTCGCAGTTCGTGGAGCTTGGATTGTGGGAGTGAATCCGCGAGGCGAAACGTCACGAAGTATGTCGCCCCGTCTTGTCGCCAGTGCGGAAGGAGCTGCTCGTAGACTCGCAACGGCAGATCGTCTCGAAGGCCCCTGAAACCGAGAGGAGCTGGAAGATTCCAATTCGATGAGTGATGGAGTGCCATGGAATGCGATCCAAAAGTAGCGTGGGCTTTAGTCCACGCGTGAATGGAGATCGGACGGCCAGTGGTCAGCCATCACATGTGGGCTAAAGCCCACACTACGGGGTTTTCTCCCAGATTGATCGGAGTTTATCCACCCTGATGACATGAGTTGTGGTTCCCGCTGAGGACGACCAACTGATCTTGCGAGGACCGCTCGTTGTCTCCACAGCGACTGATAGTGCCGCTTCTCCCCCGTTGACGAAGATCTCGATCGAACCACGATCGACGAGGACTTCCAGCTTCAGTTTCCCTTGGTTCAGCCGAATGGTGCCGTCACATGACGGCAGGTGATGGTCTGCTTCGCAGCGTCAATCGTAATCGGAATGTCGTGATACGACAGTGTGAAGACTGCATCCGCAGAGAGGCTGAGTTCTGCGTGAGTACGAAGCAGATGGTTGAGATCACTCACATCAACATACCCGCTCCTGGCATCAAGGATTCCCTTGCCCGACAAACCACTCCCCGTGGTCAGCCCCTCCAGCTCCTTGACTGGCATGGCCTTCATCACCACCTTGCCTTCGACCTTGTGCAGCGTCAGCTCCACCGGTACGACCATCTGCTGGTTAAACGGCATTCCGGGAAAGTTCACGTTTTGGCCCCACCCGATCTGGATGATGCGGCCCTTGGGATCGTTGCTGTAGGTCTGGGCCGCGTAGAAGTTGCCGTACCAGAGTTGCTGTTTCGGGCCATCGGGGGTGTAGGTCTTTCCGTCGAACTGGCCGGTGGTGTATTTGCCATCGGCACCGTACAGCACCCAGCGTTTCTCGTCGGTGCCCTCGATCTTCGCTTCGAAGAGATCGGGGCACTCGTAGTACCCCTCAATGCGGCTAGCGAATTCCCACTTGCGCATGTCGGTCGAGGTGTGGAACGTGATCCATTGCTTCCGTTCGAATTCGTCGTACAGGGCCATCACCCACTTCTTGGTCGGAGCATGCCACAGCAGCTTCGGATCGCGTCCCTGGTGTTTCACCACCGGGTTCTCGGGCAGTTCGGTCCAAGTGAGTCCGTTGTCCCGGCTGGTCAGGATGCACTCCCCGCGCCCGGTACTGGTGAAGGCGGCGATGATGGTCTCGATGCCGTCTTGCTTCTCGCCGGACCCGGTCGTGTTGAGCGGGTCAACCACCGCGCTGCCGGAAAACGCCCAGTCGCCGAATTTCGCCGGGTAGACTGACTCGGGCAGCTCTTCCCAGTGCAGCAGGTCCGTACTGACTGCATGCCCCCAGTGCATGTTCCCCCAGCCCCAGCCGTACGGGTTGTGCTGGTAGAACAAATGGTACTTGCCATTGGCATAGACCAGCCCGTTCGGGTCGTTCAACCAGCCGCGTTGCGAGGTGAAGTGGAACTGCGGGCGGAGTTTCTCTTTGTAGAGGTCCGCAGCAGCGGGCTTCTCGTCCGAGGGAGCTATTGCCGCGAGAGCTGCGGGACCACCGGGCAGACGGTCCACATGCACGGTGAGCGTTTTTCCACGGAAGGCCGACACATCGGCCAGCGTGACGAAGTCAGCAGGCCCTTCGGCGTACTCGATCTCGAACTCGCGCACTGCTTGGCCATCCACCGTGAATGTCATCCGCCGTTTCGGGGCACCGTTCTTCACGGGCAGATGGAGATATTGCTTGTCGATGACAATCGACCGTGCAGCTGGCTCGGCCCCACGTCGCTTGTCGCTCTGCGTGATCTGGTCGATATTGAGATGTCCCCACCCGCCGGTGGCGGTATCAATAATCTCGATCGTCCCTTTCTTCCCGACGTACTTCGCGACGTCCCAGCTGTCCCAGTCGAGAACCTCACTGCCGCCTGCTGTGTTATTGGAACCAGAAGAAGTCCGCACTGCTTCGCCGCCGACGAGCAGCTTAATGACCAGCTGATCCTGATGCTGCCCGCCGCCGATCAGGAAATTGATCCACGTGCGTTCGATCACGAACTCCGGAGAGGTGAGCTTGCCGGTGGTGCTGTCGCCCTGAAAGAAGCTGTTGACCAGTCGCTCTCCCTCGAACCCGCTGACTGCCATCTGTCCAGGCAGCGCCCCCTTGGCGGGACCGGGACCGAAGGCTTCGCCTTCGACTTTCCACATGCCGTAAGTATCGCCCTCGAAGTCGGCGATGAGGAGGTCCTCGGCAGACCACACGGAGGAGACCAAGCAGAGGAACGTGAAGACGACAGCGAGTTGAGAGCGCATGGGGGCACCTGAGCGAGGAAGCCAGTCACAGCTGAAGGAGAACGGATTATGTCCGATCCGAAACCGTTTTGCACGTAATGTGCACTCGCTGTCGCCTCGGTGTGTGCATCAGAATTGTTGGCAGTTGCATCTCTCTGCCCCCTCTCCCCACTGGCGACATGGCTGTGGGGCTGGGGCCACCCTGGGGTGATGAAAACTTGGTCTTGACGGCGGATAGGGTTCTTCCGGGATCTGTTACGCGAGGTGGTGCCCGCGTCGGCCAGGCGGCGTGGGG
>JAYSUV010000165.1:0-5435 GCA_043718945.1 Planctomycetota bacterium
GAAAACCATGAGCGACGCAGCCCTCCTCTCACTGACGATTTTCACTCCGACGATCTTCGCCGTCTTATTGATGGCGTTCGATAAGAAGGCGGAGGAAGGGATGCGCGTCTTCGCGCTGATCGGAACGGTCGTCACGTTCCTGCTCGCGCTGATGATGTGGGGCCGGTTCGACATGGCGGAGGCCGGATACCAGATGTCCGTCAACTGCCAATGGATCCCGACTTGGAACATCGGGTACACGCTCGGTGTCGATGGCATCAGCCTGCCGCTGGTGCTGCTGACGGGCTTGGTGTGCATGCTGGCGTGCGTCGCCTCGTGGAGCATCAAAGAGAAGATTCGCGGCTACCTGATCCTGTTCCTGATGCTTGAGACCGGGATGATGGGGGTCTTTCTGTCCCTGGACTTCTTCCTGTTCTACGTCTTCTGGGAAGTCATGCTGCTGCCGATGTACTTCCTGATCGGTGTCTGGGGTGGACCGCGCCGCGAATACGCGGCCATGAAGTTCTTCCTGTACACACTCGTCGGCTCGGTGCTGATGCTGATCGCGATGTTAATGTTCTACTTCGACAGCAGCCAGATCACTGGCGGCAAAGGGGTCTTCAGTCTGGTCGAGTTGGCGAAGATCGCTCAACAGGGCGGCTTCAACCAGAACATGCAGCTGATCGCGTTCATCCTGCTGTTCATTGGGTTCGCGATCAAGATTCCGTCGTTCCCGTTCCATACGTGGTTGCCGGATGCCCACGTTGAGGCCCCAACGCCGATCTCGATGATTCTGGCCGGGGTGCTGTTGAAGATGGGTGGCTACGGGATCATCCGCGTGGCCATGCCGCTCTGTCCGTGGGCGGCACAGTACGCCTCATGGTTCTTGGTGGCGCTCGGGGTGTTCAGCATCTTGTACGGGGCGTTCGCGGCGATGGCCCAGACCGACTTCAAGCGGCTGGTGGCCTATAGCTCGGTGAGCCACATGGGTTACGTGCTGGTCGGCATGGCGGTGTGGAAGATCAATGAATCGGGCAAGACCGTGAATCCCGACATCTGGCTGATGGGGATGCAAGGAGCGATGTACCAGATGCTGGCTCACGGCATCTCCTCCGCAGGCATGTTCTTTATGGTCGGCGTGATCTACGACCGCGTGCATCATCGCGACCTGAACAAGTTCGGCGGACTGATGCAAAAGATGCCGTGGTACAGCGGTGTAGCGGTGGGGATCTTCTTTGCGGGTCTGGGACTGCCGGGCTTGTGCGGATTCATCGGCGAAGCGTTCGTCGTGTTGAGCATGTGGAACTTCAGTCCCGTCCTCGCCATCCTGGCGGCATCGGGAGTGATCCTGACTGCGGGCTACATCCTCTGGACCATTCAGCGAGTCTTCTTCGGTCCCGAGTACAAGGGCCCGCACGGCGAAGACATCACCGACATGAATGGTCGCGAAAGCAGTGTGGCGGTCAGCCTGTTGGCTCTGGCGATTGTGTTCGGGATTATGCCCTCGATTATGCTGGACGTGATGAACCCCACGACCGAAGCGTTGACCAAATCGCTGAGTGCCGGGTACAGCAATTCGGGTGGGTCGCAGCCAGCTGCGGTTCCGGCCCCTCAGGTTTCGTTGTTGAAGTGACTCTGACGGGAGTGACCTTCCCCCTTGGCTGATGGCTCTGTCTGGTTGACTCGGAACCTGCAATCTCATGAGTGCGAACACCCTGATTTCTGAACTCCTCCCGGAACTCTCCCGGTCGGTGCAGATCTTCGTACCTGAGTTGACCCTCAGCGCGACGATCGTCCTGTTGCTGCTGTCTCGCATTATGGGCTTCGACAAGAAGATTCCGCCCTGCTGGACCGCCATCATCGGGTCGCTGCTGGCGTTCATGGCTGTGTTTGCCCAGTTCATGTACCTCAAGAACGACGGCCGCTTCCATACCGAGATCGTTCGCATTCTGTTCGAAGTCTTGCAGCTGAGCAGCGATGGCGTCGGACTCGTGGGCCAGCCTTATTTCTCGGGCCTGCTGATGCACGACGAATTCGGGACGTTCTTCCGTCTCGGTCTGCTGCTGTTCCTGGTGCTGGTGATCACGCTGACCGTGCTGACGGGGATTCCCGATAACGAAGACGGTCCGGATTTTTATGTACTGCTGTGCGGCTCGACGCTCGGCATGCTGCTGGCTGTCGGCACGAACAATCTGCTGATGCTATTCGTCGCGGTCGAAATGATGTCGGTGCCGAGTTATGTGATGGTCGGGTTTCTCAAGGGGCGCAAGCTCTCCAGCGAAGCCGCTCTCAAGTACGTCGTGTACGGGGCCGGAACCGCCGGTGTCATGCTCTACGGCATCAGTCTGATCTCGGGTCTGCTCGGGTCGGGCAATATCCCTGAGATGGGTGACCGGTTTGCGTTCCTGATGGGGACCAAAACATTCTCGCTGGCGAGTGGAGAGACGATCACGCTCGTACTCGGGATCATCATGGTTCTGGTCGGATTAGCGTTTAAGCTGTCGCTGGTGCCATTCCACTTCTGGGCTCCGGATGCCTTCGAGGGAGCCAGTGCCGAAGTCGGCGGCTTCCTGTCGGTCGGTTCGAAGGCAGCTGCGTTTGCTTTGATGGTGCGGTTTGTGCTGGGCTTCGATGGCCAGGTGCCGGTGTTGCAGAGCCTGTCGACGTTCCTGGGCATTGGGCTGGGAGTGATGGCGGTCATCAGTATGACGTTCGGCAATTTGGCTGCGTACACGCAGACGAACATGAAGCGGCTGTTGGCGTATTCGACGATCGCCCATGCGGGGTACATGTTGCTGGCGGTTTCCGCACTGCTCGTAACGCTCAACGCGCCGGGGGATTCGAAGCTTAACCCAACCGAGGAAGCCCTGCACTGCGTCGAGGGGCTGACCTACTACCTGGCCGTCTACCTGTTCATGAATCTGGTCGCCTTTGCCGTGGTCGCTCTGGTCCGCAACGAGACATTCAGCGAAGAGATCGCCTCGTACAAGGGGCTATTCTCCGGTGGCCCAGCTGTGAAGGTGCTGTGCGTTTGCCTGGGCTTCAGCCTCTTCAGCTTAGTCGGGATGCCGCCGTTCGGGGGATTTTTCGCCAAGTGGTTAATCTTCATGTCCGCGTTCAAGGCGGGCTCCGTCCACTGGGTGATGTGGGTGTTCGTGGGCATCGGCGGTCTGAACACGGCGTTCAGTCTGTACTACTATCTGCGCGTGCTCAAAACGATCTTCATGGATCCCCCGCCTACAGATCGTCCTCCGGTTGAAGCTCCAGCGCTGGTCGGCTGGTACGTGGCCCTCATTTCAATACCACTGGTGATCCTCGGGGCCAGTCCGCTCCAGGACGACCTGAGCCGTACCGCTCAGTGGGTCGCTAGCTCGCTGTTCCGGTAAGGTGTCCCACAACACCGGTTCACCCCTGTCCCTTTTCGTTCCTGCTGACTGATCCGCCATGTCCGCTGTCACCCCCTCGCAAGTGAACGAACTGCTCTTCGCGACCTCGCGGAGCTTGCTGCAATACACCGCTGAGGCGTACCCGTGGTCGGCGATGACCAAAGATCTGCGGGAGCCGCTGTTGAAACTGGCTCACCAGCAGCAGGAGTCGGTCCGCAAGCTGGTGCATTGGCTCGACGACGAAGGGGAGACGGTCGAGAACGAGATGTACCCGGTCGACTTCACGAGTCTGCATTACGTGTCGGCAGATTTCCTGAAGAAGTACCTCATCACGAATCAGACGAAAGTCGTCGAGTTGGCGACCGTCGAATGCAGCGAAGAGGATGCCGAAACCGCGCATCATCTGTTCCTCGCCGAAATCCTCGCTAATGAGCAGGCGGTCTTAGATGGTTTGAAGTCGCTGTAGACTACTCTCAAAGGGTTTGTCGCGGACAGTGCCAAAGCCTGACGAAGTCGAACTCCGCTGACTCTGTCAAATTCCGAGTTTCGTTCCGTTCGTTATTCTTCCTCTTCGCCTCCTTCGCTCCCTTTGTGTTCCCATCTTTATCCCCTTCTCCATGTCGGAAAAACGAGGAGAATCGAACACAAAGCACGCAAAGGTAGCGAAGGGTGGGACTACCCTCTGGGGTGGCAGCGCGAGTGAATGGCCTTCAACCGGCTGTGCTCGACGTGGGTGTATATCTGCGTCGTGCGGATGCTGGCGTGGCCGAGCATCTCTTGCAGGGCGCGGATCTCGGCACCGCCTGCCAGCATGTGCGTCGCGAAACTGTGACGGAGCGTGTGCGGGCTGATCTTCTGGCCGCAGCCGATCCGCCCGGCGTACCGTTTGACGAGGTGCCAGACGTTAATGCGGGTCAAGGTTTTTCCGGAGCGGGTGAGGAACAGGGCCTCTTCGCCCTGCTCCTGCACCAGTTTCGGGCGTTCATGTTCCAGGTATGCCTCCAATGCCAACACCGCGACCGGGTTGAGTGAGACGATCCGCTCCTTGTTTCCCTTCCCTAGGCACCGGCAGTAGCGCTCTCCGAGCCGGATGTCGGAGAGTTTCAGGTTCGCCACCTCGGAGGCCCGACACCCCGTGGCATACAACACGGTCAGCAAGGCCCGGTCCCGCAGCGGATACCGGTCCTCCCGGCCAGGAGCGGCCAGCAACCGTTCGACCATCTCCGGACTCAACACCGTGGGCAGATACTGCCACAGCTTGGGCGACGTAATGAGGTCAATCGTACTCTCGGTGACCACCTGCTCCAGCACCAGATACCGGAAGAACATCTTCAGCGCCACCAGCTTGCGGGCCACGCTGCTGGCCGCCAATCCCAACACGTGCATGTGCTGCAAATACCCGCTCATCAGGGCGAGGTCGACTTGCAGCAGCGACAGCACCTTCTCCGATTCGAGCCAGCTCAGGAACTGCGACAGATCGTTGCGGTAGGCCGCGATCGTGTTGGCCGACATCCCGCACTCCGCCGCCAGGTACTGCTGAAAAGGCACATAATACGCACGAGGATGTGTGGGCGAAGTGTGCGGGTTGGTCTCGACGGGACGTTTGCGAGGGGGCATCGAGGGAACCTCCGCCGGGACAGATGAGCAACTGCACTCATGATCGACGGAGTGTGAAGCCTGGGATTGCCACAGTTCGACGCCTATTGCGAAATCTGTCAATGAGGGGCGGGTGCTTCCGGCATGACGCCCGTCAATGGGTTTGGATGAGATCGTGAAGCGTCCGACTCGAACTCCGCCAGTCCGGTTCCACAACCGGGAGAAAATCAGGAGTTGGACTGTCCGTCAAACCGACAGCACCTCAAACCGTGTTTGCACAGAAGTGTCACCGAAAATGGTGCAAACACTGCGTAGCAACAAAAAACGCCTGACGAACTCCTTCAGACGTGTGGCGTAAGTGTAGATCGCATAAGAAAAAATCAGCGGAGAAGGGGGGATTCGAACCCCCGAGACGCTTTCGCGCCTACCGGATTAGCAATCCGGCGCATTCGGCCACTCTGCCACCTCTCCGGA
>JAYSUV010000166.1:0-2004 GCA_043718945.1 Planctomycetota bacterium
TATCGGGGATGAGCCGAACGGACGGTGCTGCACCGGGGTGTTCGTCGCAACCCGACAAGTCCGAAAGACCGACTCGCACCGGCCGGCTCTCCCGGAGGATGCGATGTTGCTGCAAGATCGGATTGAGGCTGCGTGATTGCATGGACATCATCTCAGTGGGGGGAACGTGGTGACTATTCGAGGAGCCCTCTCCGCCGCATTTCACGACGAATGGATTCTTCCGCAGCTTGGAGAATGCGGCAGATGCGGGCTTCGGAGAGGTCCAGGACCTCGCCGATTTCCCGCAGACGCAGTCCGTCCGTGTAGTACAGCGTGATGGCGACACGTTGCTGCTCGGGGAGGAGTTCGATGGCATCGGCCAAGGCTGGCAAGGCTTCCTGGGAGTTGATATCCGCTTGACGCAGGTCATCTCCGAGCGTGTTCGCATCGACAGCCGACTCCAACTCTTCTTCGCGTCCGGCCCGCTCGAGTCGGACGGCCTGTTCGCAATCGGCGATCTCGGTGATGGTCAGACCGGTCAACGCGGCAATGCGATCCGGGTCCGACTGTTCACCGAGTGTTCTGCGTGCCTCTTGGATCGTTCGCCAGTTTCGCAGCAGCTTCTGAGGGACGGCGCAGTTGCGGCGCAGTTCATCGAGGATTTCACCGCGAATCCGGAGTGTGGCGAACGTGCGAAAGTCGCAACCGCGGGAGCTGTCGAAGGCGGCGGCGGCTTCGACCAGGCCGAGCAAGCCCGCCCCTTCCAGGTTGTCGCGATCCACGTGTTTGGGAAGTGTGACCAGCAACCGACCGAGCACTTGCCTCACGAGTCCCAGATGGTCAGTGACCAGCGAGTCCCGAGTGTCGCGAGCGACGACGGATCGATATCGCGTCTTACCGGCTTCCATGCTTGGCCTTTTGTCGAAAATCATCCTGATTCGAGGCAGAGGTGACTCACCGCTCTGGTCACGGCGTTCTCGGGCCGTCGGCCAGGAGTTGCCAAAGGACATGGAGGATTCGCCCAAGCACGAACACCGCAAGGAAAGCTCCGCATCCGGTCGCCAGAACCCGGTCGGGTTCACGGTCGGCCAGGACACCTCCCAGGGTGGCAAGGCTCGCGGCCAACCAGGCGGCGCGGGTCGGCCAGAGGGCGATCGGTCGAAGGGGGCTGTGGGTGTTCATGGATCGGTGAATTCGAGAGCGGTCAGCCGTCAGCTCTCAGCTTTCAGCCAGAAGGTTTGGTCTGGCTGACTGCTGATGTCTCACTGCTGATGTCTGATGGCAAACACTAGGCGGCCAGTCGAGGAACCCCGGCGAGGGCAACCTCGGGACCGGTCGGCGCTTCGAAGATCTCCTCTCCGCGAATCACGGAGACGGTTTCGACACGCTGTTCCTGGGGCACTTCCTGGTAGCCCAGGACGGTGACATCGGGGATTTCACGGAGCAGGAGTTTTCGCAAAGGCCGGCGCAGGCTTTGGTCGACCACCAACGACACCGGTGGATGCTTGAGCGCCGCTGTGCGTAGCGTTTGTTGAGTCTTGCGGATGAGTTGTTCGAGCGCCTTGGGCGGCAGGACGATTTTGCGATCCTTGGTCGAGTCGCGGAGACGTTGTTCCAGAGCCGGGTCCAGCAACACCGCGCAGATGACCCCGCGCGAATCGCGACGCCGCTCGCAGACGACCCGTCCGAGATCCTCCCGCACCCGATCGGCGAGTTCCTCGGCCCCCTTCTGAGTCACCGCATGATTGGCGACCGACTCCAGGATTAGGACCAGTTCTGTCAAGGGAATCCGCTCGGCGGCCAGCAGCACCAGCACTTGATGCAGCACCGACATCCGAATCAGTTCGGGCCGGATCTCGTCCACGACGGTCGGGGCGAACTGCCGCACCGTCTCCAACATCGTTTTGAGATCCTCTCGGCTGATCAGCTCGTGGCCATGTTGCTTGAGGAGTTCCCCCAGATGCGTGATCAGCACATTGATCGGATCGACGACCGTGTAACCGAGGGCTTCCGCCTGGCGACGGA
>JAYSUV010000167.1:0-2003 GCA_043718945.1 Planctomycetota bacterium
CCCCCTCGCCGCCCCGTCGCGCACCGGGGAAAGGGGAAAACCAAGGATACGTGGAAAACCATCAATAAAATCAACAGGCCGGTCAGTCCCCCGTGCCCGGGTGACGCGACATACCGTCATACAGCGGATGGGTATGACAATGTCGCACTGCACGGAGAATTGATGACATCGTGCAAAATCACATCCCGATTTGAACAGAGTAGTTTGAGCAGAAGGAATTTGAACAGAAGGTCGCAATGGACGCGAAAGGTTCCTTCTGAAGTCCCTTTGCTCCCTTTGCGACCTTCCGTTCAAAATCTAATCGACAAGTTGTTTCGGACCAATTCCTGATGTCCTCCTCTCACTGTCGAACTGTCGGAGCGGCGTTGGTGGGCGGACGGGCCAATGGGCCCGTCCCACGGCCGCACTTCCCCCGCGGGCTGGCATGCTCTAGCATCCGGGCTTCACTTCCTCCCCCACAAAGACGAAAGCGGGACCGACGCTTTGGAGGAGCGCATGAATGCACCGCGCTGTGGCGGTTGCGGACCGGTCCCCCCGACGAGTTCAGGAGTTTTCTCGAGATGGCAGAACAAAAGGCCACGAATGTCACCTGGCACGATCACCGCGTGTCCAGCGCGGATCGCCAGAAGTTGAATGGCCACAAGGTGGCAGTTCTGTGGTTCACCGGACTTAGTGCCTCGGGCAAGAGTACCGTCGCCAACACGGTCGATCACAAGCTGAATGCGATGGGGATTCACACCTATATCCTGGATGGTGACAACATCCGCATGGGGCTGAACAAGAACATCGGCTTCAGTGCCGAAGACCGGACCGAGAATATCCGCCGGATCGGCGAAGTCTCGAAGCTGTTCGCGGACGCGGGCGTGATCGCGTTGACGGCGTTCATCTCGCCGTACAAGGCCGACCGTGATGCGGTGCGGGCACTGTTCAAGAACGGCGAGTTCCACGAGATCTACGTGAACGCCTCGCTGGAAACATGCGAGAAGCGAGATCCCAAGGGTCTGTACAAAAAGGCCCGCTCGGGCGAGCTGAAGAACTTCACCGGGATCGATCCGAACGCTCCTTACGAAGCTCCGGAGCAGGCCGAGCTGGTTCTCGATGCGAACACCAAGAGCATCGACGACCTGGCCGATGACGTGATCGCGTACCTGAAGGCCAAGGGCCTGTTGTCGCTCTAATAGCAGTCAGCGATCAGCAGTCAGCCAGAAGAAGCCCACCGGTTGCAACCGGTGGGCTTTTCTCAACCCTCATCTCTCAACTCCCGACTCAACATGCTTCCCCGAGGCTGGTTGAACTACCTGTTCGGCAACCGAGGCGAGCGTCTGGCGGCGAAGACGCTCCAGGCCAAGGGCTATCGTATCCTCGCTCGCAACTGCCGCAGCCGCTGGGGCGAGATCGACCTGATCGCGAGGGACGGGAACACGATTGTCTTTGTCGAGGTCAAGACCCGGTCACAAGACGACCGGGGACGGCCCGAAGAAGCGGTCACCAGCACCAAGCAGCGGCAGATCAGTCGAGCGGCGGCTGCGTGGCTCCAACTGCACAAGCTCAATCACCACCGCTGCCGGTTTGATGTCATCTCCATCGTCTGGCGGACGGGAGAAGCCCCGCTGATTGACCACTATCAATCGGCGTTCGAGGCCACCAATTGAGGCTCTTCGGCGGCCTCAATCGACTTCGCAGTGACTGCCGCAGCCGCCGGTTTCCGGGACTGGTGAAACGCAATAAACTCGTTGAACAGCTTCTCGAAGTCGGTCAGCATGTCCCCCTCGCGCAGCTTGATCGGCTGGATTGTCTTGCCCGCCATCATGTCTTTCATGGCGTTGGAAAAGCGGACCAGCGGACCGGCGATGCGGTGCGTCTGCCGAATCAGTTCGTAGACCACAATCGGCAGCAGCAGTGTGGCGGCTAAATGCCTCCCCACGAATGCGAAAGTGGTCTGCGTGAAAAGGGAGGCCGAGTCTTACGATACGGGTTCGTTCTGACGGAACCTGGATTGCAGA
>JAYSUV010000168.1:0-1999 GCA_043718945.1 Planctomycetota bacterium
GCCTGTCAGTGTTTCCACCAAGCATGACAGGCTGGAAGCCTATCCCACGGCATCGACTACGGATGGCAACGAACACTCCCCACAGACCGAGAACATGCAACCCCACCGGCACCGTGACCGCGAACATCACGAACGGGTAGTGCCACGGCACCTCGCTGTCGAGAAACTTTTGACCAAGATACCAGCAGTTAAGATGCGCTCGATCGGCGGGAGCGAAATACTCCTTGGCATGCTGGAGCGGATCAATCCACAACCACGGCCAGCCGACGAACAACACGAGTGCCGAGATTATCCCGACAGCGGCGACCGCTGTGACGCCGCGCCGCCCGAACTGCCAGATGGCCCAGAGAGCGAACGGGATGGGGAACAGGACTGCCTGAATCTTGGTGAGCAGTGTCAGGCCGAGCAGTACGCCAGTGATGACGACCGGCTTCCAGGGGATCAACCAGCGCGAGCGAGTCCTTGGAGAGGTCGCCCACTCGGCCATCGCCCCCGGCCAGCGGTCGGCTGTGAAGAGAACCGTCCAGGTGAAGAAGAGGCCGACGAGCGTCTCAATACTGGCGATGTGCGCATGAGCGAAGAGTCGGGGCATGAGTACGAGGGCGAGCGAGGCCGAAGCTCCCGCAAGCCTGCCGGACCAGCACGACGTGTACCATCCGACCAGAAACACGGTCAGGGCGAACGCCAGCGCAGATGCGGCCCGTGCTTGAATGGTAAAGTACGGGCGAGGTGCCAAGGCGGGATCGACTGACACGGGGCAGATGACCTCCATCGTGTCATGCCCAGCTGCCAGCATGAGTCGGCCCAGCGGCGGGTAGTCGGACTGGTAACCGGGAGCGGAGTACACCTCATACCAGCTCGTTGGGTCGAGGAGACCCCAGCCGTAAGAGCGCAGGTCTCGCCACAGGACTAGTCCGGCCTCGACGTTGAGCACCTCATCGGTGGTGAGTCCCGGCCCCTCGAGGAGAGAGGGTCGATCTCCCGCTGGATCGAGGGTGAATAACGTGGCGACCAAGACCACCAGCGCAATCAACGCTGGGGCCAGTCCACGTCCAGATGTCGAATCGGTGTTCACTGGGAAGAGCCAATGAAAGGGGAATCAGGAACACGAATCTACTCTTATCTACACTGATTCAGACAGCCTCCATGGGAGCGGCGAGCGTCTGAGATCCTGTGCGAAAGAGATGCAATCCAGCTCAGAATTAGTGTCAATTCGCGGAGATTGGTGCTCTAAGCTCTTGAATGAACCTGATTCATACACGGACACGTCTCGCCGAAGCCGACAGCCTGCCATCACATGCGAAGCCTACCGAGTGATGGTCGTGGCTCACACTCTGCGAATTCGCCTGTGGGAATGGAGGGATTTGTACACAGATTTCACAGATCGGCACAGATTCCGAACGGCGAAGGCCCACCGACTTCCCGAGGTCGCAGCCGATGCCTGTGACTGATCTGTGAAAATCTGTGTGATCTGTGTACCCCACACTCTGTCAGCGACAGAACACGACTCGCAGGGCTGCTTGTCTGTGGATCACTCGGGACAGCCTGTCGGCTTCTGAGAAGAGTGTCCAGACACGGCCTCAAAAAACAAATCGAGGCGTTCCCCAGGGTAGGGACCGCCTCGATCGTTGGGTTCGAGCCGCGCATCAGCGATTCCGGTGGATCCACACATGTCGCCCGTGAGCGAGTTCGGCAATTCCACCCGCGAGTTGTTCGAGATCAGCGACGCCTGTGGATGTCCCCCGCATCAGTCCTTGGGCTCGCCAATCGCGGACCCACCGACTTTCGGAGAGCAAAGGTCTCATACGGGAAGAGAGCCCGCAGGACATTCGTCGATCTCGTTCTTCTCGTTGATTTCCTGGCTTCACTCGCCCTGCCGATGTCTCCATGGTATCGGCGCGGAGTGACTACCGGTGTTTCGCGGGGGCTACGGCTCCGCCGTCCCCACCACTAGGCCAACTGCTTTTTGCGGTTGACCAGCGTACGAATCCGCTCTGCC
>JAYSUV010000169.1:0-1999 GCA_043718945.1 Planctomycetota bacterium
GGACCGCCCGACTGGCTGGTCGATGCGATCGTCGTGCGCGGCGGAAAGCGGTTTGCACAGACAGGTCGACCGTGGTTGCCGGTGACGATCCGTCAGCAGTTCTGACTGTTGGTCGGGCACTCCTGCCCGACCAAGCGAATCACCGACGCTCCAGTAAGAGGCGGCTCCAGTCTACCTCACGAGCGTGAGCGATCCTCCGACTCGTCTGCTCTCTCTCCGCACTGCGACGGGCAAGATTGCCCATCGTACTTCGGCTCTCTTCATACCCTGGGAATCACTATCCATGTCTCAACCACAATCACAGCCAGAACCCTCTGACATCCAGAGCAGCATGAACCTGCTGATGGTGGTGCTTCATATCTATTCGACCTCCATTGAAGTCTTCCTGCATCGCGGGATGGGGGCACGGTATCTCGGCCTGCAAGCGGTCTTCGTGCTGTTCCTGGTGCCGCTGCACACGGGCTTCATGCGAACGAAAGATCCGTCGTTGACTGGTCTCTTTCTGCTGGCCTACCTCGGAGCTTGTCTCGGACAACGCGCATTCATCCTCGCCCGACACCGGACAGGACAGGTCGTGCATTCCCGCTACAACGGCTACCCGTGGTTGCTCGGGACCAAGTCGCGGTTCGATGAACTGAACTGGAAGGGACGGGCTGAACCGCTCCTCGTCGCCGCAGTCGGACTGCTGTTCGCCGTCATCGACGAAGGCTTTGGTTCGTACATCATGACCGCTGGCGGAGCGATGTTCTTCAAGAACCTCCTGCACCAGCAACTCCGCAGTGAGGAACTGATGGACATGCAAGACAGCCTCGTCGAACAACAGCAACGAGCCGCACAGTTTCGCCAAATGAACGACGGCTATGACCGCTCGCCAAGGCGGTAGTGTCGTTCGTCGTGTCCACTCTGCACTCCACTTCACTCGGGCACGTCGAGCCAGTTCGACGGCTCACTCCTCTCTCGTCCATTGAACAAGATCCCCCGCATGTCCACTCCCAAACCCAGCGACGACAAACCCCAAGCCAAGATCGGCACTGGCCACGCCAACGCCATGTTCCGCCAAGGTCTCAGCGAATTGCGAGGTGCCCTCTACACCGGCTCCAACGTCGCCCAACCCGCCGAGTACGGTCTCTACGGCCACCAGACCCCCGGCGAAATCGCCGCCGACCGCAAACCCGATCCGACGCCCACGCTCGAAGAAGAGCCAGCTCGATCCCCCCTTCAACAATCGATGAAGGAAGCGGACGCCCGTTCTCAAGATCGCTCTCCCACTCGTGAACGAGAACAAAACAAGGATCGCGATCGGTGATGAGAGTCGCCATTCGTGGAGCCAAAGACGACGATGGGCGATGCGCTCACCATTGATTCATATCCCGCCCCTCCCTCCCCCCATCACGAACCTCCTCGCTCATGGACCAAGCCCCCTCCCCGCGTCTGCTCACGATCACCGAGACAGCTGAGTGCCTCGGCTGTTCGGAAGCCAACGTGTACGCCTTGATCGACGCAGGCAAGTTGCCGTATGTCCCGGTCGGTAAGCGGAAGGGCTACCGCGTGTCGCTTGACGACGTGCGGACATTCATCGAAGCCCGCAAGGTTCAGAAACAACCGACGGAGACAAAGCCGAACTATCGACCTCGCCTCCGTCATATTCGGCTGTGAGGCGATCCACGATCGCGTTCACTTCCACTGACACACCCTCACCCCACCGGCGTCGCCCGCTTCGCCTGAGCCAGCATGTGCTCCGGGTTATGGCTCAGATGCTGATACACCCTCGCCAGCGTACTCGGGTCGGAATGTCCCATCAGAATCGCCACCGTCAACCCGTCTAGTCCCGACTCCAGTGCCCGCGTGGCCCACGCATGCCGCAAATCATACAACGAGTAACGCGGGAAGAACTTCGCGGCATGTTGCAAACGAGCGATGCAACGCGCCTCATGCCGCAGGTACTCCGGAGTCTTCGCCACCAACTGTCCACCACTCTTGCGATGCGTTTTCAGCTTGG
>JAYSUV010000170.1:0-5409 GCA_043718945.1 Planctomycetota bacterium
CTCTGCGCCTTGGCGTCTTGGCGTTAAATTCTGACTTCCGGGGTCAGTCTCGCGGGATTCCGCGACGCGAAGGCGCTGTGTAGAAAGGTCAGACGAGGACGTCCGTCGTACGAAGATCGCTCGCTACTTCGCCTCGGGCTTGGTGAGCAGGATCTGGTCGCCGGTCTTGAGGCCCGCCTTGATGTGCGTACGGGTCGCGCTGCTCTGTCCAATCTCGACGGTCTGCTTGCGCGGCTCTTCCCCGGCCACTGCGAGGAAGACGTAGCGCTGACTGGGATCATCCTCGTCGGCAAACACAGCTGACGACGGCACCGCGATGACATCGACTTCGGAGAACACCACGAGACGCATTTTGCCCGTCATACCGGTCATAATGCGACTGCGAATCGGTGCCCCCTCGACCGCTAAGAAGACGGCTCCGTAGTGGCCTTCTTTGTTGAAAATCCCCGAGATCCTTTTCAGTTCACATTTCGTGGGAGTCTCCGGATAGGCGGTTTGGGTATAGAGACCAAACTGACCGGCCCGACAGACACCCAAATCCTTCTCGGGGATATCCGCAAAGATGAGGGCTCCTTTGTTGGTCGGCGTCACCGTCAAGATCACTTGGTGCGGGGTGATCGAACCGCCGCGGCGCAGGCTGGTTCGCATGGCATCGGTCGTCAACCACTTGCCCCGTTCGGCCTCGCCGTAAACCACGATCCCGGCGATCGGTGATTTGAGTTCCAGTAATTCATGATCCTTCGTCAGCCGCTCCACCTTCTGAGTCAGTTGTTTCTGACTGTGTTCGAGCTTTTCCAGTTCGACCTTTTTCTGGCTGAGCGTTAGCGGGAGGTTGACTCTCGTTTTGGAGAGAGCCAGTGCTTCGCGGTCCTTGGCGACTTCTTTCTGCCGCTTCTCGCGAGGCAGTTCCTGCTCCAGTCGGCGGTCGTGATTCACCTGGGAAAACTTCACCGTGAACTCGGCCCGTTCGACCTCGCGGCGAGCCCGCTTGAGGATGATCTCTTCGGTCTCTTCAGTCAGGTCGTCCGCCTTGTACATCTTCTCCAGCTGGGTCAGTTCCTCTTGCGAGCCTTCCAGCATTTCGCGGATCGACTTGAGGTTCTCATCAATTGTCTGGCGTTCGAGGGCCTCTCCCGTCTTCTGAAAGAAATCCCACTCCTCAGCTGCGACCTCGGCGGAGCGTTCCGCGGCTTCGAGATCGAGCGGGTTCGACTTCTCCAACAGTTCCAATTCGATCTGAGCGAGCTTGATGGCGAGATCGCCTGCGACTACCTGGAAGTTGAGATCCTCCAATTCGCGGTCGAGTCCCTTCGACTCGAACTTCACGAGCAGGTCGCCCTCCTTCACGAGTGTTCCGCTTTCGACAGCTGTCTCGACGGTGAAGGTGGCCCACTCTTCGGGCTTGATCTGGATCTGGGCGGCTCCTTGGAGTTCAATCGTGGCGTCGAGCGTGATCGCCGCTTCGAATGGGCCCGCTGTGACCGGGTGCGTTTTGGGCGGAGCAGGGTCATCGGCGCGGGCGAGGGCTCCGGCACTGAAGATGGTGCATGACAACAGCAGGGCGGAAAATCGTGTGAACATCTCAGTCCTTCATTGATCGATTACTGGTCTCAGCAAAAAGCCCAGGCGTTGCAACCCCTGGGCTTTCATGGCTTGGCATCGTTCTACGCTCTCGCGAACTCGAACATCGGCGTCGAGAGATATCGCTCGCCCGAGTCTGGCAGGATCACCACGATCGTCTTGCCCGCGTTCTCTGGGCGGGCGGCGACCTTGAGGGCGGCGGCCATCGCGGCTCCGCAGCTGATGCCACAGAGGATGCCTTCTTCACGAGCCATTCGCGGGGCCATTTCGAGGGCCTCGTCATCGGTGATCTGCATGACCTCATCGATGAGTTTCATGTCGAGATTGTCGGGGATGAACCCGGCCCCGATGCCTTGAATCTTGTGCTTCCCGCGCGGCCCTCCGGAGAGGACGGGGCTGCCGGTCGGCTCGACGGCAATCGATTGAATCTTCTTGCCACGGATTTCCTTGAGGTAGCGAGTGACTCCGGTGATCGTGCCGCCGGTGCCGACTCCGGCCACGAAGATGTCGACCTTGCCCTCGGTGTCTTCCCAGATTTCGGGGCCGGTGGTCTTCACGTGGATGGCCGGGTTGGCGGGGTTCTTGAACTGCTGGGGGATATAGAAGTTCGGATCCTTGGCGATCTCTTCGGCCTTGGCGATGGCCCCGGGCATTCCGTCGGCTCCGGGAGTGAGGACGAGATTGGCTCCGAACACCTTGAGCAGCATCCGCCGCTCGACCGACATTGTGTCGGGCATGGTGAGGGTCAACGGGTAGCCCTTGGCAGCACAGACAAAGGCCAGTGCGATTCCCGTGTTGCCGCTGGTCGGCTCAACGACCTGCATGCCGGGCCGCAGCTTGCCGGTCTTCTCGGCATCCCAGATCATGGCCGCCCCAATGCGGCACTTGACGCTATAAGCGGGGTTGCGTCCCTCGATCTTGGCCAGCACCGTGGCCTTGAGCCCCTGCGTCAAACGGTTGATGCGGACCAGTGGCGTGCGGCCGATCGACTCGGCGTTGTCGGAATAGACCGGCATGTGTGGTTCCCTCCGTGGGTGGTCAACGAGGACATGGTCACTGCCGACCCTGTCGATGATGGCTCGGATTATGGAGAGTCGCGTCCCGACCGGCAATGGCGGATTGCCCATGCTCATTCATCAGGACCAAAGCCGTCGCCGGGTGCCAGCTACGAAGTGGTGTCAATGAGAAGCACCCGTCAGCCTATTCCCCTGTCCCTGTTCTTGTTTCGGCATTCATCGATGCTGTACCATCTTGTCCACGGGAATCTCGAGGTAGTATGAAAACGCCCCCAGCAGTTCGTGTTCACGAGCCCCGGAGTGGCAGTCGAGGCAATCGGATCTGGCGCGGATGGCCCCGAACATGCGGTGGGGAGCCTCCCGAGTCCACACGAGTTCCGCTCCCGCGCGTACAGCATCCAGGCCACGTTGCTCAAACTCATCGAGCGGTCGGAACTGGGCAACGTGAGCCAATTCCGTGGTGGCGACCTCATCCAAAACATACACGCCAGGGGGCATCATGCAGTTGCCCGCCCCCGTCGGCGATAGGCTTGACATAAGTTGTGTGTGTGTGTGTAGGTTGCTACAAGATGTCATGGAGATCAGACATCTTGATACTTCACGGAGGATGAAGCTAACTCCTGATTCGAGGATGTGGGCAATGTCGAGGTTTCTCAATTTGCTGGTCGTGGCGGCAGTGGTTCTGTTCAGTGGTGCGTGTGCTTCTGAATTGGTCGCGGGCACAACGAAGGAGGTCTACGCTTACACTTACACCTCCAATGCGCAAGACGTTGTGGCAGTGCTGTATAAGCAGGAATTCTTCCCGCCCTACTGGTTCGGTTACAATCAGCAACTCGTGGATGGCAGCTACGAACCATTCGAACTTCCCGTCTTCCAGGTCACACCGCTCCCACCGCCGATGCAGAACTTGAACGAATACATCTACATGCGTACACTGACCGATCTGACGCCAGTATCTATGTACAGGTACGTAGTGTATGTTCGGACGGGGTATGGACCGGGATACACTTACACACAACTCGGTGGTTCTGATTGGACTCAATAATGAGCCGAGATCTCCATGAAGCGATCCGCATTCACCATCACTGAAGTTCTCGTATCGCTCACAGTGATCGGGCTGTTGATGTCTTTGATCGTCCCAGCTGTGCAGAGTGCTCGCGCCTCTGCACGGCTGACGGAGTGTCGGAATCATCTGAAGCAGATCGGAGTGGCGATACACGTTGTGCATGATGCCCGGCAACGGTTGAGTTGTGATTACCAGGTACTATTCCACCACGGCATGGGAGTCCCCGGGTATGATCGAATGATCGGGTCGACCGTTTACGATCTAGGCCCTGTGTTTCTGTGTCCCTCTGATCCGAATGTGATGACGGATGGTGGTGGGCCTTCCTATGAGGCATCCAGTGGGGCTCAGTTTGGTGCTGGGAATGGATACTACAACGTGTTTCACATCGATGGGGGAAGTTCCCGGCCCGCATCAGAGTTCACGGATGGGCTCTCTCAAACCGTCGCTTTCTCCGAGCGTGCGATTCTCAATCAAGCCGATCAACTCAGTCGACAAGACGACCCCAAGAAATATGCGGCGTGGCTGACCCGTCCCGTGTGGACATTTGGGGAGGAGCAGCAGTTCGTTGGCCTCTGCAGAAGTTCTGGAACTTCCGGGGTTCCACTTTTCGTCCCATTTACCTATGGGTACACACATTTATTGACACCGAATACACGAGGGTGTTGGAACAGTGCCCCTGTGAACGACCCGAGACTCCAAGCCTACATGCCCGCGAACAGTTACCACGTCGGTGGTGTCAATGCACTGTTTGTCGATGGCCATGTTTCGTTTGTGTCAGATTCGATTGACTCCAAGGTCTGGCAGGCGGTCGGAACGATCAATGGGCACGAAACCATCCAGAGCCCGTTCTAAACACGCAATTCAAATGGAATCGTTATGCTCAGTCGTCGAACCGTTCTCGCTGCCTTCGGAATAATCGCGTGGCAGGGATGCACAAAAGCTCCGCAATTGCCTCCCGCCACAGCCTTTCTCAAGAACATTCGGGTCATGGACCGTGATGGGCATCCGCTCTCTGACGAATGGGTCATTTCTCACTCTCAACCCATTGATCCGACGATCCAATTCGAAACCGTTGATCCCCCCGCAGTCCTGGCTGGTCGCAAAGTGACTCCTGCTGATGAATGGATCATTACAGCGTATCTCCGTGACGAGTCGGGTCAGGTTGTTCGAAGTGTGGGCATGTTTCAGAGCGAGACACTGTATGGAGAAGAAGCTATCGGAGACCAGATGGGCAAACTCGTCTGGGAGTCTCCAGATCGACCCCAGACTTTTCAAAAAGGCGTTGTCTGGCAGTGGTGCCATTTTCGAGTACCTGAACCGGGACGCTATACTCTTGTCTTGATGTTCTTTCCAACGCCCATTCGGATCGCGATGGATCCAAATATTGATTATGGAGAAGGGATCGAGATCGCTCGGCAAGCGTTGATCATCGAACCCGGCCCGATCCCCGGGCAGTCCTTGATGAAGAGTGGGGGTCTGGCAAGCAGTCGGTCGATGCGTCGGCGGATGCGACCAAAGTCCAAATAACGAATCATACCGGGGTGGCGGGGTGGCCCAGACATCGCTTTGGATGTCTGGGTGACGCAGGAACAAGAGGCCATTCACTCTCGATGCGAATCACACCTGGTAAGACTTCACAACCACTCATCCGAGAACGAGTTACAGCATGCGGTCGAAGCGACTCCGCGTCGCGTGAGCGTCCACGTTTCACAGAGAATTCAATGGATTCCCATAGATTTACGGACA
>JAYSUV010000018.1:0-21022 GCA_043718945.1 Planctomycetota bacterium
GTGGCCGCCGCCCGCGCCGACGGCGGCGTGAACCGCAGCGCTCGCGGCGCGAAAGTATTCGCAAATATTAAAACAGTCATCCGCACCTGCCACAAACAGGCCCTTACTTCTTTGACTACGCCCGCCAAGTGATGCGCGCCACCCTGACCGGCCTCCTGCCGCCGCTCCCCCTGGCCACGACGGATGCGTCACCGAAATCCCTCGTGACCCCCTCACGCCCCGTGCGAAACCGCGCCCCCCCCGAGTGTGAGGCGGGGTTAACAGTTACCGACTTCGGAAGTCTCCGAGTGTGCTATTTCACCATTCTTCTCGACTCGATTTCAGAACCCGTGAGCGACAGAGATCTGAAGAGCGGTGATCTGCTGTCCCTCCCCTCTCACAAACGGCTCTCGTGTCGAGCAGGCCCTCCCGAGGACGGCGTCAGTGTCGCACGGATGCGGTGGAAGCCGGTCGCCATTTTCCAGAGCAACAGAATGTTGAACATCCACAGCACATAATCAATTGAGTGCGGCCACCAGTACACCTCGACCACGATCCATCCGTAGACGAAAAATCGAGGCCGGACGACCCACGAGTACGGCACCCCCATCGCGTTTCTCACCATCGCGTACGCCATGACCATCGTGTATGCGAAAATGTAAATGCTGCCCGCCAGGGGATCGATCAACGCCGGATTCGTGAGCATCAACGTGATCGTGGTCGAGGCTACGACGATCTGATCGGACGTGGAATCGGTAAACGAACCCGCTCGCGAATCGGTCCCATACCGGCGAGCGAGCGGTCCATCCAACCCGTCCAGCACCACATGCAGAACCAGCGCCACAAACGCCCAACCTCTCGACCAAAAGAACAACCCGCTGAACGACAGACCCGTGGCCAACGACAAAAGCGTCAGATGATCCGCGCTGACGTGCCAGCGTACCAGCCAGTCCAACAACGGACCACACCACCCGGCTCGCAGCTGCTGCGTCCAGACCATGGCGTCTCGTTCGTTGTCCGAATAGCAATCGGCCTTCGGTTCGGGCAGTTCGGGCATGGGGGCTCTACTTTCCGTGTGGCGGGGGTGAGCCCAGAACAGTGTTTGGGTTGCGGGGCAAAAAGAGGCTGTGAGTATTCGCCCAACTCGTGCCCATCCGGTTCCTGCGTCACTCAGACTTCAAGGGCGATGTCCGGGTCAGCCTGCCTAAATTGTCATGCTGGCTCCTGCGTGATGACTGAATGACGAGATGCAGTTCACGGCTTGCTGGCTTTCTCAATCTTCAGCAGTGTCTCGGCAGCGGCGGTGCGGTTGTAGCTTAACGGATCTTCGTGGCGTGCCTTTTCCAGCGCAGTGATGGCTGGCTGGGCGAGTGTCCCAAGATCGCCCAACGCCCTGATCGACGCCAGTCGGATGTCTCCATTCCCATGTTCTATAGCCTTGGTGAGGATGGGCACAACGTCCTCGCCTCCGATCTTGCCGAGCGTGTCGGCGGCCACATACCAACCCGGATTCGGGTCTCTCTTGAGCACTTCGCGGAGTGCCGGGAGGGCGTCTTTCGCAGCTGGTCCGAAATCACCCAGATCAGCGGCTGCCGAGCGCCGGCCTTCGTTCGTCGGGTCGCTCTTGAGAATGTCGATCAGAACCGCGATCACCTCTGGCGATTTCGAGCCGATCCGCCCGAGAGTGCGAGCAGCGACGTGCCTCATGATCGGGTCTTGGAGTGCGACGAGTAGAATGGGGGTGGCCGCCTGTGCCTTGGGTCCCATTTCTCCCAGGGCAGACGCGGCATGGTTCGCAGCCGCCTCCATTTCAGATTGTTTCTTCTCACCTGTTGGTCCAGCCTCCAACTCGTCTTTCATTTCCAAGAACGTGGCTAATGCCCGGACTCGCTCTTCGGAGGGGCCAGTGATCTGGATCAATGCGATTCGAGCTCTCACTCTCAGAAAGAGAATTGGGTCGTTCGTCGCGATTCGATCGAGGTCATCGACGGAATCACTCGCCGCAGGGCCCACGACACCGAGCCCATCGATCGCTGCCCGCCGAACGGATTCGTCGGAATCCGTCAGCAGTGGGCGAAGCAGTCCGGCCAGTGTGGCGGCGGCGGGCCCGATCCGCGTGAGGAGTTCGGCCGCAACACGCCGGTCGTGTTCGTCTTCGGAAATCAGACGGCATTCAAGAAAGGGGATCGCTGGCTCTCCAATCCTGACAATGAAACTCTCGGCGATCCATGATTCATTACGAGAGATACCGCCCCAGCCGGAAAGTTTGAACAGCGGTTCAACCAACGGCTCCAGGTTTGCCGCTGACCCTGAATGGAGCAAAGCTGACACTTCCCCCATCGCTTTGACGTGATCTCGATCCCCGAGCTGTGTTGCGAGTTGGGAGACGAATTCCGTTTCATTCGACTTCAACGACACGGGGTCTACACTGGCATCCGAAGGATTTCCTCCCGTTGGAACATCCCCGTCCGCCTCGCAGCCGCCTCGAGCCACATGGTCGATCACGCCTTCGTTCTCGATGATGGGGCCATCTTTGGGCTCATCAGCCCGGGAGGTGGAAGCCAGCCCGATGACCACCAGCAGAGCCACACAGCACATCATTGTTCGCATGAAGTCTCGCTCTTCAGAAAAGGCGGAGTGGCCCAGACGCCGCTTGCTGGGCTGGGTTGCAGAGCCACAAGAGGTTACGGAGGACCGCTCACGCTGGCAATCCCTCTAGTTCCTTCGTCACCCAGACATCCAAAGCGATGTCTGGGCCACCCCGCCTTAGACCGTGCCACCCCACCAGCCGTGACTCGCCCGCGTTCTGGCGAACGCAGCTACTTCCCGCGCAGCCGACGCCCGAGGGCGTCAATCATCGCCTGTGACGCCTTGCGGGCTTCGGCGAACCCGGCGGGGGTGATCGAGCCGCTGCGGCAGTAGTCGAGGATGATCTGCTCGCCGGCCATCAGTTCGCGGCAGGCGTCGGGGATCTCGCTGGCGATCTCGATGGGGATCGTCGACACGCCGTTGCGGTCGCCGTGCAGCAGGACTCCGGGCTCGATGCAGATGCCGCCGACCGTGACCGGCACGTTGAGGTGCGGCATGTGGCAATAGCCGTGCGAGCAGATCGACCCGCCGGTGAAGACCGGGAAGTCGATGGCCTCGACTTGGTCGAGGTCGCGCCCCGCCCCCGAGGTAATCAGCCCCTGGGCCCCGAACGACTTGTAGACCGTACACATCACCTCACCAAATGTGGCCGAGACGCACGGCTGGTCGAGATCCTGGAAGACCATGATCGGTGGGCCGGGCACCCCCGCGAAGGCGTCGACCTGGTCCTTCATCCCGGTGTAGGCGTCGCCCGAGCGAGGAGCCTGCATGCTGCGAAAGGTGGCTGTCACCGCGAACCCGACCATCGGCGGCATTTTCGGGAAGCAGCTCTTGATCGTGTCGTTCATGTACCCGTGATTGCGAGGCCGCACGTCGAACAACTCGATCACATTGCAGACGGTCGGCGTGTCGTACTTGGCCAAGCCAGCGAGAGTGGCTGCGGAAATCGGGTGGGACATGGGAGGCATCTCACGGAGGGACACGGGGCAATGGGCGCGGGAGCAGCACTCTAAAGGGAAGCGTGCGAGAACGAAAGCGGACCGCCGGCGGGGATGGTGGCGAGCCGGGCGGCGTCAGCCCCCGGAGTCTGACGGCGGGCGAAAGACGCCTGATCTTGACTTACCCGCCGCCGATGGTCGGTAGAAAGTGGACCTCGCACTGGGGAGACACCGTTTGCCGCAGGCCGAGTACGCTGAGCTTCGAATCGATCGCCACGCACAGACCCGGACGCAAGCTGTCGCCCTCGCGCAGCCGCCCGACGAGCAAGGGATATTGCGATTCGAGGGCCAGAATCAGATCGCGAACGGTGTCGCCGGGCAGATCAATCACCCGCGTGCCGTGGGCCTGATCCCGCAACGAAGCAGGGATGAAGACTTGGGCCATGCGTGACTCTCCCCAGATGAACCTTCACGGGAGCGATAATCGGCTCAGTCCGGCTTTTCGCCCGCCAAAGCGTGAATCGCCCGCCACTCCTCGCCCGTCACGGGCTGAATCGACAGCCGCGATCCTTTCTCCAGCACGACCATCTCGTTCAGGTCGGAGCAGTCTTTCAGCATGTCGCGCGTGACGGGATTCTCGAACTTCTTCCTCAGCCGCACATCGACCATGAACCAGATCGGGTTCTCGACCGTGCTTTTGGGGTCAAAGTGACCGTTTTTTTTGTCTCGGGCGGTGGAGTCCCCGTAACCGGCCTTGGTCACTTCCATGGTGCCAACGATGGACATCGGCTCCACGTTGCTGTGATAAAACAGCACGCGATCCCCAATTCGAATTTCGTCCCGGAGCAGGTTGCGGGCCTGAAAGTTCCGGACTCCGTCCCAGATTGTCGTGCCGTCACGCACCAAGTCATCAATCGAGTACGCCTCTGGCTCTGACTTAAAGAGCCAGTAATGACGCGACTTGGTGGAGCTTTTGGCTGCAATTTTGGCCATGAAAACGCCAGTGAGAGGGCAAAACGGGGTGAGGTCTTCACATTCTATCGAGACTCGCACCACTTCGCGACCGCAGCACGTCATGTGGAGGGGCTGGCAGGTTAAAGTGGTTGTTCATTGGCGGGGCGGCGGTTTCACCATGAATCCTCGCTATGCCTACCCGGTAATCACCTGTCAATCACGTTTTTGATTTACACAAGTGAGACAGCGGTTGAACCAGGGGGCATCCTGAGAATCGAAACTGTGGGAGGATGAAAGAGGCAGTTGGCCAGCTGTGGGGGGCGGCAGCAGCAATTGACAAACACTCCAGTGGGGAGACCCCACCGGAGTGTTCAAGAAGTCAGATTCAAGAAGTGGACCGTCGTGAGCTCTGCGGATTAGAAGAAGCCTCCGCCACCGCCTCCGCCACCACCACCACCACCACCACCGCCACCGCCACCACCGCCACCGCCACCGCCGCCACCAAAACCACCGCCGCCCCCGTTGTTGCCGTTCCCAGCACCGTTGAGTGTGTGACGGATATACATGCTCTCGGCTTCTTGCGAGTTGTAGCCGGGACCGTAAGGGGTCGCGACCACTGTTCGTTGTGGAGCATCCGGATTGCCGAGGTCACTCAGGATTTGAGCGACCAGGTTCCGCCGCAGCATGTCCAGTTCGGGATCGGAGTTGTTCATGCTCCGCTCGATGACCACCGGGAACGGCTGGCTCCGCATCCGGGCAGCAATCTCCAGGATCTTGTCCTTTCCGTCGGGAGTGAGGGTCGCCGTACTCCCCATAAAGTCATTCTGGTTGACGATGAAGTCGACCGCCTCGGCGTTCGTTTCCATCGTCTGATAGTGCGACCGCACCGTGTGACCGAGCGGCAGAACATCGGGAATCGAGTTCGACCGGCGGTGCATCCAGCCGAACATCCTCGAATGGAGACGACCTCGCATGCCCATCGGGCCGCAGCCTCCGCAAGGATCGCAGGCGGGTTCACAGCTGGAGGTCTCACAGGTGCCTCTGTAGGGGCCGCAATTCGGAGCACACCAGCCACAGTGCGAGCATCCAATGGCAATCATCGGAGTGACGGCGATCAAGCTGCTCAGCAGTTTCTTCCAGGTCGTATTCATCGACTGCCCCTTCAGGCTATGTTGGCAGTCGACGCATCGACCGCCGTATGTGTTCGTGGAGAGTCTGGCCCCGAGTGGGGGATCACTCGCCCACTGGATTCGAAGAAAGGGTTCACACCAGAGGAGTTACCGGCCCGCAGTCCGGGACTGACTCGGCATCCGCCTCTGCATCTGTCCCGAGGTCTGCGTGATCGGCTGACCATTGGGGTAGAGTTGGGGAACCGGCTGAGGACCGTAGCTGGGAGCCATGCCCGGACCCGACTGATAGATCGGGGTGTTCGGCTGGCTCTGCATTTGCATCTGGCCACCCTGGATGGATCCGCCGCCAGTCGCCTGGGGAGAGATCTGTCCGTTGGCATTCGCCGGGTTGTAGAAGTTGTGTCCGACATCGTGGGCCGGTCCCTGACCATTGCCGAACGGCAGCAGCTGGTAGTGGCCAAGATCCGGCTGCCCTTCGATGCGGTTCAGCTTGAAGAAGTCGATGTCATCCGGATGCTTGACATAGTGTCCCGGCAGAGGCGGCACTTGTTCGGCATCCATGGCCCGGACGATTTCCGGAGTGGCCAGCATGATGAGTTCGTTTTCGCCTTCCGAGGCTTTCTTGGTGTGGAAGAGGAACGAACCGATGAGTGGGATTTCTCCCAGCAGAGGGATGCGGGTGTTCGAGGCCCCTTCCGAGCGACCCATCAAGCCTCCCAGGACAATCGTCTGGCCTTCGCGGAGTTCGACCTGCGTCTGCACTCGACTGACGTTCAGTCCAGGGATGCCGCCGACCGAGGTGTCTGAATTGATCGTGGAAATCTCGGGCACGATCTGGAGCCGAAACAGGTCGTTGTCGATCACCGTGGGCACCACAATGACCGAGTTGCCGAAGCCTCGGAACGTCGTCGTGGTCCCCGCTGCCCCACCGACACCCACCGTCGTCGGAACGGCGAACTCACCCCCGGAGAGGAAGGCGGCGGGACGACCACTGAGAGTCACGAGGTACTGGTCGGTAATGACGCGGGAGGAGCCGTTCGCGGCGAGGGCATCCAGCAGGACGGTGATCTCCCCGTTGGAGAACACCCCGGACAGCACGGGCACAGCGCCCATCGAACTGGTGATGACATGCTGGGCATCGTTGAAGATGGCGGTCCAATCGACGCCCATGCGACGCATCTGGGTGCGGCTGATTTCGGCAAAGCGAACTCGGACGCTGACCTGGAATTCACCGGGCACGGAGAGTTCGTTCACGATGAACTGGCTGAAGAGGTCGGCCCCTCCGCCGATCCCGTTGTTTCCGTTGTTGCCGTTGTTGCCGAAGCCGTTGCCGCCATTGCCGCCATTGTTCAGGCCAAAGCCATTCCCACCATTGCCGAACCCATTGCCATTTCCGTTGCGGTTCGTGGACTCCTCGGCCTGCACCTCGCTGCGGACCACTCCCATAATGCGGGAGGCTTCCTCGGGATCGCGAGCCTGACCTCGGACGATCACCCGATTGGTGAGCGGAATCAGATACACGTTGCTGTTGGGGTAGAGGACTTTGAGGAGTCTCTCGACTCGACCGTAGTCGATCTTCCGACGATCTTCCACATCCGGGTCACGGATGATTGAGATGTTGTACATCAGCGGCGTGACGGACTCCTTGGGAGGCTGCCCCTCTTTGCCTTCTTCTTCCTCAAACCAGATCCACAGATCGGTGGAGCCGAGGTTGGTGGCGAGGATCCCGAAGTCATGGTCCGTGTACTGGACAATGTCGATCAGGCCTGGGTCGGACCAGGCGAAGCGAGAGATTCGCTTGTGGGTCTTGACCAGCTGGCTCCGGCGATGAATGACCTGAAGCTTCTGCTGATTCTGAGGCATGGCCACAATGCGGCGATCCAGGGGAGCCAAGTAGTCATCGGGGTCATCACTGAGGATGACGCCCTGCCCTTGGCTCGGGCCAGTAGGAACTGGTCCAGGCGAACCGGCGGGAGTCGGCAACGGGGCCGTGAAGTAGCCTCCGTCCGGACCTTGACCGGGTAACTGCATCGGGGCTTGTGCCTCAATGGCTGTCGTGAGACATGTCGCCAGCAAGCCACTGATGATCCTGGCCCAGCGCCCCCGACGGGAGGTCGTGCGAGCCTCCGGGCGAGTTGGCATTGAGGAGGATGTAACCGCAGTCTGTGGAAGTTGAATCGTGGCCGACATCCGTTGTCGCTCCTGGTTCCTCGACAGATCAACTTCGTCCGCGATCCGTGCGGAAGTTTGGAAATGGTTGAGATTTCCAAGGTGACGAGGTTAGAGTCCGTCTACTGGAGGAGCTATCGAGTGGCTCGATCACATGTCATCAAAACAATGTGGATGACTTTCTTCAGAGTCTGATTTCAACTGCTGTTCTGAACATGCATCCGTTACGGATGGTACGACCTGATCCGGCAAATCACGCCGAAACGAACAGAGGCCCTCCGCAGAGAGCCTCTCAGGTGTTGCAATCGATTTCAATGACATATTGAACTATGCCAGTGTGTCGTCCTGTCTCACTCTCGTGTTACCAGACAATGGTCACGTTCTGGCTGGGTGGACCTTGGTAATACCATGGGTGACGGTAATTGTAGTAGGGGTAGCGAGTGTGCAACCCTCCGGAGTTGGCGTTCGGCGACAGCAGTCCCGAGGCCACTCCCGAGCCGCTGCCCATCAGAGAGGACTGTCCATAGCCCATTTGACCATAGCCGGACTGGATGTAACCCGGCCCCCCCGAGCCACCATAGGCTCCACCCTGACAGCCGCAAGCCGGGGCGGACATGACGAGTTGTGGTGCCGCACAGTTGTTGCACGAGGCCACCGGAGCCGCATCACACCCGTTGCAGCCCATGCTCGATGAGGACTCCATCACTGGGGAACTGTCGTACATCGGCTCGTGCGACAGTGGCTGTGCCATTGTCTCATAGCTTGGGGGCAGTGCAGCAGCATCTGGGGCAACGTGGGTGGGGGCAAAGATCTCTGGCTGCGGGGCGCTCAGCATTGGCTCAGACGCAGGCATATCGACGGGGGTGGGGAGAGGGGCCATTGGCAGCAGGGGGTTCTGTGCAAACAACGAACCCAGGCCGCAGAGGCCCATGGCTGCCAACAGTGCAAGGGTTTTCCGGGATCGCATCGATTGTACTCCAATGACTCAATGGGTTGCAGGTCGGACCTGCGTAGACAGTAAGGACAAAGTAAGCAGTGCAGGAACCCGTGAGGACTCCGGGAATCGGAAACTTCGGCATTTCCCGTGTCTTGCGAATCGATTTACCGTTTTTACCGTTTAACCGGCTGGAAATCGGTGCAACCTCAGAAACGATGAGGCCGAATCAACCACGGGACGGGGGCGGTTGTCATCCCGCAACATGAGGTTGCGAACTTCATCGCCGACGATTGTCGTCGGACTGGACAGCACGGCACCCGTGACAAGGAGACTGGTATGACCAAGGCAATGTGGGCGGCGCTCATGACAGCTGCGATGGCCGGCACTGGCCTGGCTCAGGACTTCGTGGGGCCCTCTTCGGTGGGCAGCAGCGAGCAGCTGTATCCTTACGATGACCAGGAGAAGTGGAAGCACGGGTATCTGAAGGAAATGCCGTATTACCACGGCTATCACTCCTTCCGCCCGTACAACTACCACCATGTCTATTCGCAGTCCCAGACGGCTGCGGGATGGGGCATGAACCCGACTTCGCCGCAGTCCCAGCAGTTCTGGCACAAGTACGAGCAGATGGCCAGCCCCGGCTCGCCGATGATTTCGCAGGGCGAACGTCAGTCCTACGAGGAGCAATTGGTACGGTTGCAACTTCAGAATCAAGCTCAGCAGATTCAGATGCAGAACCAGTACAACAGCGGGAACTACTTGAATGGCTTGGGTGGTCAGACCATGACCCAGGAAGTGGCTCCGGTCGTCTATCAGGGGTTTGCACCGAACGCACCTCAAGGACCGCGTTCATCAAATCAGAATTTCGGAACCCTGAACACTAACGCCTCACAAAATGAAGTGCAGCGCCAGGAGTTGCGGAACTACCTGAATACCCCAGCCCAGCGCCGTTAGAACACGCCGCGATCCGTACCGGATTGATCGTCAAGCCACCGTCGAGGGAGTCTTCACCGACTCCCTGGCCGGTGGCTGATGTGTTGTATGGGGCGGCAGGGTGGCGTTCGGGTGGCGGGGTCAGGAGGCTTTGCGGATGGCCCCGTCTCGGGAGAGAGTCGTTCGCATGATCTCAGAATCCTCCCCCCTGAAATACTGGCCCGGGACGAATGAGACCCTCAATCTCTCCATCGAATCGCCCGGCCTCGTCACTCTCGCCGGGGCCATTCGCAAAGCCTACTGACCCCGCCACCCACATCACTTTGCCTGGGCACCTCGACACTCCTTGCTGAGGCATCACTGCCTGACGGTTAACTGATGATTCTGATTGCGGCTCTGCCTCACTGCAGACTCGGGCCAACGGCAGTCGGACATCGCGATTTTCGAAAACCAGATGACCGCTCCCGGAATTTCCTCATCCAAAGATGCTGTGCTGACCGATGCCGACAGGGAGCGAAGAGCTTGACTGTCACGCCGCGCAGATTTGGCTGGACACTTCGCCCCCTCAGTCCATGGATGGACATCATGCACTGGAAGAACCAAGAGCGAAAAAGCGGACCATCCCTGACCCGGATGGCGGTCCGCTCACGCCTCAGTCTTCCCAATCTTTTAATACTCGGCATGACGTTGCTTGTCCTGCTGTTTGGTCAGAATGTCATCGCTTCAGATGTTGTTTATACCGGTCGACACGCTCTCAAAATTCCATTTGATTTCAAAGACGAACAAATCCGTCAACTCAAAGCCACGGAAGTCCATCTTCTCGTTTCGAACGATCGCGGGAAGTCTTGGAAGACAGCTGCACGGGCCAAGCCCCAGGATCGGCTGTTCCGCTATAACGCAGCCGACAACGGGGACTATTGGTTCGCCGTCCGGATGATGAATTCGCAGAATCAGCCGGTCCAGCCGGGGGTGCCGCAAGTCGGACTGAAGGTCACTGTGGATGATATTCCCCCGCTGCTCGATCTCAAGGTTCGCGAGCTCTCCCCGGGCCGTGTCGAGTTGACCTGGCAGGCGGAAGACGATGCCCTCAATATCGAATCGCTAGAGATTCAATTCCGCGAAGGGGAAGACGGCGAGTGGAGGCCAGTCGCCACCGAGAAGCAATCGGTCGGGCGTGTGGATCTGCCGATTCGCGCTGCGGGCACTGTCTTTGTCGCTGCTCGCGTCTCGGATCAAGCCAAGAATGAAGCCAAATCGGAAGAGCAGACATCGGTCTCCTCAGAGAGCAAAACTCAACCGCGCGAAACCGAACCCGACTTTACCAAGCCGGTCGCCATCCACCCCGGTCCGGTGGGCGGAGGCATTGACTCCTTGAAAACTCAACCTCGAATCATCACCGACTCGTCGTTAACGGCCCGTCCGGTGCCCCAATCGATTAGCCAGAGCATGGGGAGTCCCGTTCGGGTCAATCCCGCTTTGTCGCATCGGCAGCAGTACTACCCCACCGGGGCCAAGATCATCAAAGCCAATGCCTTCAACATTGGTTACTCGCTGGAGCAGGTGGGACCGTCCGGAGTGGGTGGTGTTGATCTCTTCATCACAGAAGACAACGGTCGCCATTGGTTCTCCTACGGCAGTGACCCCGATCGCCAGAGTCCGTTCGCCGTGCGAGTCGAACATGGCGGACAGTTTGGCTTTGCGATTCGGGCACGGAGCGGGATCGGTCTGTCTGATGACCCACCGAAACCAGGCCACCCGCCCGAGATGGTGGTGATCGTCGACCAAGACGCCCCCAGACCCAAGCTGGGAAACCTTACCCAAGGGCAAGGACTGACGCACAACCAAGTCCAGTTCAGCTGGGTTCTGATGGATGCCGACTTGCCCGAGCAACCCGTGATGCTCTCGAGGGCGTACAGCCCGACCGGCCCCTGGGAACCGATCAGTAGCTGGATCGAGAACTCGGGTCGCTACATCTGGACCTTGGACCAGACCATTGATCGACCAATCTACATTCGATTGGAAGCTCGCGATCTGGCCGGGAATATCGGGAAGGTCGATTCCGACCAGCCGCTGCACATCGATTTAACGCGACCCACAGCTCGCATTCTCGACGTGGAGTCGGTGACTCAATAAGACCGGCAGGGCCGTGGAAACTGTGCCCAGGGTGACCTCTCAAAACTTTTGGCACGAGAGGTCCGCTTGCAGGCGTGCGAAAAGTCTCGCCGCCACCCCGCTCGTCGGGGTGTTTCCCGCGCTTATGCGCTACCGTAGCGCACAAGCTCGGGAACCACGGGGGCGAGCCCCAGTGGCGGGTCAGTTCAAACGACCTGCTTGCCAAATTGCACGCCTTGTAGGATGGTCAGTGGCAATCATTTTGCCGACTTGGGAGAGCCCAAACGTAGGCGATGTCGCTCCGCGACTCGCATCCCACCAGGATAAAGCCCGACTGGCGCAGACTCCCAGTGACCGGCAATTGCTCAACAAGAGGAGTCTCAGTCGCGGAGCGACGTGAGCTACAACCCGCTGGACCTCGCCCTCTCGTCCAGGCTGTATATGCCCCCCCGTCGAAGCGAAGACAGAGCAGTACTGGACTGATGAAACGACGTTTGTCGCACCTCCAGTTTCGTGAATCGCCGGTGCCCCCTCGCCAAATTTCAGCAGGCCAGACTCCGCGCCGCCCCCACCCAGCTGCTCACCGCATGGTCCTGACTGCCCCCGTCTCGACTGACCACTGCCAGCCTCTTCAATCTGCGAAAATCTGCGTAATCTGTGGACAAACTCCAGTCTCTGAAACGGGTTGACGGAAGAGGAATCGGTCCACAGATTACGCAGATTTTCACAGATTGAAGAACTCCACCTGCGGGCGATTCTGGTCGCGAGGGAAGGGCGATGGGCTCACAAAACGTCACTCACCGAGAGGCCCGAGATTGCCCAGGATTCGCTCGTTTCATCAGGCCAGAACACCACTCTTTAGGCGGATGTCATTCCCGAGTAACATCCCGACGAGTTGTCCGTTGTCACTCGCTCAGGGAGCAGTCATGTCACGATCTCCATTCCGCATCGCTGGCATGTTACTCATCGGGATCTGGTCGGGTTGTGGGCCACAAGGTCCGCCTGGGCAACCGACGAACAGGTACGCCCTGCCACCCAGCAATGCCAAATACAACAACCCCTATGAAGTGGCTGACGGGGAAATCGAGTTCAAGGACGCAGTGGCCAGCCAGGTAGCCCCTGCGACAGACTTTGCCTCGGTGCCTTTGAGCCTCAAGGCCGGCGGCACCTCGACCCTGAGCGAGATGGCAGCAGGGCGAAATCTGGTGGTGATATTTGCTCGCGGGTATTCCGGAGCGATTTGTCCGTATTGCTCCACACAGACAGCGGGCCTGATTTCGAACTACGCGGAACTCCAGAAACGCCATGCGGAGGTGGTCGTGATCTACCCGCTCGAAGCAGAGAAAGACACCCCCCGACGGGCGGAGTTCATGGCCAAGGTCAATGAACTTAACGCAGCGACCAAGGACCAGGAGCCCCCGTTTCCGTTTGTCCTCGATGTCGGCTTGAAGGCCGTCGACATCCTGGGCATTCGCAAAGACCTCTCGAAGCCCGCCACCTTCATACTCGATTCCGAGGGGGCGGTCCGGTTCGCCTATGTCGGGGAGTCGCTGGCCGATCGCCCCTCGGTGAAGGCCATTCTGGGACAGTTGGATCAGCTGCAACTCGCCGCTTCGCCGAAGTGATTCGAGCCAAGTCGTTCGACACGCGGGCATCGTTCGCCCTCTTCCTCCGTTAAGACCAGCGCGGCCCATGTCTCCTCCGCTCGACGACTTCTGGACAATCGCGGTTCGCGAGCGACTCGTGACCGAGGCCATTGCTCTCGATGCGATCGAGGCCGCTCGGTCGCGGGGCTGGTCCGCCGAACAGACAGCTCGCGACCATACCGCCCTCAACCAGGCAGTGATCGGAATCATTCAGGCGTTACAGCATCCTTGCGATCAGGTGCCGGGGTATGAACTGCTGTCGCATCTGGGGCATGGCGGCATGGGGGTGGTCTACAAGGCTCGCCAGTTGGCCTTCAATCGGACGGTCGCACTGAAGACCATCCTTGTCGGCCCCGATGCGAACCCGATCTCACTGCAACGCTTCGAACAAGAGGCTCAAACCATCGGTCGGCTAGTCCACCCACATCTCGTCACCGCTTACGACTTCAGTCGGGCCGGAGGGCGCTATGCCCTCGCCATGGAGTTCCTGGATGGGCAGGATGCTGAACAATGGCGAGAGACCCGAGTCCCCAGCGAACGAGTCGTCTGGTGCCTGATCCGGCAGGCCGTCGCCGGTCTGGCCCATGCTGCAGCAGCCGGAGTCATCCACCGCGACATCAAGCCTTCGAATCTGCTACTCGTACCGCCGCCGGTCGGGTTCTCGATGCCGCCGGGCGTCCCGCTGCTCAAGGTCGCCGACTTCGGGCTGGCGCTGTTGCAGGATGCGAGTGTCCAGTCGACCCGCCTCACTAATGAGAACACCACCCTCGGCAGCCCCATCTACATGGCCCCGGAACAGCTCAAGGGATCCCGCGTTGATCACCGGGCGGATATCTATGCCGTGGGAGGGACGGCGTACTACTTGCTGACCGGCCAGTCGCCGTTTGAGGGACTCTCGATGTCCCAAATCTACGGCCAAAAACTCTACGGCGAACCGCAACCAATTGAGACGCTGCGAGCGGACCTGTCCTCGGAGAGTGTCACTCTTGTGGCGTGGTTGATGACGCGAGAAGTCGACCAGCGACAGGGCGACTATCAAGCGATTCTTCAGCGGATTGACGAGGTGTTGCCGAAGCTGCCGCCGGAGCGAGATCATGGGGAGGAGCCAGCTCCCTCATCGGCGGGGACGACGCCCACCGATTCGCCGCTGGATCGATATTCCCAGACGCAGGTCGTGGCCATTCCTGGCCAGACGGTGCGGCCTTCGCACCCGCCAGTCGTCCACTCCAGAGCGTTCGCCAGTGTGCCAGAACTGGCCGCGACGCTCGACTCCCCACTCGCGATCAGGATCCCCGAGCCCGTTGTGAGGCCCACAGCACCTCGGCAACTCGGGCGGCGAGCGTGGATCATCGGCGGTGTGCTGATCACGGTCATGGCAGTGGGGATCGCGTGGATCGCCTGGCCCCCCGCACCGCAGCCAGATGCCGCCGTCCCCAACTGGCAGCCGACCGGCTGGGCGACAGAGTGCTACGACGGACGAACGCTCACAGGGTGGAAGGTCGAACGAGGAACTTGGATTCCCGGAGTCAAAGACGGCGAGGGGGCCACGATTCTGGCGGGGAGTCATGGGGCCATCAGCTTCCCCTTCTTGCGACCCCTCGAAGGCCAAGTCGTCCCACTTTATGGGTTTCGACTCGTCGTCCTCGTCGACCCTCACAATGCCGGAGCTGTCGAGGTGCAATGGGCCTTGAACAGCGAGGGGGAAAGAAAGAGTGCCAGTCGCTATGTCGTGAGACTCGCCCAAGGGCAGCTGTCCCTCGGCACCCGAGACGCCTTTCACGGACCACTTGTGGTCACCTCAGCGACTCGCGACTTGCCAACTGGAAACCAGCGGTACGAGATCAAGCTCGAACAGCACGGAGGGAACGCCTGGGTCTTCCTGAATGGGGACGAGGTCGGGGTCTGCCCGGCTCCCAGGTATATCCAGACGCCCGAGTTCTTCCTGGCCGCTGAACCCGCCAGCGGAGCCAAGAGCGACGAGCCCGCCTGGTTCTCCGACATCGTGCTGGAAGAACTCGGGCCGCAGCAACTGGCCGAGTGAGACTGCCACTCTGAGGGCGAGAACGCGCTGAGCGAGTCGCCTTCGCCTAGGGGGGCATCAGCAAAGTCTGCACCGTCCACCTCCGCTCCCTCTCCCCACTGGCGGCGAGACTTTTCGAGTGGGCATGGCTGTGGGGAGAGGGCCGGGGTGAGGGGCACAGAGCGAGCGGTGTGGCCCCCTCCTCCCAACCCTCTCCCCCGAAATACGCGTCACACGAAATCCCGGTCAATCGCGGGGGAGAGGGGGCAGGACAGAGCCGCTGCCGACTTTTTTGACGTACACCTTCGCTCGATCCTCGCCCGGTTTATTCCCATTCCCGGCCCGCTCTGCCACAATCCCCGCATGCCCACTTACATCGAACGACTGAATGCCGCGATCCGCCTCAAAAAGACCCCGGCCCTCGTGGGACTCGACCCGCGCATGGATCAGCTGCCCGCTGAAATCATCGAGCGGGCTCGGCAGGCGTCATCCGACAAGCGTCTGCAAATGGCGACCGCTTACGAGGAGTTCTGCGTCCGGATCATCGACGTGGTTGCTCCGCTGGTTCCCGCCGTGAAGCCGCAGGTCGCCTTCTTCGAGGAGTGCGGGCCGGACGGGATGGAGGCTCTCAACACCGTCATGCGGCACGCTCGCAAGCGTGGACTGATTGTCATCGCCGACGCCAAACGCGGGGACATCGGATCGACCGCGGAGGGGTATGCCGCAGCTTGGCTGGCGGGAGACGATCCGGAGGCAGCTGCGTGGCCGTCGGACTGTCTGACGATCAATCCGTTCCTCGGGCGGGACACGCTTGATCCGTTCGTGAAGACGGCGGTCGCTCGCCGTGCGGGACTGTACATCCTGGTGAAGACCAGCAATCCCGGCTCGGGGATGTTGCAGGATCGCCTGACCGAGGGGACATCCGTGAGCGAGTGCCTTGCCGATGTGGTCGAGCAACTGGCCCTCGCCTCGGCGACTGCGGGCGAACACGACGGGAGCATCGGTGCAGTGGTCGGAGCGACCCACCCGGAGCAACTGGCTCAATTGCGAATGCGGATGCCGCACGTGCCGCTGTTGATCCCCGGTTATGGAAGCCAAGGCGGCACCTCGGCAGATGTGGCGAGTGCCTTCCATGCCGATGGCACTGGGGCACTGATCAACAGTTCGCGAGGGATCATCTTCGCCGCCAGCCGCCCAGAGTTTAAAAACCGCTTTGCCCCCAAGGACTGGGAACAGGCTGTGGAACAGGCGACACGCGACATGATCGCCGATCTGGCGGAACACACTCCTGCCGGAGCTCTGCTGGTGGGGTGAGTGTCATACTCGCCGCAGTCATTACTGAGCGGAACGGCGCTAGCCGCAGGTTCCCCGGGCCTTCTGCTGGCCGCAGAACCGGCGACTAGTGCCCAATCGCTTTAGCTCACCGAGGCGTCAGCGAGGGAAACCACGGAATAGGTCGCTTTCGCTGCCCCTACCGCGTCACGGCCTGCTATTTTATTTTTAATTTCCGTACATCTGGGAACGGCAGGGACGGTTCGTGGAGGGGAGGGGATTGTGGAGTATTAGGCGAAGGCTCCGCAGGGGAGGGGGCAGAGGGTGTTGTTTGCAACGCGGCTGGACGAGGTGTTGGCGGCGGGGCATCCCGCGCGGTTGCTCGATGAGATCCTGGCGCGGATCGATTGGTCGCCGTGGGAGGCGGGGTATGACCTGAATCGGGGGCAGCCGCCGATTCATCCGGAGGTGTTGGCGAGCGTTTTGTTGTATGGGTTGTTGACGCGGATCCGGTCGAGTCGGGCGCTGGAAGAGGCGCTGTTGGTGCGGCTTGATTTTCGGTGGTTGGCCGAAGGGCGGGTGATCGATCATACGACGCTGAGTACGTTTCGGAAGCGGCATCCCGAGGCGCTCAAGAACCTGTTCGTGCAGATCGGTTTGGTGGCTCGCGAGTTGGGGCATGTGACCCTCTCGCAGTTGGCGTTCGACGGGACGCAGATGAAGGCGAACTGTCGGCGGAGTGGAACGCGGAAGGTGGCGGCCCTAGTCGAAGCGCGGGTTGCTTTGGCTGCGAAGTTCGCCGAGATGCCAGCGAAAGCGGAGGCTCAGGACGCCGCCGATGACGCCGAGGAACGGCTCGTGGGCCAGGCGAACGGAGAGCAGCTCGACCCCGCCACGATCGCGAAACAACTGGCGAAGATCTAGCGGCAGATGGCAGCTCTCGCCGCCGCGATGGCCGAGGTCGAACGTGTGAAAGAGGCGGGCGAGACAGTCCCCCAGCACCTCCCGCTGACCGATCCCGAGGCTCGCGTGAGTGCATTCACCAATGGGCGGGACTCCGTCAACTCTGCTCCCTCTCCCCCACTAACGGCACGGCTTTCGGAGTGGACTCCACCGTGGGGGAGAGGGCCGGGGTGAGGGGTCAGAACGGGCGATATGGCCCCCTCACCCCGGCCCTGGCCTGATGAAACGTGCGAATCCTGGGCAGTCGCGGGCCTCTGGGTGAGTGACGTTTTGTGAGCCCATCGCCCTTCCCTCGCGACCAAATTCGCCCGTTGGTGGAGTTCTTCAATCTGTGCCAATCTGTGAAATCTGTGGACCGATTCCTCTTCCGTCAACCCGTTTCAGAGACTGGAGTTTGTCCACAGATGGCACAGATTTTCACAGATTGAAGAGGCTGGTCTGCGGTCGGTCGAGACGAGGGAAGTCAGGACCATGCGGTGAGTGGCGCGGGGGCACCAGTGATTCACGAAACTGGAAGTGTGACAAACGCCGTTTCATCAGACCAGGGTTGGGGGGGGCAGAGCGAGCGGTATGGCCCCCTCACCCCAACCCTCTCCCCCACAATGGAGTCCACTCCGGGGGCCACACCGAATGTGGGGGAGAGGGGGCAGAACCTGGTAGCTGCCGACTTGCCTGGAGCACAAATCTGCACTCACTCTGCCGCGTCCACCAGTGCCTGTGCCGACTGCCCTCTCCGCGCGAAGTGCCTGAGCGCAAAGGCCGATCACCGCGAGATCAACCGCTACCCACACGACGACTTGATCGAAGCGCAGGCCCAGCTCATGGCCACTCCCGAGGCCAAACAAAAGTACGCTGCGCGTCGCTATCGCGGCGAACGCTCCTTCGCCCAAATCAAGCACCACTTCGGAGCGCGAGGGTTCCTGCTGCGCGGCTTGAAGCAGGTCCGCATCGAATGGAACTGGCTGACGATCGCGTTCAACCTCCGCACCCTCCTGACCCTGCTCCAACCCCGCCCCGGCCCCCACCCCGCCACCCATAACCGCCGCCCCCTGCCCCCATCCCGAAAAACGCCTCTCTCCTCCTCGCTGCCCCTCCGCTCACCGGGGTCAGGGGGAATTCCGGTTCCTCCGACTATAGGGGGGGATTTCGGATTGCCTGACGGTTATGGATTTCGGGAGGCATAGCTCCCATGCGGCCTTTGCCGGGACTCGAAGAGGCCCCTGGCCGAGAACTTCGACCAGAGGCTAACACGCCCTGGGCGCCTCGGAGACCAGGAGATTCCTTGGCCGGCGGCTTCCCCGCAGAGCCGGCCTCCGCTTCTCCTAGCGGGGTATTGCAGCAGATCGAGCTATCTCCCTTGCAACCATTGGACATCGGAGGGATGCTTTAGGAAATATCCACCCGGTTAAGGGCCCCCCCCAAAAAAATAGTCGGATGAAACGGAATTCTTCTGGTCCCCTGTGGTCTGCGGGTAGCTACCGACGATTGGGACGCACACACCATCGTCGCCTCAAACGTCGCCAATATCTCGACCTTCAATCGCTCCGCCGACACGTCCACTCGCTTCGCCATGACCAACCCTCCGTGAGTCCCCGGAGTGACCAAACACCGCCTCGCGGCAGAATCCACACAGCCTGGGGCAGGGCGACATAGTACTTGGCCAGACACGTCACCTGTGGTGCATTGAACTTTTCCTCGGTCGCAACTAGCATCACGCATTAGCCACGATGTCAGAGAGTGAGTACTTTGTGGGTGTCACATGGAGTCGAATGAGATATACGATCGGTCAATCCGGCATTTTCTCCACCCTGTTCTCCCGCTGCTCGATGATCCGTCCGTCTCCGAGATTCTGATCAATGGTCCTCAGCAAATTTATTTTGAGCGGGCCGGGCGATTGCAACTGTCGGATCTCAAGTTTCCTGACTCGGGGCACCTGATGGCTGCGGCCCGGAATATCGGGGAATACGTGGGACGAACAGTGGGGCCCGGTCAACACAGCATGGATGCCCGGCTACCTGATGGATCTCGCGTCCATGTCATTGTGCCCCCCTGTTCACGTACGGGCGTGTGTATCTCCATCCGCCGATTCCAGAAGTCCACATTCAGCCTCTCCAAGTTGGTTGATCGAAAAAGCCTCACCGACGAGGCTCGGGAGTTCTTGCGAATTGCTGTTTTGCTGCATCGAAACATCGTCGTCTCGGGGGGGACGGGGACTGGCAAGACGTCGATGCTCAACGCCCTGTCCGCTGAAGTTCCCGAGACTGAGCGGATCGTGGTGATTGAAGACACGTCGGAACTTCAATTGGGACAACCACACACGATTTACTTAGAGGCCCAGCCACCCGACCAATATGGACGCGGCGCGGTGACGATTCGAGATCTATTTGTGGATTCTCTACGGATGCGTCCCGACCGCATTGTCGTTGGGGAAATCCGTCGTGGGGAAGCGCTGGACCTGATTCAGTCGATGATTTCCGGCCACTCGGGATCTCTGTCGACGGTGCATGCCAATACCGCGCGCGATGCGGCCGTGCGATTGGAAACGCTCTGCCTGATGAGTGATGTTTCGCTGCCCGCGCAAGTGGCTCGGACTCAGGTGGCCTCCGCGATTCACCTCGTCGTACAGCTCTCTCGAATGGCGGATGGAAGTCGACGCGTCATCACGATTAGTGAATGTCTCGGACTCAACGGGGATGGCCAGTACGTGTTCCAGGATTTGTATCGGTTTCAAGGTGCAGGGCGAGACGAGGAGGGAGTTGTTCAAGGGGAATTGCTAGCCACGGAGGTCTGTCCGGCATTTGCCTGCGATGTCGATGCTCTGGGGTATCGAGACGAAGTGCAGCTCACCGCTAGCCGGTTTCCCCGGTGATGGAGACGCCGTAAATCGCACGAATTAATGAGTTGCGTCTCTTGGTACTTTCAATGTGGTCGGTATGGCAGCCCGTGTGAAAGCCGGCACTCACCACAGGCGGTACGCATCATAACTGGCAGCCTGCACTGTCCATGCGGCGTGTGGCTGGCGTATATGGGGGGCACCGCGTCAAGGATGGCGCGGTGATTTCCCCTGCCAGGATGCGTCGCCATGGATGGTTCTGCTTTGAAGTCGTTGTGTGAATCCATTAACAATTTCAGTCCCGCGTGTGACGGGGCGGAGCGATCAATAAATTGAAACTCGGTCCCAAGCTCCGGCTTGGGACCGCATATCCCCGAAGCTCCGCTTCGCCGCGTGCCAAAACGCCCCCTCTTGCAAACCGACCCTCGTACTTGCAGTTGGAGTTCAGCCAGGGCCTCCGCATCTAAATCTGGCTGTTTCTACAGGAAATTCGAAATTTGGACGTTGAAAATGAACAACAATTCCATGCCTGCTCTCTAAAACCAAT
>JAYSUV010000171.1:0-1996 GCA_043718945.1 Planctomycetota bacterium
GTCGAATCAAGTGCCATCTGAGTTCGCCCGACTTCGGGGAGGTGGCGAATCGCTGCATACTCCTCCGGGAATCATACGCTCCATGACTACGGCCAATCAGACGCGTCCCACCAGTCTCCCCCGTCGTCATGACTTGGATGCATTGCGTGGGTTTGCCATGCTGCTGGGGATTGGGCTGCATGCCGCTCTTTCATTTCTGCCATTCCCGTGGATCGTGCAGGATACCCAGCAGACCGGGGTGTTCGTGCCCTTCTTTTTGATCGTGCATGGGTTTCGGATGCCGCTGTTCTTTGTGGTCAGTGGCTTCTTCACGGCGATGCTGTGGCGGCGACACGGGGTCGGGGCGCTGTTGCGACATCGGGCATTGCGGGTGCTTGTGCCTTGCCTGCTGGGGATGCTGACGATCATTCCAGTGATGCACTGGGTTTCGAATTGGGCCATGAAGAGTTCGGCAGCTGCGGAATCGGCAACGGCCAAGGTTCCCGAGACCCCGGTCGAGCGGCTCGTTGATGCACTCAAGGACCAGGACCGGACGCGGATCGATGCCGCGCTGGCTGAGAAGTTCGACGTGAACGCTCGCGATTCGGTCGGAATTACGATGCTCTCCTGGGCTGTGCTGACAGGGGATTTGGAGACCACTCGAAACCTGCTTGATCGGGGAGCAGGGATCGATGGGGCCAACTCCGATGGCTCGACACCGGCCCATGCGGCCGTCTTTCTGGGTTACCCCGAACACCTGAAGCTCCTCAAGGATCGCGGAGCCAACCTGACAGCTCTCAATCATGCTGGACGCGATCCCGCCGATGTTCTGTTAGCGGATCGAGCGATCACGGAATCGATCTGCCGAGAGATCGGGGTGACCATCCGGGCCTATGACGAGATCGAAGCGGGCCGCGAGCAATGCCGGGAACTACTCCCCGCCTCACGGTTACAATCGGCACTACCAGTTCTGCTACCGGCTCTGGAAGCCCCCATCGGGAAGTTTCGAACCGCATACGCCGCCTGGCTCACATCCGATCGTTGGCTGGTGACCTGGCGACAGGGTCATGCCCCGGTCCACTTGTTTCTGGGCGATAGTCTGATGCACCTGTGGTTTCTCTGGTTCCTGTGCTGGTTGGTGGGCGTGTTTGTGCTGGTGATCCCACTGCTGAAACGCATCCCGCAGAGTGCCCGGTTGAGGAACGCCGTACTCTCGCCCATGCGAATGCTATGGCTGTTCCCACTGACGCTCATTCCCCAACTCTTGATGGGGACTTACGCCCCCTCGTTTGGGCCTGACACATCATCGGGGGTCTTGCCGCAGCCTCACGTCTTGTTCTATTACGCGGTCTTCTTTGTGTACGGAGCGATGTATCATGAGGCCGATGATGCCACCGGTCGAGTCGGACATCGATGGGCGTGGGCTCTGTCGATCGCCCTTTCGGTCTGCTTCCCGATGGCTCTGGTCACCATGGGGCAGCCCGCTTTGACATCATTGCCGCAGATCGGCTTCACATGGCTCATGATCTGGGGATGCCTGGGGATGTTCCGGCAGTACCTCTCCCAACCTCGCCCAGCGGTCCGATACCTGTCGGATGCTTCGTATTGGCTGTACTTGACACACTTGCCACTGGTGATTGCCGGGCAATACTTCGTGCGAGCTTGGGAGGTTCCCCCCGGTGTCAAGTGGATGATGATCGTCGTGGCAGTCACCGCAGGGCTGCTGGTGGTCTACGAGTTCGGTGTGCGTTACACATGGCTCGGAGCAATGCTCAACGGTCGTAAGTTTCGCTCAACAGCACCACGGGGGCAACCACAGTGATGCAGCGGCCGAGTGGCCGGGTCTGAAGGCTTTTCGGATGGCCCTAATGTAGCGTGAACTCGTTCGCGGACCAGGCCTTACGCAAAGCCTTCAGACCCGGCCACCCTGCCGCTCAATGTCGCCGTGGCACGCCCAGGCAGACTCGAAACCCATCGCGAGAATCGGAGTAACTCGTACTTTGTAGCCCCAGCCGAA
>JAYSUV010000172.1:0-48493 GCA_043718945.1 Planctomycetota bacterium
CAGCGTCCCGACGCAGTGGTCCATCGCCCGCATGTTGTTGCAGTGGGCGTCCAACTGGGAGTGATGATCCCAGTGCGGCATGTCGACGGTCACAAACGGCACGCCCGCTTCCACCAGTCGGCGAGCCATCAGCGTGTACCGTGCCCAAGGGTTCTTGCCGTAACGCTCGGCGACGGCCGCAGGCTCCTTCGAGATGTCGAAGGCGTTCACCGCATCCCCGCTGAACAACATCGAGTACGCCTGCTGCTGGCAGCTGTCGACCGAGCCCATCACCCCGCGCTGGTCGATGTCGCGTCTGACGCGGTCGAGCGAAGTCAGCAGCGATCCCCGCGAGTTCGCCCGGTCGAGATCAATCGTCGCCCCACCGCTCAGGCACCTCGGCTTGCCGATCTCGTTGCCGCTCGTATGCGACAGATACTTGATCTCGGTGTCGACATCGAACGGGTTGTAAGCATTCCCCAAGTACGCCGCGCCGTGATAACCCGGAAACAGATAGATACTCTCCGCAGCTGGCAATCCGACGTTCGCGGGAAGTCCTGACACGCGAGGTCCGATCGCTCTGGCCACGCAGGCTCCCAGGCCTGGATACTTGGTCTCCTTATTCACGGAGGTAGCCCCGAACCGCCCGGTCAGCATCCAGTGCCCCGCTGCGAAGTGGTCTCCGGTCCCGTGTTTGACCGAGCGGATGATCGCCATCTTGTCGGCGAGGGCCGCCTGCTTCGGGAGCGTTTCGCAGAAAAAGGTGCCGGGCAGCGCGGTCTGGATGGCGAGCTTCGGCCCGCGATTCTCCAACGGAGCCTCGGGCTTGGGGTCATAGGATTCCAGCTGACTCGGCCCGCCGTCCAGCCAGAAGAGTACCACCGAACGGTCAGTTTTCTTCGCCAGCCCCGCAGCCTGCAACTTCAGCAGGTCGCCCATCGTCAGCCCGGCCAGCCCAAGAAACCCGGCCTGTAACGCCGCCCGCCTGGAGTGCCCCTGGCAGTTGCGACTCGATGATCCCGACTGAAAGTTCAACATGGCTGGTTCCCGGAATCACTGGCCGCTTGCGAACGAGTGTCATCTTTCATGTCGACATGACGAACACCCAGCCATCAATAATGATGGATGCGACTGAGGTTTTGCAAGGGGAAGCTGTCGGGGCAGTCGGGCAATCGCCTATTTGAAGATCACGCGAGTCGCGTGAGCTTTAGCCCACGCGACTTAAAAAGCGATCGCCCTGGTCGGGGCAGAACGATCACCGGCCTGAGCGTTGCCCCTCTTCGTTCAGTGAGGCTGTTCGTTCCACTCCTCACTCATCCGCTCCAACAGTGCCTCGACCAGTAGCGGGTGCAGGCCCAGCGGCGGACAGAGTTGAAACCGAACGCCGGGGAACTGGGCGTTGAATTCGGTTTGGAAACCGGTGAGATCTTCGGCGATGTGCGTGCCCGCCGAGAGAAAGAACGGCGACATCCGGACGTGTGTGGCCCCGCGTTCGACACAACGGGCGGCTCCTTGCGGGATGGTGGGCTCGGTCAGTTCGAGGTACGCGATCTCGACAATCTCATCCGGCCTGCGAGTGCGGACCGTCTCGGCGAGTCGCACCAAATCCGTGTTCGCAGCGGCGCGGCGGCTGCCGTGGGCGATGAGTAGAATTGCTGAAGACATCGAGTGATCCGTAGACTGTTGTCAGGGCAGACATTCTTGTCTGCCTGTGGGGGACATGAATTCGAGACAATCGCGGGGAGACAGAAATGTCTGCTCCACTGCCTCAACGGTCGATCGGGAGTGTTTCATGCCGCCAGTCGATCGCCCGTCCTCCTCGCCCGCTCCGCTGCCGGAGCGGATCGGAGATTACAAGATCGAGCGCAAGCTGGGCCAGGGAGGCATGGGCACGGTCTACCTCGGGCGGCACGAGCAGACCGGACAGCTCGTGGCGATCAAGGTTCTCCCCGCGAGCATGGCTCGCGAGGAGGGATTCGTCGCCCGCTTCGCCCGCGAGATCGAGGCGATGCAGCGCGTGACCGGCGAGAACGTCGTCCAAATGTATGATAGTGGCGAGTGGGAGGGCACCTACTACTACACGATGGAATTCGTCGATGGCGAAACCCTCACCGACCGGATCATGCGGGAGAAACGCATCGGTTGGCGAGAGGTGATCGAACTCGCCAGCCAGATCTGCAAGGCACTCAAGGCCGCTCATAACACCGGGATCGTGCATCGCGATCTGAAGCCCTCGAACCTGCTGCTCGATAAGCATGGCCTGTGCAAGCTGACCGATTTCGGAGTGGCCCATGTCTTCGCCGGGGATCAGCTGACAGCCACGGGCGGCGTTATTGGCACCGTGGAATACATGTCTCCGGAGCAGGCCCAGGGACGGCGAGTCGACAAACGCAGCGACATCTACTCGCTCGGGGCGGTGATGTATGTGATGCTGACGGGTCGCCCGCCGTTCACCGGAAAGTCGGCTCTCGACATCGCGCAGAAACACAAGTACGGCCAGTTCGACAGCCCGCGCCGCATCGTCCCCGAGATCCCGCATTGGCTCGACGAGGTTGTCTGCAAGTGCCTCGAAAAGAACCCCGACAATCGATATCCCGATGCGTACGTCCTCCAGCTGCGATTGCAGGAGATCCCGAAGAAGGTCGAGCTGACGCAGAATTCCGAGTCGGGGACGTTTGAGTTCGAGAACATTGATGGAAACGACGAGACGCTGGCTGCCGATGGGAAACATAACGATCCCGAAGCAGCGGGCGTCGCGATGCGCGAGCTGATGAAAGCGCATGTCGAGAAGACCAACACCCAGACGCCGATCGAGCGGGTCTTGGATAGCGCCTGGTTCTTGATTGCCGCACTCGTGGCGATCGTCGTGGGTGGAGTGTTTTGGTGGAACAACCGGCTGCCGACACCAGAGGTTCTGCTGGCACAAGGGCAAGCCCTGATGGCCCGTGAACCCGGACCAGACTGGGAGCGGGCGAAACGCGAGGTCTTTGATCCGCTCATGGAGAAAGACCCCAAACGCTGGGGACCAGAGGTCGAGCCCTACCTCGATAAAATCCGCTTGTACGAACTCCGCAAGTCGCTCCTCGGTCGTCGCGGGACATGGGCCACCCGAGATGCCGAGACCGATGGCGAACGACTGCTCCAGAAGGCCGTTCAGCTGAGGAGTCTGGGGCAGGACGAGGAAGCCAAACGAGTGCTACTCGGACTGTCGCAGCTGACAGAGGGCGACCCGGAGGCAGCTGATCTGCATGCTCTGTCCGCCGATCTGCTGGATGAACTGAACGACCAGAGCATCGGTTCTGAGTCGTACAGTTTAGTCAAACGGTCGCTGGAGCGGGCCGCGACGCTGAGCCAAGCGGGGCAAACCGCACGGGCTCGATCCCTGTGGCAGAGCGTGATTGACCTCTATTCCTCCGACCCCGACGCCGCGACCTTTGTCGAACAGGCACGTCAGGGGTTGACTCGCTAGAGCATGTGAGACTGCATGGCCCAATGCTTCCAAGCTGTAAAACTACATGGATCATCCGGACCAGAGGCCACGGTTTCCGTTCTTTGTCCCGCCAGGGACACCCGACAATAGCCCACCGCTTCAGCGGTGGGATCACGAATCGCTCCCCGACACAGCCCCGGCAGGGGCGACAGACACTTGCTCGATAGCCTCATGCCACCTGTTACGTCCCCACCATTTCGCAGGCTTCTGCCGTCCGTGACGGGACTTATCGGTTTGTCTGCGGTACTCTCCCACCGTTGAAACGGTGGGCTATTGTCGGGTGTCCCAGGCGGGACAAAACCAGTCGTGTCATCAGGGAACACTCACCTTGAAAGCTCGGAGACTTCCAGAGCTTCCCGAAACTCCTCTTGAGTCATCGGCAAAAACTGCCGTATACTCCGCGCGCTGGTCGAGAGTCTCTTCGCTGGGACCTCTTGGATGAGGTTTCAAGCGAGGCAATCACTGGATCAGTAGTGTGAACGTGTGGAGTGTCAGGGGATGACACATCTCTCGTTCCAATGAGGCGAACGGAACGGAATCAACGCCGAGTGTGGACCCGCTGAGGCAGCGGACGTACTCGCAATTCAGGGAGGGAAACATGCGGAAATCTGTGTTGTGCTCGATGATGGCCTGGACACTGCTGGCAGCGGGTGCCTCGGTGATGGCAGAAGAATTTCTAGACCCGCAACTGCCAGCCTATCGCCCCATCGACAAGCTCGAAGGCAAGATCGTGCTGGTCGGTTCAGACACGATGGCGCAGGTCGCAGCTGCATGGAAGGACCGCTTCAAGCAGTTCTATCCGAATGTTGAGATTACGATCACGGTGAAGGGGGCTGCGAATGCGATGCCTGCCGTGATGGCTGGCGAAGCCACCATCGGACTGTTGAGCTACGAAGCGACTCCGGAGGAAATCGCCGCCTTTACTGAGAAGAAGGGTTACGCCCCCAAGCTGGTCGTACCGACACTGGAGCGCATCGGGATCTATGTCCACGAATGCAATCCGATCGAGAGCCTGACGCTGGCCCAAGTCGACGCCATTTTCTCGAAGAGCCTGAAGCGGGGCGAAGCGAAAGAGATTTCGACGTGGGGAGCCGCCGGGGCGACGGGTGATCTAGCTGCCCAGCCGATCGCGCTGAAGGGCCGCTCGGCCACGACTGGTTCGCAGGTGTTCTTTCAGTCCTTGGTTCTCCACGGCGGTGAGTTCCGCGCGGGGATGACTGAAGAGAAAGACAACCTGGCTCTGGTGAAGGCGATTCAAGCCGATCAGGCCGCGATCGGGTTCGCGGGCGAGATGTATCAGATCTCTGGCCTCAAGGCGGTGTCGATCTCCGGCAAGACCGGAGAAGCTCCTTACGACCTCGATTCCCTGGGCGATGAGCATGGAACCTACCCGCTGGTCCGTCCGTTGCAGTTCGTCATCGATCACGATCCGAACAAGGCGCTTCCCGCGGTCGAAAGCGAGTTTCTGAAGTATGTGTTTAGCCACTCGGGGCAGGAAGACGTGGTGAAGGCGGGCTTCCATCCGATCTCGGCGGCCCCCGCCAAGACGGCACTCAGTGCGGTCGGTTTGAACACTTTGAACTGATCTCATGTCTCAACGCTGTCTGTGATTGGAAGGCGGATTTCTCTCGATCAAGGCTGATCGGGACCGCCAGATTCGCTCACTCTCATACACACATTCCTGGAAGGAGTCCTCCCCATGACGCGGAGCATTTTGAAAGGGCTGACGATCGCAGCCTCACTGACCTTGGTGGCTCAAACCGCCTGGTCCATCGATCCTCGACTGAGTTCCAACACCGGACGCTCGTCCACTGTCCCGGCGTCCAATGATCCGGCGGCCCGCCTGGTCCAGCCCGGCGGCTTCACGGCCCCGTCGACGCAGGTCAGTACGAACCTGACTCGTGATCGTCTGGGCAATGTCATTGTGCCGGACCCGACGCGGTTCGAGTACAACCCGTCCCGCCCAGCATCGATCGACACCTTGCGTGTCGCTCCCAAAATCACGCCGAACCTGCAGATCAACCCCGGCGTTCAGCCGCAGCCGCAGCCCTCGCAGCAGCAGCCGCGCTGGAAGCTCGGCGTCTACTCGAAGGACACCAATACCGGTGTGCAGATTGTCCAGGTCGTCCAGAATGGGTCTGCCAATCGAGCCGGACTTGAGAAGGATGACATCATCCTTTCTGTGAACGGCTTCCAGGTCGGTTACGTCAACGGCACACTGTACGATTGCGGCACCGAGTTCGAGCGTCTGGCCGACAAAAACGGCTGGGTCAGCATGCTCGTGTTCGACAACCGCACCCGCTCGCTGACCAACCTCCCTGTCCAGCTCGACTCCCGCCTCAGCAAGCTGAACGGGACGATGTCCTGGCGTGATGCCGTGACACTGCCCGCGGGGGCTGTGGCTGTGGTGGAAATGCGTGAGCGAACCCGTGTGAATGCCCCCACGACGATTGTCGCGCGGACGACCGTCGAGAAGATTCGCCAGAACTCGATCCCCTTCGAGATCGAGTACGACCCCGCTCTGATCGATCCCAACCGGACTTATGTCCTCTCGGCGTACGTGATCTCTGCGGGGAATCAGACACTGTTTCAGTCGAGCCCGAATTCAAATTACCAGCTGACGAATCTGACGAACGGTCAGAATCGCCCCGTGACAGTGGCGTTGGAGCGCGTGGGTGGCTACGACGCCCCGGTCGTCCAGAATCCTCCGCAGTACGGGAACCAGGAACAGCACGTGACCCAGGAGCAGTTGGAAACTCTGTTCCAAACGATCCTGGAACGGAATCCAACGCAGCGTGAGATGGAAGCCTGGCTCAGTTCGATTCGCTCGGGTCAGTCACTGACCGATGTCGAGGCGAGTCTGCTGGCTCACAACCAGGTGTTCAACCAGGTGGACCGCGACAAGTCCCGGTACGTGGTGAAACTTCACGAGCTGTTGCTGGACCGCAAGCCGACCGCTGAGGAACTGACCTATTGGACCCAGCGTTATGACGTTCACCAGGGGATTCGCAGCGAAGTCGCCCGCGAGTTCATCGCCTCTGTGGGTGGTCCGAACTGATTCTGAACGGATCGATGAGAATGTGACATCGCACCAAGCCCGGGGGTTGCTACCCCTGGGCTTTTGGCATTGCCAGCGCGCTGCGCCAGCAAGCGCCGCTCGCCGGAAACCGATCGTTCGAGCTGGAAGTCGACCTGCCGACCATGTCTGTCTTTTGTCAAGAAATCGGCGTCTTTTTCGACACTCCGCACTGAAGCCGACAGCCTTTCCAGAGTGTGCCAGATTCCCCGCCGCACGTCGTAAGGCGAGCGGCCAGACTTCGCGTACCAAAAGACTTCCGAAGTCTTCCGAGACTTCGGAAGTCTCGCGGGTCGGTTTTCACCAGCCGCTCGCCTAAGCGATCCACATCCGCAGAACCAGGAATACGTACACAGATCACTCAGATTTCCACAGATTCGAAAGCGGCAGCGGCGGCGACCTTGCGTGATCGGTGGCGTTCCGCCCTTGGGATCTGTGGTGATCTGCGAAATCTGTGTACGAATCCTCGGCCTCGGACAACTCGGGATGAGGCGGGCGAGGCACGGGCCACAGGCCGTCGATTTCAGGCTGTCAGCTTCAGCGCGGAGTGTCCTTTTTCTAAAAGCAATAAGTCGACAATCGGAGACTACCGGTTGTCTTTATTAAACACGTGTTTTGGCACGCGGCCCTTGCTGGCGCTGCGGGCTAGCCAGGATTCACCATTTACTGACTTTGCCTGAGTGTGGCAATTCGGATACACGAATTACCCGCACGACATGGTGTCGGTTGTAACGATCACACCACGCAATGATCTCGTTGCCAGTTCGCCACGGCGAGAAACCAGCTCGATCCCTCTTTCTCGCACACTTGTGTCAAGCAGCCTGTAAGCTCGATGAGACTTGCCAGTGTGCCAGAGAGTCTGCCTCTCTCGCCTGGCGTCGATTCATTGCTCAGCTGAGGACAGGTGTCATGGCGGCCCCCGCGAATGGTCAGGAGTTCTTCGAACTGCTGGAGAAGAGCCAGCTGCTGGACGCAGAGCTGATCTCGAAGTTGCGCCCCCAAATGGCTCAGCACCAGCAGACCGAGCCGAAACGTCTGGCCACCACGCTGCTCAAGAACCAGTTGATTACTGAGTACCAAGCCAAACAGCTGCTGGTGGGCAAGTACAAGGGTTTCTACCTCGCCCGGTACAAGATCCTGGAACTACTTGGCGTGGGAGGCATGGGTCGGGTTTATCTATCGGAGCAGCTCTCGATGGAACGGCTGGTAGCGATCAAGCTGATCAGCCTGCACAAGAACAAGAAGCTTCATGCCCAAGCCTTGGCCCGCTTCAAGCGTGAAGCCAAAGCGGTCGCTACTCTCCGGCACCCGAACATCATCCAGGCGTTCGACTTTGCCGAAGAACACGGCATGCCATATATCGTGATGGAATATGTCGAGGGTTTGGACACCGCCAAGATTGTCCAGAAATTCGGTCCGATCCCGTGGAGGCAAGCTGCCGAGTATGGACGACAAGCCGCTGAAGGTCTGGAGCACGCCCACAAGGCGGGTCTCGTCCATCGCGACATCAAGCCCGGCAACCTGCTGGTCGACTCCAGTGGTCAGGTGAAGATCCTCGATCTGGGCCTCGTCTCGGCCTTTGACCAGAAGACCGACGACTCTCTGACCGTTGACCAGGACCAACTCGGCACCGTCGACTACATCGCCCCCGAGCAGGCGATCGACAGCAAGAACGTCGATGCCCGAGCCGATCTCTATAGTTTGGGGGCCACGCTCTATTCGGTCATGACGGGGCGGATTCTCTTTCCGGATAAGTCGACCGCTCAAAAGCTGTTGATGCACCAGACGACCGATCCCGAGCCGATTGCCAATTTGGTCAAGGGGATTCCGCCAGAGCTGGCAGCCGTCATCGCCAAGATGCTGGCCAAGAAACCGGAGCAGCGGTTTCAGTCGGCTCAAGAGGTCGCCGCCGCTCTGAAGACCTTTGCAGAACCAAAATCGCCGCCCTATGAACTGAACGCTGTCAAGTACCGACGGTCTGTCTACGAGGGCTTCCTCGGTAAGAGTCCCGAAGCCAACCTCATCACTGTCCCGACCCTCGGTAGCCCCGAAGTCGACAAGCCCACAGCCTCCTCGACCGACGGAGCCTCCTCGTCAATGGGCAAGCTGCGACAAACGTCGATGATCAGCGCGGGATCGTCGGAAGCGGTGCTGGATGAGTTCACGATGTCGGGTGACGACTACACCCAACTGGCGATGGAGATGCCCTCGCTCGTCCGGGGAAAGAAAAAGAAGAAGATTAAGAAAAAAACGGGACTCTCGACCGGGGAGATCGTGGCCGTCGCGGGCTCTTTACTGGGCTTGTTGCTGGCTGCATGGCTCGGGTCGAGCGCGCTGCGAGCATTGGGAAAAGCAGACGAGCCGTACACTCAGCCGCTCCCCCATCCCTCCGCCATCACTGCGACGACCACCGCTCCGGCCCCGCTGCTAGCCAAACCGCAGAACCCCACGGACGCGGCCTTCTACCAGGCGATCGAGCTGTCGAACGTGGCGAACACCACGACCAGCAAAGGCATGTTTAATGAGGAAACCAACCTGTCAGAAACGCTGGTCTTCGACAATTGGGGGCCCAAAACCGTTGAGAACGTCCCGTTCCAGCTGATCGATCCGCAGGGTGGACAGAAGCCAAACGCCCTCATGCTGCATGGCACCAGCGGCACCCAGCCTCCGCGGAAGCCTCGCAATGTCAAGGTCTCGTTGAACACAAAAGCCAAGGCGGTTCACCTGCTGAGCGGGGTCGGGGGGTACTGCTATCCGTCCGTCCGCGAGCCGGTCACGACGTTGGTAGCGAAATTGAAGTATGCCGACGGGCAGACCGAAGAACACCGCTTCGTGAACGGGACGCACTTTGCCGACTATATCCATCGGGAGGATGTGCCCGGATCGATTCATGCGTTTAACCTCCATGAAAAGCAGTTGCGATACTTGTGGTTGATCCCCCAACAATCGCAAGTCATCGAGTCGATCGAGTTTGTGAAGGACTCCGAGAACGCCACGGCCCCGATCATCATGGCGCTAACGATTCAGCGACCGGAGAGTGCCCCGGCCTCCGGGGTGGCGGCGGCTCCATCGGGCCAGCAGCATGTGCCCTCCAAAGAACTGTCGCCGCGTCCCATTCTGATCAGCAAGGAGTCCGCGAATGAAGAGGCATGGCGCGGCGCACTCTTCAAGACTTTGTCCGATCCCGAGTTGCTGGTCTGTTACACTTTTGATGAATCGAGCATCTCCGGCGACATCGTGAGCAACTTAGCTCGCTCGACCCTCGGGAAGTTCGACCTCAAACTCGTCGGCCCCAAGGTCTCTGCCGGTCGCTTCCCCGGCAAGAAATCGATCCGCTTCAATCCCGCTGGCGTCACCCATCGGGCCGAAATCTCCCCCGCGGATTCCGAACAGCTGCAACTGGAGGATCGCTTCACGATTGCCATTTGGTTCAAAATCGACAAGTTCGACAAGATGTGGCAAACCCTGATCGCCAAGGGCGACAGCGGCTGGCGCGTGCATCGGAACCATGAGACGAACCGCCTGGCACTTCACATCTCGACTGCCGACAACAAAATCTACGAATTGAACGGTAGCTACTTGGTGAATGACACTCGCTGGCATCAGATCGTGTGCGTCAATTCACCTCAAACGAATTCGATGAAGATCTACATGGACGGATTCCTCGACATTGAAATGCCCTGGACCGTTCATTCCGGGAAGAACCCGTTCCCGGTCTGGCTCGGGGAAGGCTCGGAACCCGGCAAGGGGAACCGTGGCTTCGACGGCTGGATTGACGAAATCGCGATCTGGAAGAGAGATCTGGACGCCGTGGAAGTGAAACGGATGTTCACTCAGGGGAACCCCGAGCAGTAGGTGCCTGAGAGGGGCTTTCTGAAGTCCCCCCTGCTGGAGTCCCCGAACGGTCGACTTTCTGCACCCACCTCGCTACGTTGTAGGGCTTCCACTGGGTCAACGTTGAGTGAGGTCGTGTTCATGTCGCAGCCGCGAGTTCGAATCGGCATTGTCGGAGCCGGAACGAACACCCGTGTTCGCCACCTTCCGGGATTCCGCGCCGTCGAGGGCGTGGAGTTGGTCTCCGTTTCCAATCGGACAACCGCATCGGCGGAACGAGTGGCTAAGGAATTCGGAATTCCCCAAGTCATTGAGCGGTGGCAGGATCTGGTCGCATCACCCGATATCGACGCCGTCATGATCGGGACGTGGCCGAACATGCACTGCGAGGTCACATGTGCCGCCCTCGCAGCGGGGAAACACGTTCTGTGCGAAGCCCGCATGGCCCGCGACCTCGCCGAAGCCCGCCAAATGCTGGCTGCGTCCCAGGCTCACCCCCAGCTGACCGCCCAGATTGTCCCGAGTCCCTTCGGACTGGAGGTCGGGGCTAAGGTCCAAAAGCTGCTCACCGACAACTTCATCGGCCAACTCCGCGAATTCGTGGTCATCGGGGCGGACGACCAATTCTGGGATTACTCGCGACCGATTCACTGGCGACAGGACTCGAATCTGAGCGGGAAGAATGTCCTCACTCTGGGGATCATGCACGAGACATTGAGCCGCTGGATTCCCGCTCCGAACCGTGTCTTCGCTCAATCCGCCGTCTTCGAGACCGAGCGTCCCGACCCAGCTGCCAACGGCTACCGCAACTGCACCGTGCCCGACAGTGTGCAGATTCTGACGCAGACGCCCGATGGGGCTCGCGGGATGTACCACTTGAGCGGGACGACACTGTTTGGACCCGGAAAGCAAATTCACCTGTACGGCAGTCGTGGCACCATCAAGATCGTTTTCGGGGGTCCGAAAGAGAAAGTCTTCGCGGGCTACCACAGCCATAGTGAACTCAAGGAACTCGATCTCGCCCCCGAGACCCGCGGCGGCTGGCGAGTGGAAGCCGAGTTCATCGGTGCCATTCGTGGCGAAGAACCGGTGCAGTACACCACTTTTGCCGACGCCGTCCAGTACATGGAGTTCACCGAAGCCGTCTCGCAAAGCATCGAGCAGCAGAAGCCCGTTCAATTGCCACTGACCTGAACCTGAATGAGTTGTCAGTCGTCAGTTCTCAGTCGTCAGTGTGGAAGACTCGGCTGGCTGACATCTACCACTGAGAACTGAAAACTGACCACTGAAAACTCCACCCCATGCTGCACATTATCGACTACGGAATGGGCAATCTCCGCAGTGTCCAAAAGGCGTTTGAGCATCTGGGGGTCGAGGCCGTCATCACCGCCAACCCCCGTGATCTGGCCACAGCTGACCGCGTCATCCTGCCGGGCGTCGGAGCCTTTCGCGATGCGATCGCGGAGTTGAAACGGCTCGATTTTGTCCCCGCCATCCGTGATACCGTCGCCAGCGGCAAGCCATTCCTCGGCATCTGTCTGGGACTACAGTTACTGTTTGACGTGAGCTATGAGGACGGCGAGCACGAGGGGCTGGGAATCGTCCCCGGCAAAGTCATCCGCTTTGCTCCCCAGCCGAACCTCAAGATCCCGCACATGGGGTGGAACTCGCTGACATTCCCGCAGGCTCACCCGATCCTGAACGGCATCGATCCCGGTTCGCATGTCTACTTTGTTCATAGTTATCACGTCGTCCCGACCGACCCGAGCGTGATCGCCGCCACCAGCGACCACGGCGGTCCGTTCGTGGCCATGATCGCCCAAGGCAACCTGACCGCGACGCAGTTCCACCCCGAGAAGAGCCAAAAGGTCGGGCTGCAATTACTCAAGAACTTCGCAGGACTGCAAAACGAAGCTGACAATCCAGGTTAGCCGATTTCAGTCCCCACGAAACGCTTCCCCGCACGAGCAAAGTGGAGTTCCTGACCAGCCCGCCGCGCCAGCAAGGGCCGCGTACCAGAAACCCCCTGCAGGCGAGTCTGGCGACCTCACAGCTAAAGTCGCGACCTTGCGCCGCGCAACGGCCCGGGGACAACTCAGGGGCCTGCTTCACCGCAGACTTCCTCCTTCGCTTTCGCTTGTGGGGAGAGGCATTTACCAAAAGATATCCAGTCACATAAGCATTGACTTATTACTCGCGATCGGATAGAATATAGATGCACGGAAATCAGTCTGATCTGACGACTTGAAACTTTCGACTATTTGGATTCTGGCGGTTTACCGCAAGGACATACAGTATATTGCTTTGCGCGTATTTTACTTGTCACGTCGGGGCTTGCCAAACCCCGACGGATTACAGAATTGGCAATATTTTGGAGTGAAATTTATGAATCTATGGGATAGTGATGAGCATCGGAAACGGTTTATTCTTTTAACGAAAGCTGCTAATGCAGGCCAGGGTGAGCAAGGGGCGAAAGACAGGGCTTCATCAATCACTCTTTCTGAAATCAAAGCAGCTGGAATCTCTCAAGAAGATGCTGAGTTCATGGTAGAGAAATACAGACACTTTGCAGGCAGTAATGAGAAGCAGGGGAGAAAAGCAGCAGAACCAAGGGCTGTGCTATTCGAGCGAATCATAGAGCTACTCCAATCACCCGCTGTCACTGACCATTGAGGCGACTTGACGGAACGCACGTTTCCTAATGATTTCGCGGGTCAGGCCCACTCTAAATGTCATGTCTAGGCATGATTGTGGGGTAGCCGCCATCGGGAGGATGAGGTTCCTGACGAGCCGCTCGTACAAGAATACTTCGCCCCTGACTCGCCGCTCAGCAGGAGTTTCGCCCCAGTGAAGTGAATATGATCGGAGGTTGTGGACTCCTTCCCCGTTGGACTTTCAATGCGAGTGCGACCTGCCAAAACGCTTGCTTTAGTCCCGCCAGGGACTCCCGAGAATAGCCCACCGTTTCAACGGTGGGAGAGCTGATCTCGACCAGTGAAAGAGTCCCGTCAGGGACGGCAGATGCTGGCGATGATCAGTGCGGCGCTACGTGTTTCTGTCGCCCCTGCCGGGGCTGGGGATGTCAGGGATTCATTGGTCCCACCGATAAATCGGTGGGCTATTGTCGAGTGTCCCTGGCGGGACAAAGAATGGCGACGGCTCTGGATCGTACGGAAATCATGCCGTTTTCCTGGTCGGCCGCGCAGCGGAAGACCCTGGATGGATCAGGCGGAATACTGATCCACCCCAACGGGGTTGCGTCCCCCAACTGATGCAACCCCGTGGGGGTTGGAACTCGCGTCATCGGTCGCAGACCCAGGGTTTCCCGCTGCGCGGGCCACCCTGGGCTATGGGGCGTGACCCCTTCGGGGTCGGGGCACCGACGATTGAGACACACTCACTGCCCAGCAGCTTCTCTCCACTCCCGCTGATGCAACCCATCCCGCGACAGGTTAAACTCCCTTGATGCGTCTGGGCGGGTCAACCGTCGGGACAACCTGCCTGTGGGACTTTGCCTGTCATGCCAGCATCACCGACTTATCGATGGTTCGTTCTGATGGCCGTGGGCACGGTCATGTGTCCCGCGAATTCGCTCATGGCTGCGGAGCCGGTCGACTTCAATCGCGACATTCGGTCGTTGATCTCGAATACCTGCTTCAAGTGCCATGGACCGGATGAAGCGGAGCGGCAAGCTGACTTGCGGTTTGACACACGCGCGGGGGCGCTGGCCGATCTCGGCGGTCATGCGGCGATTGTGCCGGGGAAGCCGGATGAAAGCGAGATCCTCAAGCGGATGACGAGTACCGATCCCGAGGTGATGATGCCGCCACCGGGAGCTGGGCGGCGCATGACTCCTCCAGAGGTCGAACTGTTTCGGCGGTGGATCGCCGAGGGGGCGAACTACTCCGTCCACTGGGCGTATCAACTACCGAAAAAGGCCGCCCCACCCGAGGTGCCGGAGTTCGCGGCATTCGCGAAGACCGACCTTGATCGATTCGTGGCTGCGAAGCTGAAACAACACGGTCTAGCTCCCTCGGTAGAAGCCGACCGGGCGACGCTGATTCGCCGCGTCTCGCTCGACCTCACCGGCTTGCCGCCGACCGAAGAAGAGGTCGCCGCCTTCCTCGCTGACAACGCCGATGGAGCCTACGAACGGCTTGTTGACCGCCTGCTTCAGCAGCCGACCTTTGGCGAGCATTGGGCCCGCATGTGGCTCGATCTGGCTCGCTACGCCGACTCATCCGGGTACGCCGACGACCCGATGCGGACGATCTGGGGTTATCGCGATTACGTGGTGCGGTCGCTCAATGCCAACAAGCCGTTCGACCAATTCACCATCGAGCAAATCGCGGGCGACCTGCTCCCCAATGCCACCGAAGAGCAGATCGTCGCGACGGCTTTTCACCGTAACACGCTGACCAACAATGAGGGTGGCACGACCGACGAGGAGTTCCGCAACGTCGCCATCGTCGACCGTGTCAATACAACGTTCGCCGTCTGGATGGCCACCACGATGACGTGTGCCCAGTGCCATACACACAAGTACGACCCCATCACGCAGAAGGAATACTTCGAGGTCTTCGCCATCCTTAATAACACAGCTGATGCCGACCGGGGAGACGACTCGCCGAGGCTGGAGCTGTACTCCGACGAGCAGAAGACCAGCAAGGCAGCCTGGCAAGCGGAGCTGGTCGCGCTGGACCAGACGCTGAAGACCCCCACGCCCGAGCGACTGGCGTCGCTGGCGAAGTTCGACCGCGACTACCCGCGCGATCTGCCGTGGGCGGGGATCAAACCCGACTCGGCGACGAGTCTGAGCGGAGCGGAGCTGACCATCGGCGAAGACCAGTCGGTCCTCGTGAAGACTCCGGGTAAAACCGACACCACCACGCTGCTGCTCCCGGCTCCGGCGGGTCCGCTGTCGGCGTTGCGGATCGATGTCCTGCCCGACCCCTCACTCCCCGGCCACGGTCCCGGCCACGCGGGCGGGAACTTTGTCGTCACACGTGTCACGGCCACGATCATCCCCAAGGATGACCAGCGGCCACGCGGGCGATATGTGCGCGTCGAGTCACCCGGCAAGGGGCGGTATCTCCATCTCGCCGAGGTTCAGGTCTTCAGCGGTGCCGACAATGTGGCACTGAAGGGCAAAGCCACGCAGATCAGCACCGACTTCGAAGGCAATGCCGAACTCGCCAACGATGGCAACACCAATGGCCAATACTTTGAGGGGAAATCGGTCTCGCATACCGCCACGGCCAACGATCCGTGGTGGGAGGTCGATCTCCTATCGCTCGTATCCGTCGACAAGGTGGTCCTCTGGAACCGCACTGATGGAGCCGGTGATCGCCTCGCCAACTCGAAGATCGTCCTGTTCGATGAGAACCGCCAACCCGTCTGGGAACAGGCCATCACCGAAGCTCCCAAGGTCAGCCAGGAGTACGCCGCCAGCGCCGCTCGTGGCCTGAAGTTTTCCGCAGCTGTAGCCGATTACTCGCAGCCGAACTTCGCCCCCGAACAGGTGCTGACCGAGAAGCCCGACCCGAACAAGGGCTGGGCCATCGGCGGCGGTCTGGGCCAGCCGCACTGGCTCGTACTGGTTCCGGAGGCCGCCACCGAGATCCCCGCTGGGAGCCAGATTCAATTGGTCATCGAGCAGCAATCGCAGCATGAAAATCATGTCCTCGGCAAGTTTCGCATCTCGACATCCACTTCCCCGCGAGCGGTCGAGGTGGCTCGCACACCGACGAACATCCGCGACATCCTGGCCGTCACCTCCGAGCAGCGAACACCTGAGCAGACAGCCTCACTACAAGCGTGGTACTTCGCCAACATCGCCCCGGAACTGGCTGCAGCCCGCGAACGAAAGGCCAAGCTGACCACCGACCTTGCGAACCTGAAGCCCGAGACCAGTGTGCCGGTGTATCGCGAACTCACCGGCGATGCCCGCCGCAAAACGAAGCTACAACATCGCGGCAACTACCAGGATCTCGGTGATGAGGTCGCGGAAGGGATCCCAGCTGTGTTCCTGCCGCAGGGGACCGAGATGCCGAAGGACCGGCTGGCCCTGGCAAAGTGGTTGGTCAGCCGTGACAACCCGCTGACGGCCCGCGTGATGGTCAACCGGTATTGGGAGGCTCTGTTTGGTCAGGGGATCGTCGTCACCAGCGAAGACTTCGGCACGCAAGGCGACCTCCCCACGCATCCGGAACTACTCGACTCGCTGGCGGTCGACCTGCTCGACTCGAACTGGGATATGAAGCGGATGCTGAAACAGCTGGTGATGTCCGCCACCTATCGCCAGTCGTCGAAGGTCTCGCCCGAGCAACTCGACCAAGACCCGGACAACCGCTGGCTGGCGCGTGGGCCGCGCTTCCGCATGTCCGCCGAGATGATCCGCGACCAGTCGCTGGCCCTCAGCGGCCTGCTCAGCCCCAAGATGTACGGGGCCCCGGTCCGCCCGCCACAACCGAAACTCGGCCTGAGCGCCGCGTTCGGCAGCTCGACCGACTGGGAGACCAGCCTGGGCGAGGACCGCTATCGCCGGGCGATCTACACGCAGTTCCGCCGCTCGAACCCCTATCCGTCGATGGCCGCGTTCGATGCCCCGAATCGTGAGGTCTGCACCGTGCGCCGCATCCGCACGAACACGCCGCTGCAAGCCCTCGTGACCATGAACGACCCGGTCCATCTGGAGGCGGCGCAGGCTCTCTCTCGCCAAGTCGTGAAGTGGGACGGGACCATCGCCGAGCGAGCCGCCCGCCTGTTCCGGCACTGCACTGCCCGCGAGCCTCACCCCGCCGAACTGGAACGACTGACCCAACTTCACGAGACCATCCGCACCCGCGCCGCCGCCAGCCCCGAGTCGGCCAAACTGCTGGCCAGCGATCCCCTGGGACCGGTCCCGGAAGGGCTGGACCCCGTCGACCTCGCTGCGTGGACCGTGGTCGGGAATGTGATCTTGAATCTGGATGAGATGCTGATGAAGCGGTGAGGCCACCCGCTTGAATACCCCAGTTATCTGGAGTGCGTCCGTATTTTTTGTCAGATCGGTTCCACTGGTGTAGGATGTGACCAGATGAGTGAGGAAGCAGGAAGTCCTGTTGCGAGAGGTGTCGGATGAGCAAATTGAAAGACCTCAAGCTCATGGATTCGCTCATCACCCCGTCGGCGAGTGAAGTGAGAGTTCGCGTTGAAGTACTGCGTCAACTCCCAGACGGCTGGATGGATGGTGCGGGCCAATCTCTCTCGTCGGCTGGACTCGACTGGTTTTTATCAGCGTTTGAAGAGGAATACTCAGTCGACTTGATTCAGCCATACCTCTATCCCACACCCGAAGGTCATTTGCTGGCCGAGTGGTCACTGGGTGACAACGCTTGCTCACTGGATGTCGATTTGACCTCCCACTTTGCAGAGTTTCACAACCTGAATCTGAAGTCGGAGGAGGAGTGGGCCACGTCGATGAATCTGCACGATTCAGACGGCTGGCAAGAGCTGGGGCAGATGCTGCATTCACTTGAACGATAAGACCAGGGCCAATTCGTGAACGACAACACGCTGTTGCTCCGTCAGATTCATCCCAGTTTCATTCAAGCCGGACGGGTGACCTCCCAGGCGTTTACGCTCACCCCGAAAGACGATCGCCAGCTATCGACATACGACGGCGACCAAATCTCGGCAGCTGCCACCTTCGACCACTACACAACCCAACTCCAGTGCCAGTCCATCGGCGTCTACGCGGTGCGAGTGGACGAGTGCCGGGAACTCCATCTGGAAGTGAAGGCCGACCCGGAGCCGTATCCCGAACATGTCGTGATCGATTTTGGGGAGCGAACACCCAATGCGATCAAGACTGTGGGTAAGGCACTGCGAGAGAAAGCCGTGGCCAGAGGGTGGCAGCATGTCGCAGAACAATGACGGTACAAAAGCAGGTTGGGACTGCCCGTGTGAATGATGTGAAGCTGTCATGGAGACGGGCACGTAAGAAACGTGCCCCACGATCACAGGCTGTTCTCCTTACCACTGCTCACCGCCCACGAAACTCCAGCACGCGGCGGTTCTCTCGCCAGGTGCCGATCTTGTTTCGGAAGCTCGTGTAGAACTCCCTCGCAAAGTCGCGACCAGTGCCCTCGGCGGTGTGAATCCTTTGCACGGCGGATGTGAAGCGCTGGCGGTGTTCCGTCAGGCGAGCGATGGTGGCGTTTCGAATCAGATGCGGGGAGATGTTTAAGGAAATCAACTCCTGCACGGCGTCCGCAATCGCTTGGGGATCGGCGGGCACGATTCGCGTGAAACGCGGATCAAACCAGGTGTCGCGGCCTCCTAGACTGGGTGTCGACACCACCGGTAGACCGCACAACAGATACTCCGTGGCGGCGAACATCGCTCCTTCAACGGCGGACAGGCACACTCCCACACGGGCCGAGTTGAGCAACTGGGCCATCTCACCCGGACTGCGATGTCCGGGGTCGTCCGCGTGCGTGAAGGTGGCCTGCGGCAGTTGCAGACGCAGCTGATCGAAGTATTCCTGCGAATCGTCCGAGGCCAACAGTCCGCCAATGAGCAGTGCCGACCTCATCTCCCGAAGCAGATGATGCCGCTTGAAGAGAGCCATTCTCGCGTTGTAAACCGCATCGAAGAGACGAGGAACCTGCGGCTGGATGGTGAAGAGTTGCTCGTCCAGGAAGGCGTTTTGATTCACAAACAGAGCTGGCACGCCGCGAGCCTGTAGTTCCTCACAGATCGGGGCCTCATTCACCAGATGCAATAACCGGTGCCGAGGCCGCTGCGCTCGCCAGCGGTTGTGATACTCTTCGATCTGATCCGCTGTCTGATGCCACAGGTTCATCACGAGTCGATAGACCCGCTCGTCCGGCAGGTAGTGTCCGACATCCTGGTCACCCGCTGACGAGTGAAACAGGATCGGCGGATCCGTGGAGATCCAGTGATACAGGCCGATGTCAGGGGGGTCGTCTGCGGCCAATGCGGTGTCTCCTCAGGGGCTCGATCGCCTCATCCCCGGACGCCGGGGCGGCTCACCGGTTGTCCCTCCCACGGTGACTTCATCTTGTCTCAGTTCGAGCAATCTGTCCACGGACTTGGCTTCCAGAGTCTAGCCGCCGTATCATCGGGTCGCCGAGCCGTCCCTTAAGGTTCCGGGAATGGTCGTGTGCAGCCCTGCCATCGACAGTGGTTCCGCAGAGAAGAGGTCAACATGCCTGCCATTGCCACCACCGCGCTCTGTGCCCCCCCGCCACAGCGGACACCACCACTCTCACTATCCACCTTCGAAACCGCGATCGGCTGGTGCGGAGTCCTGGGAAGCCGGGCGGGAGTCTCGCGATTGACGTTCGGTCATGCCTCCCCGCTGGAGGTTCATCGGGCTCTGGGGACTGCTGCCGAAGGAGTGGATGAGACTGACTGGAATGTACAGCTGCGATGTAAGATCGAGAAATACACCCATGGTATCGAGGTCGACTTCGATCATGTGACAGTGCTTCGATCCCGTCCGCTGACGGCCTTTCAACAACGGGTGGTGGAGATCGTTCGCGCGATCCCGCGTGGAGCCACCAAGACCTATGGCGAGGTCGCCCGTCTCGCCGGTTCACCCGGCGCCGCGCGTGCGGTGGGGCAAGTGATGGCGACTAATCCGGTCCCCATCATTATCCCCTGCCACCGCGTCGTCGGCTCCTCTGGAGGACTCGGCGGGTTTAGCGCAGCGGGCGGAGTCCGGACCAAACAATGGATGCTCGACCGGGAAACGGGGACTGCTCCGCAATAGTGTCCCGTCCATGCGAAAACTGGGATATCACCTCCAGTGAGCGGGCATCCCACAACTCCTAGTCTTATCATTGATCGACCACTCGTGTCGCCTTTCGCTTTGCGAATGCACGCTCTTTCGAGGAGCGAAAGAAGATACTCCCGTCACAATGACACGTTCATGAAAGGGTTCCCACATGGCTGGTTTCCGTTGTATGAATCACTCCGCCCCCGAAGGGGTCACAGCCAATAGCCGGTGGTTGAGCGTCGCGACACCACCGGATAACACGTCCCCACGGAACACCTCATCCCGGAAGGATGGCAGAGGAATTCCAGAGACAATCTGGCCCACGGGATCAACGCTCACGACGGGTGATTTGGAGAGCGTCTCGTGGTCCTCTGGCATCCCTCCGGGATGCAAAGAGTTCTCCCGTGAACCGGCAACCGGTGGTGTCGCTGCGCTCAACCACCGGCTAATAGCTGTCATCCCTCTGGGATGGGAGGAATCACCCAATCGTGAATGTCACCCACCTGATTTGTTCCGAATGTTGTGCTGGATTCTGGTCGCCCTGCTGACCACAGTTGCGACTGCTCGCGCCGACACCAAGACCTGGGACGGCCAGCACTCGACCACTCAAATCGAGGTCACGGTCGTCTACTTCCTGCCCAAGGATCGCCCGCCGCTCCCCGATTGGAAGGAGCGAGTCGACTACTTTGCCGAACGCATCACGGCGTTCCATGCCCGCGAGTTCGACGGGCAATCCACCCTCACCACTATCGTTCGCCCCGAGCCGTTTCGCTCGGCCCGCACGACCTCTCAGTTGCGGAGCGGCGACGCCAACTTCATCTTCTTTCAGACGCTGCAAGAGGTGAACGACTCGCTGAAGTTTGGCGAGGGCGAGCACCAGGCGTTTCCGATTCTGCTAGTGCTGAGCGAGATCAACTGGAAGCCACTCGATGACTTCCATCGTTTGCATCCGGGGCCGCAGGGGTTGGAGTTTGAGGGAAACTTGAACGCGGGGCGCCACTTTCCTGGTGCGGAATCGGGAGGCGCGCGGGCGACCTATCTCGCTGATCGCGGGGTCGGGTGGGGGTTGGTCAGTGCCGACGGGTGGCGGGTGCCGTACTCGGGCAGCGACTGCGTGGTGTATCACGAAGGGGTCGGCCACACCGTCGGCTTGCCGCATCCGGACGACAGCAACCGGTCGGTGATGAGCCACGGGCAGTACAACGGGTGGATCAGCGAGTCGTACCTCGACACCGACCAGAAAGAGCGACTCGGCTGGAAGGCCGTCGACGCGGCCAAGAATCACGGGCCGTCGCTGTTCACTGTTTTCCGGGCCGTCCCCGCGCCAGCTGTGCCGAGACCGGGGCAGGAGGTGCTGCTGAAGTGCGACTGGCCGGACGGGGCGAAGCTGCAATCGCTGCGGGTGCAGGTGCAGACCAACGTGTGGGGACCGTGGCATGACATGGTCTCTCCGGTGCATCCCGACGGTGCCGTGCCGAGTGTGATCTCGTTGGGAACCTACGATCGCCCGACACCGATCAGCTACCGGATTGATGCCTCTGTGAAAGACGGGCAGAAAGTGGAACTGTGGGGCTACCTCCAAGTTCGCACCAAGGACGATGTGCCACCGCTGCCCGCCGAACTGACAGGTGATCTCGCCCCCGCTGCATCTGACCCGTCGCAGCCCAAACCGCCGGGAGTGGCCAAAGGGAACGAGATCGAATTGCTGCCGCTGGTTGATCCGAAGCAGGACGGCGTCTCTGGAGAGTGGACGAAGGGGGAAGGCGGACTCACCTCGCCCAAAGGTTACGGAGCAAGGATCGAGTTGCCGTATGCCCCGCCCGAAGAGTACGACCTCACCACGATCGTCGAGCCGCTCGATGAGCCCAACGGGTTGATCCTCGGCCAGCGCAGCGGAGGCCAGCGATTTCTGGTCCTGCTCGGCTACGCTGCGGGCGAGACCCCGCAGAGCGCGATCGAGAACATCGACGGACGCAACGTCGGCAATGCCTCGACAGTGGCGGGTCCGGTCTTCGTGAAGGGCCGCCCGGCACAGGTGATTTGCTCTGTCCGCAAGACTAGTGTGACCGTGAGGGTCGATGGCCGAGTGGTCATCGGCTGGACCGGCGAGCCGACTCAGCTGGGGCTGGGTGAATACTGGGAAACGCCCCACAAGGAGACGCTGTTCCTCGGGGCCTACGATTGCCGCTACCGGGTCTCGCGTGTCACACTGACGCCGGTATCAGGGACCGGGAAACCGCTGCGGGGTTCGGAGAAGTAACTCCGCCTATCTGCTGGCCACTGACCAATTCTCAGGAGACATCATGGCTCACGACAACGAAATCGATGATCTCCCACAACAGCCGAGTGGGATGTCGACCGGGGTGAAGGTGCTGATCGCCTGCGGAGTGCTGTTCGTCTTGTTGATCGTGTGCGGTGGCCTCGGAAGCATCTTGGCCATGCCCGCGATCCAGCAAGCTCGGGAAGCTGCCCTGCGGGAACAAGCGAAGGCAAACATGAAGCAACTCGGACTGGCACTTCACAACTATCAAGCCACTCACCCGGCGCTTCCACTCAAGCCGATTTCGGACAAGTAGTTCAGCCTTAAAGGGTTTCAATCGACCGATGCGGAGGACGAATCATGACTCACGAAGACGATGATCCTCCGACTCAGCGGAGTTGGCTTTCAAACACAGTGAAGCAACTGGTTGACTGCGAGCCGTTATTCATCCTGTTGATGACCTGCGTGGGGTTCTTACCCATGTTCACGTTCTACGCAATCCAGCAGGCTCAACTGGCCGCGAGTCGTACAGAATGTAAAAGCGGCTTGAGGCAACTTGGTCTGGCACTACACAACTATCAAGCCTCCAACCCGACGCTCCCCGCTCCAGAGACTCCCCATCTCACCGATGAACCGCCGGGCAGCGCGACTGCCCCCACACCTTGAATTCACTCAAATGCCTGGGGCGAGGGGCTCGAAAGACTCTATATGCTTCGCGAGGCCAGGACTGACACATTCGGCTGAGAGTGGAGAGCGGCACGGCGCTCGACCAATGGTACTGACTTCACCAACCCGAAGCGTCAGCGAGGGCGAGCGAAAGCGAGTTTTCCCCAAAAATCCCTCGCTGGCGCGTCGGGCGAGTGATCTCAAGTCAGTACCATTGGGCGCTAGCCGCCGGTTCTGTGACTGGCGTGCAATGAGGGGAACCGGCGGCTAGCGCCGTGCCGCTCACGGGAGGTGTCAATTGTGGCCGCGCGATGTATCAGGTCAACTCAAGGTTACAGCTGAGTCATCGCTGCACACCCGGAACTAGCTCACCCCAGACCGTGTCGGCGGAGCTTGCTGAAAAATGTGCTGCGAGGAATTCCCAACAGGCGGGCCGCTTCGGCTTTGTTGCCGCCGCACCGCTGGAGGGCGGCCACCAGTTGTTGGCGTTCGCTGTCGGAGCCGATGACTGTCCGAGTGACCCCAGCTTCAGCGAGACCACGAGCCACACGAGGACGCGCATCGGTCAGAGCGGGCACGGTCGTCGAGACCGGATTAAACGTCGCTTGTGCCACGGCGTGAGGCAAGTCGGCAATCGTAATCTGTCGACCTTCGCAGAGCACCACTGCGCGCTCGATCACATTCTGCAACTCGCGAATGTTGCCCGGCCAATGGTACGCGGACATCGCTTCCAGGGCGATTTCGTCCATCGAGGTGATTGGTTTGCCAGCCCGTTCTGCGGCCAGTCCCAGAAAGTATAAGGCCAATTCGAGCAGATCTTCCTTGCGCTCTCGCAGCGGCGGCAGCGTGACGCTGATGACGTTGAGCCGGTAGTACAAGTCCTCGCGGAACTTCCCCTCGGCGATGAGGCGTTCCAAATTCTGGTGCGTCGCGGCGATCAGGCGAACATCCACCGAAATTGGCGTCGAACTCCCCACCGGCTCGAACGTCCGCTCCTGCAACACCCGCAACAGCTTGATCTGCACATCGAGCGAGATGTCCCCGATTTCGTCGAGGAACAGAGTCCCCCCGCTGGCCATCGCGAACCGGCCCTGCTTGTCCTCGCGGGCATCGGTGAAAGCGCCCTTCACATGCCCGAACAGTTCACTCTCCAACAACTGTGAGGAGAGTGCAGCACAGTGGACCGCCACCAGCGGGCCGGCTTTGCGGGGGCTGTTGTCGTGAATCGTGCGCGCGAGCAGTTCCTTGCCGGTGCCGCTTTCGCCTCGGACCAGAACACTCGCTTCACTGACAGCGACTTTCTTGACAGTCTCTAGTACCTGCGTGATGGCGGGGCCGTTCCCCTTAATCGTCGAGCGTTGCAGGGCGGACGCGGGTGCGGCGAGGGCTTTCTGCGGCCCATTCAGGCTATCGACCATTCCCTGGAGCATGGTGATGCGGCGGTCTTGCTCGCCGATTCTTTCGACCTTGCGTCGCAAATCTTCATTCAGTCGCGACACGTCCTCATGGACTTTCACGCAGTGGAGGGCCACTCCGGTGATGCGTCCCATCGCGGTCAGAAACGCCACGTCTTCAGCGGTGTACGCCGCACCGCTCGGTTTGGGCCCCAGGGCCACGAAGCCGGCGACTTCTCCGTCGACTTCCAGCCCTGTAATCAACTCGGCATTCATCGCCCGCACGAGAATCTGCTCTTGCGAGTCACCGCTGTGGACGCGCTGAATCGATGAGCCGGGGCCCAGCAGTCGCAGCTGTTCCTCGTTTCCGGTGATCGAAGCGGGGACCTCCTGCCAACCGACGGCAGCTGCGAGGACGAACCGATTGCGATCGGGGATCCAGAGATAGAGGGCCGCCTGTTCGACACGCAACACTTCGCAACACGAGTTGAGCAGATTTCCGGCGACGGCGTCCCGCTCCCAGAGGTTGCTGACTGCTCGGTTCATGCGAAGGAGCGCGCGGTCAAGCTGGTACTTTTCGCTAAAGAACTCGCGATCAATGGAACGCTGCAAGCCATCCTTGAGCCAGAGTAAGACATAGACGACCAGCATCAGCACGACGACCATCGGCACCGTTTGGCCAAATAGCGAGGCGTTCTGGCTGTGGATGACGACGCTGCCGACACCGACGATCGCGCTGAAGAAAATCCCCAGCCCCGCGCTCAAGACGAAGTACCACATGCCGCGACTCAGGATCTGCTCAATCAGCAGGAGCTTGAACCGTGCAATCCCGATGGTGTACGCCAGCATGAACGAGAGGCTCGCGAGGAACATGGGCCCCTGAGAATCTCCTAATGCAAAGCGAGCGGGGCTAAACAGGGCCAGGTACATCGCGTACCCGACGGGGATCGATGCGGCGATGCCTGCCCAGAGAATCGACTGCACTTGTTGCCGCTCGACCGGACTCCGGGCACGAACCAAACTCTCTCCCATCGCGACGAGGCTGCCGGTGAAATACAGCAGAGACACACTCAAGTAGCTCAAGATGACGGTCTGCAACAAGCTCATCAGCAAGGACGACCCCCGGGAGATCGTTTGCTCCAACGCCTGAGCCAATGGCCCCTCACCCCAGGACCGCGACAGCCACCAACTGGTCAGAATCAAGATTGCCGTACCCAGTGACATCAATACCGGGGGAGCATAAATCGCCACCAAGCCCAGTTGAGGGGATCGGGTGAGCCAAGGTTTGGGGCTGGGATAGGTCAGGAAAAAGTGCAGCAGAATCGGTGGGAGAAAGACGGCTGAGACGGCAAAGGGGAGGGTTAACCAGAGGCTGCCAGAAATCACCCACCAGTGATGCCCCCCGACAAAGGCCATCAGCGTCACGCCTCCCAGATAGCAAAACAAGCGGAGCGGCTGATCGAAGGGGCGTTGCCAGGCTGCCAGCACGCTCACTAGAGTGATCGCCAACTGGAGAGTAAACCAGAGGAGCGTGACTCCCACTCGGACCGAGGACTGCCGCTCCAGTTTGAGCCAGCCGTGGAGAATGGACTCTGCCCCCTCCCGTCGAAAGCGAACTTTGACGTACCGGGTCTGATCGGGATACTCAATCAAGGTGAGCCGAGACGTGGCCCCCAGGGTTTTGCTCAGGGTCTCCACATCTCTTTCTGCTCCCAGTGATCCTCCGGAGTCAATGTGAGCGTTTCGCAAGGCTGCATGGGCCCAGGCGAAATCGACGAACGAGCGAATGGGGCGCCCATGAAACTCGACCAACACATCTCCGGGAGACGGAGGTGTCCCCACACTGGCCGAGGGACCGACGCGAATCTCGACCCCTTGGGTGTCGATGTCGTTCGCAGGCAAACAACGGAGGCCAGCATCGGGGCTGGTCGCGACGTACCACAACACCGTGATGCAGTAGAGGACTGCCACAGTCGTGAAAACAGCGAGAGTGGAGGACGAGTTTCTCACGCGCTGAACTAAACCCCCGTACACACTTCTGAGCGCCGAACAACACCTCCACAGTACGATTTCAGCGCCGATTCGTCAAATCAACAGCGACATTCACCACGTCTCCTCAAGTCGAGGTGTGTAAAATTACGCGTTTTCCAGAGCGCCGATATTTTATTTCCGTTATGGCACAGAGACTGCATACTGAGTTTCTTCGTCTGACCCCGAAACCCTTGGAGAGAACGAAAGCCAACGCCCCGATTCAGCCAGTTGCCGTCACGTAAGCAGCCTGACCAATTTCTGCGACCTTGACCTCAAATGCGGCCCTTTGGCGTTGGTATCACTCTCTGAGGGTTTTTTATTGCGCTTACGGAAGTTCATCCACAACTCTACGGAGTTGCATGGAGGCAGTCCTCAGGTGCGGAGGAATGGAGTCCTCCGTCTCTTGACGGACCTTGCGTACGACCTAATCCGACGCGAACATCAGTTCGCTATTTCTTGGCAAGTTTAGCGGCTGCGACCTTTTCTATCGGCAGGACTGTCTTGCAGTTCGGCGTAACGGTCACCTTGAATTCGCGAAAGATGTAACCACAGCGTTCGTGCCAGACGCAGAACGTGTGTTCGCCGACTGGGAGTTTCTCCAACTCGAACCGGCCCTCCTTGTCCGTGATCGCCGCGTAGGGGTGATCGAGTACGGTCCAGTAGCTGTCCATCCAAGGGTGGATATCGCACACCACTTTCATGGGGAAGGACTCCGGAAGTGGGTAGCGATGATTGACCCCGGAAGGAGCATTGGGCTGGACGATGAATCCGTATGGAGAGTTGGCAATTGAGTTGAAGTGTGCATTGTGTGCCACCTCACCCGTGAACTTGACGTTCAGATCCTGCCCCACTCTTAAGATCCCGCAGTGAGGCACATACCGACACCCCTTCGCAGTCAACTCCGCCTGGGCCGGAATGGCCTTCAGATCCGGATGAACCCGCCCCGGAGCCTTCTTCAGGTACACAAAAATATTGGCAATCCCCTTTGTCGCCGGATCGATCACCAGCGTTTCGTCCAACATCTCCTGGCAGCCGCAAATCTCCCAATCTTTCGAATGCGAATCACGCCCCGTGAATCGCAGCTGGGGCTCATGTGGGCCGTCGAGGAGAAACTGGCCATCGATCGATCCCCAACCGGGATCGGGTGCGGATGCTTCTTCTGCACTCGCCCCAGAGATCAGCCCCGCCAGCAAGGCTCCTAGCACCAGGATGACTTGGAGTTCGTTCACGAGTGATCCCCCGGAAGCTGAGACTGGAGATCCGCTCCACCCTCATTTCCCGATGTTCGTCGCCTTTTCGGCGGCCACGCGAGCGGGCTTGGACGGGGACCCCTTCGAGGCACTCAGCTTCTGGGTATTGGCTTGATTCTCCGCCAACGTCGTCGTCAGTTTCAGGTACACATCGCTCAACTCGCGACGCAGGGCATCGACCTGCTTGACCACCTCATTGCGGGCGGTCTCCTCGCGACGCATGGTCTGAACAAGTCCGTCTTTCACGTCCGGGCCTGCCTGCTCCGTCGCATCGGGATTGCCATTCAACTCTCCCAATCTCTCATCCAGTGCCAACTGGGAAGCGGCCAGGTTCTGATCCTGGTAAGCCAGCATGGCTGTCTCGTGCCCGATATTTTGATCGGCCAGAATGATCAGGGTCCGCAGGGCCGCCACCGCACTTAAATTGTCGTGCGGCACCGATTCACGAATCCGGTACTCGCCACGAGGCCAGCTCTCCACTTCATTCGGATAAGGAGGCCGGGTCAACTTCCCACCGGCACTGTCTTGCCGCACTTCTGTCAGCTGAAAATCGCCAATGTAGACGGACTGGCTCTGTGCATCGGTCCCGAAGACATGCACGATGTGGAGCTTCGCGGGATCGGCCTGGCCACGCCCGATCCCCACGTTAGAACCGGCTCCCAGCTCGATCGAACCATCCGCTGCTGGAGCAGGTCCCGAATTTGGCGCGATCCACGCCTTGCCCCAGGTGTCATTTTCCCAGTGGACCAGATTGCGAGCGTCCTCGAACTGCCTCTTAGCGGTCTTGGCGTCCTTCTCGGCAGTCTCAATCTTGGCGGCTGTCGCCTCGATCTTGGCCAACCATGTCGAACGAGCTTTGAGGACACCTGTTGTGAAGTAGACAGCCGCCAACAGGCAGACCATCAGGAATCCCATCAGAAGTTTGCCGTAGAAGTTCATCGCATTCCCCGAACGCAGCTGCCGATTCACCTGAGTGATACTCGAATGAGAGTACCTCACATCCCGTATCGGTCGGAATGGTCAAACTCCGCAGCCTCCACCGAATTCTGCCGAGTGTGCCAAATTTGTCGACTTTAACGGCTCCCCCGTTCCCCTGATGCTACGCACGCGGATCGGGCCACGTCAAGACCCTACTTCTTCTGAAGGGCTTTCTCGATGGCGGCGTCCAGTTCTTCTAACCCCCGGTTGCTATCGACCTCGTAAAAACCGACGTGGTAATGCAAGATCGTCCCATCGGTCCCGATCACGACCCACAACGGCAGATTGACATCAAACTTTCGCGGATCGCCCAAGGCGGCCAGCGCCCCTTTCGTGTCGTGGCCCAGCGGGTAGCCAATGTTCATGAACTCCCGCAGCTTCCGGGCCGAACGCAGCGCGGCCGGGGCGGTCTTCGCATCTTGCACCTGTTTGTCGGAGATGATACCGATCACCTGGACTTGGTCTTTGCGCTTCTGGGCCAAGAAGTCGAGGTAGCCGATCTGGCCGTAAGGTTCAGCGAGTGGCTTTTCCTGGTACTCCCAGAAGTGCAGCACAGTCACCTGCGCGGGCTTCGTCAGCGAAATCGGGGCACCTCCATCAAGGGGCGTCACGGTAATCGCCGGGGCGGCACGGCCCACGAACTTCGTGGCCAGGTCGGTGATGGCTTGTTCCCGCTGTTGACCGGCGGTCACGTCCTTGCGAATCACCCCTGCGAGTGCGGCAAAAGGAGTGTCCGCAGTGGCCTTGTCGATCTCGTCAAGAGCTTCATTCGACGGTGGGGCTTGGGTGACAACTTCACTGGTCGCATCGTGCCCTGACTTCGGCTGCCTCTGGCTCTTCAGCTTCAAAAGTGGCCCGGTCGCCTTCGTCCAAGTCTCCACCAGCGAGGCCTCCGCAGCGTCCAACTCTTCCAGCTTCAGGTTCAGATTCCACTGCTCACCCATCCCGACAAAGAACCGATGCTGGGCCGACGAGATCGTCCCGTTCGACTTCTGCACCGTCAGTGAAGTCCGCCGGCCCTGCGGAGCATTGATCTCCAGTTGCCAGCAGGGTTGAGCCTTCACCACCGGCTCGCCGATCACGCGATAGTTCAGGTTCCCCTCGGTCCAGTCGGCATCGAGCGCGAGTTTGGCAAACCCCGGAAAGACGCCAAACCGCAGGCTGATCCAGTGGTGTTGCCCATCGTGAGTGTGCCGTTGCACGGCAAGGCCCGGTGATGGCTGTCCCTCGGCATCGAACTCGGTGCGCCCGAATTGGGCCTCCCACGGCTGTTCTTCGCTCGACTGATCCATCAAGTACAGCACGACCGGAAAGCCACTGGATTGAGGCAACACCAGACAGCGAATCTCGAAGTCCCGCACAGTCTGCGAAGCCCCATTGGCAGCCGTCTCACTCAGTGCCGCCGTATACCGCAATGAAAGTGGTGGCCTCGCCGCAGTGTCTTCGGCTCTCACCGAGCTTCCCACCAGCAACAAAGCAACACACGTAAACAACAGACGCAACATGACAGACTCCAGTCAGGGGACACAGCTCCGCATCTTCGCGGGAGAGCGGCGAATCGACAAGCGGAGGAGCCGTCAGCCAAAAAGAACTGTCCAGCCCGCCACGCCAGCCAGGGTCGCGTGCGGGAAACCGATCGATCAGCAGAGGTTCGAACTGCCGATCATGGCTACGTCTCGCATTGCGACCCGGCGTCCTTTTTCGGAGAAAAAGGCGACAATCCAGCCCGCTGCGCCAGAGGCTTATCCTTCGGTGCGAATTCCCGACAGCGCTCGCTTGCGGTTCTCGTGCCGCACCAACTGGCCACAGGCGGCGGCGATGTCCTGGCCCAGTGAGTACCGCAAGGTCGTGTCGATCCCGGCGGCTTTGAGCTGGGCGGCGAACGCCTCGCGGGTCGGCTTGTCGCTGCCAACGAGATGCGGTGACTCCTCGATCGGGTTATACGGGATCAGGTTGACATGTACCCGCAACCCCTCGACCCACACGATCAACTCGCGGGCATCGGCCTCGGAGTCGTTTCGCCCGGCCAGCATCAGGTACTCGATCATCACCGGCGACTGCGTCTTCGCGTTCACCTCTCGTACCGTCTCTCGCAACTGGTCCAGCGGATAGGTCTTGGCCAGCGGGATCAGCACCTCGCGCATGTCTTGGCGAACGCTGTGCAGACTGAGAGCCAGATTCACCAAGGGGAACCGTTCCGCACACCGCACCATCGCATCGGCCACACCGACCGTCGACACCAGCAGCTTCGTCGGCGAGTGATGAAACAACTCAGGGGCAGTCAAAGCGTCCAGAGTCTCATACAGATTCGCCTCGTTGTGGAACGGCTCGCCCATCCCCATGAAGACGATGTTCCGCACCTGGCGTTTCTCGGGAGCCAGCAGCTGGCCAGCGATCAGCAGTTGATCGAGGATCTCCGCGGGAGCCAGATTGCGGGCGATCCCCATCTTCCCCGTGGCGCAGAAGTCACACGCTGCCGCGCACCCCACCTGGCTCGACACACACAGAGCCGTCCTTCCCGAAGCGACCCGCAGGATGACCGATTCGATCAGCATCCCGCTGGCTGTCTTCAGCAACAGCTTCGTCGCCCCATCAACCGTCGAGTCACTCCGGTGATAGAGCGAGAGCGTATGCACCGCCACTCGCTCGGGTGCCGGGAAGCCAGCCAGAGCTGCCTCGTCTGACAGAAAGTGCTTTAGCAAATCAGTCCGCAGCCGTCGCACAACGGTCGGGTCCAGCCGCAACTCCTTGCGGAGAGCTTCAAAGGCTGGACGATCGAAGAGATTGACAGTGTGAGACATGAGGGGATGAGTGTACCACAGCCGCTCGTGCAGGGAATTCGTCGTGCGGTGAAGTGAACCGTTTGCGTACATCAGGAAAGTCGGCAGAGATTCCCCGTTGCGCATCATGCATCAATGATGGAGCCGCAGATGAACACGGATGAACGCAGATGAAGAGGCTTCACAACGAGAGGATAGCGCCCGCGATTCATCTCTCGTCCCTGTTATCAGTGTTCATCTGTGTTCATCCGCGGCCCATCAACTCTTGGGGATTCAATTCCCTGGCTTGAGCCAGTCGTTTGAGTAGAGTGCCCGAATCGAATCACACTGCCACCACCGACTTTTCTGACTCGCACACGTGAACATACGCACGCCCCAAACGTGATTACGGATGCTCGCGCAGGTGCAGCGCCGACTCGGTGACCAATTCCACCATCAACTGGCGAATGTTCGAATCGTGCTGGCGGAAACTCTCGGTCCTCTGGGCGAGAAACTCACTGCCAAAAGCCCGCACGGGTTGCTTCGCCAAGTGATGAAACAGCTGCTCGACGAATGACTCGCGACACTCGGGACTGTCGACGAGGAACCGGGCGAGGTCGAGAGCGCCGCTGAACTTCACCTCGTCCCCGCTGCGAGCGACATAGCTGCCAGTCGAGTCGACGGCGCGGCTGTTCTCCTCGGTGCGGAAGCGGCCGATCGCGTCGAACTGCTCCAGCGTGAAGCCGAGCGGGTTAATCATCGTGTGGCAGCTCAGACACGCCGTGGGGCTGGTCTGGAGCGTAATCCGTTCGCGCGTGGTCAGGTCTTTGTGCAAGTCAGGTGCCAGCGGAGCCACCGCGATCGGCGGCATCTTCAGTCGTCGTCCGAGCAAGCTGCGAGAGACGAACACCCCGCGATGAATCGGCGAGCTGTTCTTCTCATAGGCCAAACACGCCAGCACCAGCGGGTGCGAGAGCAGCCCCGCGCGGGCCTGCCCCGGCTGTGAGACCGCCTGGAACGGGGCATCGGCGGGGAGGTCGACTCCATACACAGCGGCCAGCCGACCGTTGAAGTAGACCTGATCCGAGGTCAACAGTTCGCGAAAATCGCCCGACCGCTTCCACACAATGTCGTCGATGAACATGTCGAGCGAGGTCCGCAGGTCGGCCACCACCTCGGGAGTAAACTGCGGGAACGTGGTGGGGTCTTTGCTGAGCTCCGGGAAGTGATCGAGCCGCAGCCAGTGCTGCACAAAGTCGCGGGTCTTGGCGCGGGCCTTGGGCGACTTGAGCATCCGTTCGGCCCAGTCGGATATCTGCTCGCGAGTCTTGAGCTGCCCCTGGCCCGCTGCCTCTCGCAATCGTTGGTCGGGGATCGAATCCCATAACGAGAAGGCGAGCCAGCTGGCGACATCGTAGTCGTCGAAGTCGCCGATGTTGACCTCTCGGTAGAGGAACCGGGGCGACTGCAGCAGCAGCGTGATCGTGCGGCGAGTGGCCGTGTCGATGTCGGTCCCCTTGGCGAAGTGGCGGTCGATGTAGAACGCTCGCTCCTCATCGTTGAGGGGACGCCGGAAGGCCCGCTCGGCGAACTTGCCGCAGAACTCTTGCACCTTGCGCGAGCGGTCCTCGGCATCCGGTTTGGCATCGCTCAGACGCTCCAAGTTCTCGACCACGGCAGCTGCGACTTCGAGAGCGGCTTGGGTCGTGGCGTCATACCATTCCTGGGAGACGGCGCTGCCCCGCTCGTAGCCCCGACTGCGGTCATCAGGCGGGAACGGAGTGTTAAGGACAAACGTCCGGGAAGTCCACTTCGGCGAGAGGCACCGCTGCGGGATGACCTCGATTGGGCGCAAGGGGGGCTTCCACTTCAAGCGGATCGATGCGGTCTTCTCCTTCGACTTGAAGAACTCCAGCCGCAGTCGATACGCGCGGCCCGCCAGCAGTCGCAGCGTCTCGCGATACTCGCGCTGGTCACCCGATCGCACCGAGATGTCGATGAAAGGTTGTTCGCCCTCGTTGAGGTAGAGCCGCGCTCCGTTTTCGGTCTCGACGATGAGTTCGTAGAGACCAGTCTCGGGCGGCAGCAGGGAGCCCTCCCAGTGGATGGAGAATTCTTCCTTCCCGATCTGTTCCCCGGGCGAGCCCTCGCCGAACTGGAAGTCGACAGCTGGGTCGATGCGTTCGATGACGCGCGATTCTTTGTTTTGCCGACGCTCCTTGTAGTAGTCCGCTTCCAGTCCCCGGTCCTCGCTGGCGTCACGTTCGCCGTGAAAGCTTTCGAAGAGATCGGCCACGGCATTCTCGTACTGCTTCACCGTCAGGTGAGATAGCTCCACACGGGCCGGTCGGTTCCGCTCCTGGGCGAGGATGGAATAGAACGATTCGTGGATGAAGGCGGCGACCTTTTCGGATTCGGGGGCGGGGCACTTCTCCGACTTGTCTTCGGGCATCGTCTCATGAATGAGCTTCGATAACTCTTTCAGTGATCGATCCCCGACGAGCGGTGCCCCGACTTCGGTGGTGCCTTCTCCTTTGGCTCCATGACAACGGGCGCACTGTTGAGCGTAAATCTGCTCCCCGGTCAGGTCGTCCGCGCGAGCGACCGAAGAGGCCGTCACAACAGCCAGCATGGCCAGAGCAATGATCCACGAGCGGCAGGTGCGGGACATGGCGGGAACTCGGGGACGGGCAACGGGGAGGGAGCGAACCACGCGTGGCCGATGAGTGCCAGCACGGGAGTTCGCTGCTTCTCATGATCCTCCTCGTCGGGGGGAGATGCAAGGGGACGGAAAAATGGCCTACATGGCGATCGCCCATTTATTATGTAGCGTGGGCTTTAGCCCACGCGATCAACGGACCTCTTTCAGCTCGCGTGGGCTAAAGCCCACGCTACTCATCTCAAACAGGCGATTACTCTGATCTCGGCCACACCTCTTGGAAGACAGACTGGATGTCGGGGGCAAGCCGATTCTCTGGCGGAATGCGAGTCGCGGAGCGACATCGCCTACGGCCGGACGCGGTAGATGCGGATCGGGATCGTGCGGTCGGGGCCTTGGTCGGATTTCAGCACCTTCACTTGCAGCTGTTGCAGACTCGCCGAATCGAGGGCGACCATGTCGCTGACCAGCACCCGCTGTTCCCAGATGAGTTCCATTTGACCGGCGGCGATGACCTCATCGACCTCCGTGAGAGAGGCATGCGACCCGGTGATGATGAACGTCGGCAGCGGCGGACCGGGGGCGGCCACTGACATGTTGGCTCCCGGTTTCACCACGAGGTTCATCTCGCTCGTCTGGCTCGCCTCGCTCAAGTGGCAGAACAGAGCGGGTTCGCCGACGACATACACAGCAGCGTCGTAGCCGGACACTTCCGAGGGGCGCATGTCTCGGCGGCCCATGTCGAGTTCGTGCATGATCTGGCCGGTCGCCTTGCGGAGTCCGGTGCGGTCGGACCACGCGGGGAGGTGGCCAATACCGATCGAGTTGAGGTGCGTCCTGGGAGGACTCATGACATACAGAGTGAGGAGATACAGAGCGCCCAGCCACCGCAAGATCGTTGCCGGTCTCGGTCGTAAGGGTTCATCGGGAGGGCAAGGCTCCTGCCGAGCCGCACGCGCGAGAGTGGAGCTAAGTCGCGACATGAGCCATCCCGCCAACAGCCAGCATGACACCAGCCACGGCAATGATAGCCTCGCATACGGCGTGTACAGCGGAGTCGTCAGCGTCAGGCCAATCCACCAAGTGACGAGCATGGCTTCCATCAGCCGCTGGGAATTTGAGTTCGTGAGCGGCACGGCGCTAGCCGCCGGTTCCTCGGACTGCGAGCGGTGAGGGGATCCGGCGGCTAGCGCCGTGCCGCTCATGGAAGGAGTGACCACCCAGTCTCGAACCAGCCAAACGACGCCCACGAACGAGATCACTCCGAGCGTCCCGCCGACTCCCAGAACTGCCGCGGGGACAAGCAACAAGAACAGCACTCCGGCCAGTTTCATCGCGAGTCGGCCTTGAGTGAGTACGAGCAGTCCCCCCGCCAACAACAATCCGCCCACGCCCACTAACGTCGTCAGCCACCCGTGATAGGCCACTTGCATCCGCAACCCATCCCACCACCCGGACAGACCTACCAAGTACCCCGCATGGTTCTTCGCCACCACCGAATAACCACCGACCGACTGCAGCCCATAGACAACCGGACTCCACAAAAGTGCGGCCACGATCGCAAACAGCCCCCAGCGGAGCAGGCCCTCGCGATCGATTCCCGGTCCATTTACCAAACGGCGGTCGCCTGCCCCCTCTCCCCCACAGTAGAGTCATCTCCGCCAGCAGTGCCGATTGTGGGGGAGAGGGAGCAGAGACGACGGAATAACGCCACTCGGCGAATGCACCCAGCGAGCCAAGCCCTCAGCGACCCCGGCGTCTTGATTATTGACACCATCGCCAACAGGCCCCAGCCGCCCAGTGGGACCGCGATCGCCAGCCAGCCGTTGTACTTCGTCCACCACGCCAGTGTCGCTGCAATCGCAGCCCCGCCAAGCGTCAGCCCACTCCCCGAGCGCATCCCCTTCCCCGCCAGCCAGACCGCGAGCAGCAACCAGAAGCCGAGCGACACATCCGTCAGTGCCGACCGCGAGAAGAAGATGTGGTAATCCGAGGTTGCACACAGTGTGGCCGCGACAATCGCAGCCACCGTCCCCAAGCTGTCTCTGGCAACAAACCACACCAGCGGGACCATCAACGAGCCGAAGAAGAGATTCACCCAGATGGCGGCATCGGGTGTTCCGCCGATGCTGATCGCCAGTTCGCAGAGCAGCGGGAACAGCGGGGGGGCGTAGAGATGGCGTTGGGGATACTTGTAGTCATCAAGATCCGCGTAGAGATTCGCCGCATAGACCCCCTCGTCGAAGTGTTCGATCGAGAGATGATCCAGCCGGTAGAGCCGCAGTCCCGTTCCGAGCAGGCAGATGATCGCGAACACGATCCACACGGCACGCGTGTGCCGGGGCGGCGTGGGGGGGGGAGCAACTGCGCTCGGTGCGGGGATGGTGGGGAGACTACTCATGGGGTTCTATCATCACGCGGTGCATCAGCCCACGGGCGGGTTCCTGTCTTGCTCTGCCCCCTCTCCCCCACGATCGGTTTTGCTGTCCGAGAGGACTCCACTGTGGGGGAGAGGGCCGGGGTGAGGGGGATTACCCAGCCCCCTCACCCTAGCCCTCTCCCCCGCAAATTGTCGCCATGTTGTACTCGATCGCTCGCGGGGGAGAGGGGACAAGCAGGGCACTTCCCATCAGCGAATGCACTCGACATTGCGGGACGCCATCGGCCGGGTTGGCCCACTGGCTCCAGCCGCACTATGATAGAGCCCAGTGTGCTGGCCAGCGATGATGAACCCACTGGGGGTGGTCGCTTTGCCAGTCCCCGGAGAATGCCCGCATGCCTGCCGTTCACGAAATCTATGACGAAGCGATCCGCCTGAAGGACGCCGGAAACCTCGAAGGGGCGGTCGCCAAGCTGCATGAAGTCCTGGCCATCGAGCCGGGGCATACCGATACTCACTCGGCCCTGGCGGTGTACAACCAGCGGCTGGGCAAGTTCGACGACGCGATTGCTCACGCCCTTAAGGTCGTGGAACTGCTCCCCGGTGAGGCGTTCTCCTACACCCAGCTGTCGGTGATCTACATGCGCTGCGGCAAGATCCAAGAGGCCGAAGACGCCAAAGCGAAAGCCCACGACATGGGGCACAAGCACTGAGGCGATCAAACCGTGGAGGCTTGCCAGTCAGACTTCCGAAGACTTGGGTAAGGAGTGCGGTCGCCATTTATACTTTGAATTCCGGTCCTCAACCCACCGGGCCGGCCAAGTGTGGAACACTGGAAATCCGCATCCCACCCCCAGAACGAGAGGCCAAGTCGCCACTCTTTGTCCCGCCAGGGACATCCGACCATAGCCCACCGTTTCAACGGTGGGACCACGAGTCGCTCGCAGTCCGCAGCCCCAACAGGGGCGACAGAATTTCGCATTGTGACTTCGCTTCAACTGTCACGCGAGCACGAAGTTCGTAGGCGTCTGCCGTCCCTGACGGGACTCGTCGGGCCGTTGGCATCGCTCTCCCAACGTTGAAACGGTGGGCTATTTTCGGGTGTCCCTAGCGGGACAAGACAGAGTGTCTCGGCGGGATACACTCGCTTTGGGAGCTGTGGACTGGCCGGGGAGTTCCGCTGGCTGTTTGCGATACGGAAGATGACAGGCTGGAAGCCTATCCCACGGCCCGCTTCGCTGAACAGTCAAACTACTTCACAAACTTCACAGTGATCTCTCCGGAGTTGTCACCCAACTCTGCCCATGCGTCCCGGCAGCGCAGGAAGAGCTTCCCCTCCACCGGAGCGGTGAACGTCCCGTCTTCACCCAGCTCGATCGGATCGCTGAGCTGGTAATCATGGAAGATCACCGCTTCCAGGCGGCCCTTCCCGTCCTCGGCCCCCGCTGCTGATAGCTTGGCAGCGTCTTTGGCCAGTGACCAGTCGCCCTTGGTGGAGTAGGTGTAGCTTTCGCCTTCCTTGACGAAGAGCCGCGAAGGTTGCCAGCCGCCTGCCGACTTGATCTTGGCGTTAATCGGGCGGGTCAGGACGCCGTTGAACTTGGCCTTCCAGTCCCAGCTGCACAGGTCGGCGCGGTAGCCTTGGTCAAAATTCTTGAGGAACTGGAGATACTCAAACGAGATCTCTTTGGCCATCGGCCCATAGACATCTTCGAAGCTGGATCGCTGCCCGTTGAGCAGGGACATCCCTAGTGGGTGAAAGCGCGGGGCGTAATTTGTGTTATTCGCGAGCAGATGGCACAACGCCCAGCGCCAGGCATAGTTTTGCCAGCTGTCGCCGGTGACTTGCGCGAGGCTGGTGATCTCGGTGAGGGGCTTGGGTTCCTCGCCCTTGAGGTACTTCAGGACTTCGGGATGGATGTTGACAGCGAAGTCCCCGTCTCGCCAATACTGCCCCATCTCGGCCATGCCTTCCGAGTACCAAGTCGGCCCGGTGCGACCGAAATTCAGCATACAGTAGGCATGGACCGCTTCATGCTGAGGCGTGCCTCGATCCGCGACGGCGTAGACGACTGCGCGGCTGGAGAGGATCTCACCCGTCCGCGAGTTCTGTTGGGTCTGCCCCAGCGTTACGCCGCCTCCGGACTGGATGTGTTGCAGTCCCTCGCCGTCCAACAGTCCGGCGGGCCACTTCGAAACATCACGCACGACGAACATGTCGATCGACTGCGAGTTCGGACGGCCCCAGTATTTGCTGATCAGGACCAGCATCGTCTCCAGACGCTGCAGCAGCTCGCGCGCCTCCTCATCTGGGATATCGGTTTTGACCGCGAAGTTGCGAGTGCGATAGAGCGGCGGCTCACCCGCCTTCTCCTCGACTCGCACCTCCACCTTGGGAGGAGCCTTCGGGGCACGTTTGCTTTGAGCGCACAGAGGTCCGGTACCGACGGCCAGCAGCCCCAGCCAGACCAGCAGACCATACGTCATTACGCGAGACATGAATCGATCTCCCCCCGTGGGGCGACTCCCGAGTCGCCCGAGGGAGATTCTATCACCAGTGCAGGGGGTGAATCCACCACGCGGCATTTTGGAAGTGGAACAGCACCTGGAATCCCACGGCCAGTCCCAGCCACCAGAGGAGCCGGGAACACTCGCCGTAGAACCCGACAGACTTTCCATCGAGTGGATCGCCCTTCGTGTAACCCAGCACGTTCGGCCACCAGCGGGAGACCGCCTGGCAATAGGCGTCATACTCGGCCCCATGCCGACTGGCCATCACCGCCTCTTCCACCGGGACCACCGCAAACAGGTAAAGCAGAATCGGAGGCAACATCGAGATGGCCAGTATCGGACTCTGGAGCAGAATCGGGAAGGCTGCCACCATCAGAAACGTTCCCCAATACAGAGGATTGCGACACACCGAATACGGCCCCGTCCGCACCACATCGCGACTCTTGCGGTCACAGATATAGGTCGATGACCAGACCCGAATTGCAGCTCCCGCAAAGAACACCAACCAGCCCAAAGCATTGAGACTCAAGTTCCAGGGAGCTGACAGCGGAGCCAGCGGACGAATCAAGGCGGTCAGGAGGAAGCCCACTCCCAGCGAGATCCCCGTCATCCACATGCGAGTGCGATACGCGTAGGACTTTTTGACAGAAGCCAGAACTGGCACTGACGCCGCAGCATTCAAAGTCGTCGCTCCAATTCCCGAACTCTGTTCAACAGGTGTCGAAATCGTGTGCATCAAGGCATCCTTGCCAGTGGTTTGTACGTCATTCTTGCGTCGCGATGGACCACGAAAGGGCATTCGCTGACTCCAGTAGAACACATCGAATGGCTTTTACTCTGTAGATTTGCCACAAGTCCAGAGCAGATTTCGCATTCAGCACAGATCGAGTGCAAGACGCCCTTGGCAGCGTAAACTCAGTGTGCCCCGCCGAGTGAGCCACTCGGCCTCTTTGTCCCGTCAGGGACACCCGACAATAGCCCACCGCTTCAGCGGTGGGACCACCAGTCGCTCGCCGGCCGCAGCCCCGACAGGGGCGACAGATGCTTCAAGGGCGAGCGGGGCCACAGACGTTTCTGTCGTCCCTACCGGGACTCCATCCCTGCTTGTCCACCGACCACCCACCGTTGAAACGGTGGGCTATTATCAATCCGTCCCTGCCGGGACGAAGAGGTGAAAGCCCCCAGAACCGTGGGGCAATCACAAAGTGCGTCTCGCACTCGGGAGTGAATTGCGAGCGAGTCGTACTGGAACGAGTCCTGCACGCTTTGCTCTGCGGGGCCGCTTGTTTTGTAAAACTTACCGAACGCCAGACTGGCCATTCAGGATAAACTCACCACAAGTACATGCCCCAATAGCAGATACGGTGAAATATCAACAACTCAATGATTCACGGCCCGGCGTTTGCCTTGCAAGCGAGTCCCCCCCCCCCCCAATCATGGCATGATGCCGCCGGGGGAGCAGGACCTCTCGGAGCATGGACGCAATGCGGATTCGATGGATCTCGGGAATTGTGATTTCCCTGTTGCTCGTCCGGGTCGCTGCCGGAGCTTCGTTCGCCACCCCCAATTTTGTGGCTCATGCCCCTGACACTCAGGTCGCCGAGCAGGTCGCCCGCACCGCCGAGTATTTTCGGAAGGTCCTCGCCAAGGAGTGGACCGGGGCTGAATTGCCTCAGTGGGCCACTCCCTGCCCCATTCAAGTCACCATTGGCACCATGGGAGCCAGCGGGTCGACGACCTTCACTTTCGAAGACGGCCAAGTCCACAGCTGGGACATGCGGGTCCGTGGTTCCTTGGAGCGGGTGCTGGATTCGGTTGTGCCGCATGAGGTCTGCCACACGATTTTCGCCTCGAAGTTTCGGCGTCCCTTGCCGCGCTGGGCGGATGAAGGCGCGGCGACGCTGGTCGAGCATCCCAGCGAACGTCTGAGGCAGGTCGACCTGCTCAATCGGGTATTCAGTAAGCGTAAACAGATGCCGCTGCAGACCCTGTTCGGAATTCGGGAGTACCCCTCCAACCCCGAGGATCTGTACACGCTGTATGCCGAGGGATACTCGCTCGCCGAGTTTTTAGTGCAGCGGACTGGGGCCGAGGGGAAGCGGGTCTATCTCGACTTTCTAGGTGACGCACTCAGTAGCGGGTGGGACTCCGCGATTGAGAAACACTATGGATTTGCCTCAGTCAATGAGCTGGAACAGAACTGGGGCCAATGGGTGATCGCGGGCAGCCCCAGCCTGCCGCGTGATGCTCAGTATGCCGTGAACGGGACGCCTGCATCACGAGGCGATGCCGCCCGGCCGAACCCACCACTTCGGACAGCTGCCAAGGCGGGAACAGCGGGTGGCGAGGATGTGGTGATCCGCTCGCAAAGTCCTAAAACACTGGCTCCCCTGGCGATGATCACTCGTCCGCTGCGTGAGATGGCCGCGAAATCCCTAGAAGCCCCGGCCCCCGCCGGGACTGCATCCGCTGGGGGAGACGCCCCGACCCAGCTCCGCCTGCCGGTGAGTCGGCGCGTGATCGAAGCGGTGGCGAGGTAGTTCCGCCGGGAGAGCCAGCCGAGTGCTTCCAGCCAAAACACCTCTCCTTGTCCCGTCAGGGACTCCCGACAATAGCCCACCGTTTCAACGGTGGGGGAGTGTTCGCGACGAGCTAATGAGTCCCGTCAGGGACGGCAGACCACGCCATTACCGATGTGACGAAGATGGCGGGGCAGGAGGTTTCTTTCGCCCCTGCCGGGGCTGGGGTCGCGAGGGAATATGGTCCCACCGCTGAAGCGGTGGGCTATTGTCGGATGTCCCTGGCGGGACAAAGCGAGCATCGCCCCCGAGTGTTCTTGCGCGTTGTGCCGTTTGCCGGTGCAGCAAACCGGAATGCGACGGCCCACACGACTTCCCATCGTGTTCACAGCACTGGACGAAGCTCGTGCGGGGCCGCGAGAGGCAGTCAACATCTTCCGCGGCTGGCGGCCCCGCAAGAGCCTCTTCCTCGACAGTTGGACCCATCGGCTGAAGAGCATCTCGGACTGCTGGCTGATGGCTGACCGCTGATGGCTACCCAGCTGAATCGGAGTCATTCGCTGATTTCTCTCGATTTGTGGCGTACCCCGGCTTGACTTTACCGGCTCGGATCGCCGATAGTTTGTACAACTTCGTTTGACAGAACGACTCGCTGAGTTAGGATTCTGTCTGAGGTTGCTGCGGGTGCCTGCCGATTTCTGCGGTGAGTCACCCCGGTTTAGGTGAAGTGTGCTGTGTGGTAGATGTCATTGCTCGGCATCTGTTTCGTAAAGCCAACTCCCGAATTGGGGATGTTTGCTCCGGCGGGTTGAATCATCCCCTCCCCAGCAAGTGTTCCATTTGTCGAGTCGCTGCCTTGCGAACCACTCGAACCTTCTGGGGCACGGGTCTGGCGGTGGAAACCGGGACACGTTTGGCAACAGCCCCACACTGGAAGACGTGGCCGGGGGCTTCCCGGAACCGATTTGTCCGGTGGACACAGGATGCTGATCTCACGGATTGGGCGGTCTTGTTCCTGCGTCGTTTCGTGAACTGTTCCTTTTTTCGCGTGGACAGGCAGCTTCTCGCTGTCTGAGGATTCGCGTCTGGCACGAGTTGCAGACGTGGATCGGGGGACTCTGGCCGCTGAATGAGCGTTCGTTCTGCGACGAGTCTCTGGCCTCCACCTCCGTGCCGTGCAGTTCGAATCCCCTCGGGGGTTGGTCCGGCAGTGAAACCGGGACCAAGCTTGTTTTGACTCTTTTCGTTCTCACAAACCTTGTGATGAGTGTCCTTCACTCAATGCTGTTCCACTCGCCCCAGCTTCTATGCCCTGTGCGCCTCGCTGTCGAATCGACTGTGGTGTGGCCGCTGCTTGCTGGCTGCTGAGTGTGACTTTTTTGGAATCTTTCATGCCGACCGATCGTCCGAGTTCTTCGAAGCGTTCCACCCGTCGTCCCAGCTCTTCCTCCGGAGAGGGGGCGGCCAGTGACAAGTTGCAGTCGTTCGAATTCGAACGCGCTTCGGACAATGATTTCGGAGCCGGATTGTCCGACGACACTCGCAGTTCCAGTCGCGGATTGAGCCGTGACTCGGGCCGCAAGGCTGAGCCACAAGCGGACGCCCCCTCTTCCGAGGAAGGCACTCGCCGTCGCCGAACCATTGCCAGTAAGCCACGCGTGATCAGCCCGGCACCCGAGACAGCACCGGAACGACCTCACCCGGAACGGGACTCCTCCGTACGGGCGTCGCAGTCCCACGATGACGATCGCCGCCCCCGCGCAGACGATGATCGCGGCGAACGAACTCACGATGATGGCGACCGCGGCGACGCCTCCAGCCAGGATCGCGATGACGGAAGCCGGCGACCCCGGCGTCGACGGCGCGGACGCGGCGGTGAGGGCCAGACCACCAACGGTCAGCGTTCCAGCGGACCTCGTTCCATTGCAGCTCGCGCTCCCGCACCTTCCCGCACCCCTCAATCGGGACGTGACCGTGGCGGCAGCTCGCGCGGACCGTCCGACAGGGGGAGCCAGTCCGACCGCGGACAGTCCTCCTCCCGAGGCCCGTCCGATCGCGGACCCGCTCCCGCTAGCCGCTATGGTCGCCCTTCCCAACAAACTCAATCTCAATCTCAACCCCAGTCCGAAGGCCGACGCGGACGCGGCGAACGTCGCAGCGTCAGCAGTTCTTCCGGGGACCGCCAGTCCCGATATCTGCAAAACGCCCCCCTCCCGACCGGGGATGTCGTGGGTGAGTTGGAGCCGATGTCCGGCGTTCTGGAACTGCACCCCAAGGGGTACGGCTTCCTCCGCCTGGCCAAGAACGACTACGGGGCCGAAGAGTCGGACGCCTTCGTCTCTGGCTCGTTGATTGAGAAGCACAAGCTGCGCGAGGGGATCAAGATCCTCGGTGATGTCGGCATGGGGCCGCGCGGCCAGGGCTTGCGACTGGTCGATGTCAAGGAAATCAACGACGGCCCGGTGGAACATTACGAGAAGACCAAGAACTTCGACGAACTGACGCCGATCAATCCCTACGAGCAGATCAAGCTCGAAACCGGCACCCAGCCGATCACCATGCGGGTCATGGACCTGCTGACGCCGATTGGCAAGGGCACCCGCGCTCTGATCGTGGCCCCGCCCCGTAGCGGCAAGACGATGCTGTTGCAGGACATCGCCAACTCGGTGGCGAAAAACCATCCGGAGATTCATCTGATTGTGCTGCTCGTCGACGAACGGCCGGAAGAAGTCACCGACATGCGCCGCAATGTGAAGGGCGAAGTCGTCGCCTCCTCAATGGACCGCGATGTCGAAAGCCACGTCCGCATCAGCCAGCTGGTGATCGAACGCGGCAAACGGCTGGCCGAATCGGGCAAGCACTGTTTGATCCTGATGGACAGCATCACCCGCTGTGCCCGTGCGTTCAACAAGTGGATCGGCGGCGGACGCGACAGCAAGATCGGCACCGGCGGCCTCGATAACCGCGCCCTCGAAATCCCGCGCCGGATGTTCGGCACCGCTCGTCGGTTTGAAGAGGGGGGCTCGCTGACCGTGGTCGCCACTGCCCTCATCGAAACCGGCAACCGCATGGACGACTCGATCTTCCTCGAGTTCAAGGGGACTGGGAACATGGAACTGGTCCTGAGCCGCGACCTCGCCGAACGCCGCGTCTGGCCCGCCATTGATGTCTCTCGCTCCGGCACCCGCCGCGACGAAAAGATCCTCGCTCCCGAGGTCATCGAAGGCATCACCATGCTCCGCCGCAGCCTCGCCGCCCTCAGCACCACCGAAGCCATGGAAACCCTGGTGAAGACCCTCCAGCGGTTCCCGACGAACAAGGACTTCCTGGAGAAGATCCGCTCCGTGCTGTAGCAGAGTTCGTCAGCCCGCAGCGCCAGCAAGGGACGCCGAGTGCCGCTGGCGAGGGGTTTGATTCGCCAGTGCTCAGTCGCCCAACCATCGGCAGGTGAGTGGCCTGCCCTGATTCGCCCGTGAAGCTGACGTCAACAAATTGTCGGCCACAAGTGATCGACAATGATTCTGGGCGTGAAGGTGCAACAAAATGACTCAACACTCTCTGGATAGTGTCTGGATCGACGGGTTTCGCGGACTGCGAAACCTCACGCTCGATGGACTTGGTCCGCTCAACATCTTGGTCGGAAAGAACAACTCCGGGAAAACGAGCGTTCTGGAGGCTTTGTCAATTCTTTGCAACGCCTACGCCCCCTCCGAATGGATGTCGATGGTTCAGCGGCGAGATTTTGGACGACTCGACGAAACTCGCATTCATTCTCTGCGCTGGTGCTTTCCCCAGAGAGGCGAACTTGCCGACCCCGAGTTCATGTTTCAAAGCCACTGCGAGATGAAATCCACCGGCTCATTTCCGTTAAGGAAATTGCGAGTCGAGTACAAGGACATCGTGGGGGAACATAGTGCGATGGAATTGGAGCAGATGGCGAGGCAACGGCCCGAAATGGGGGACGCCATTGACGAGCAGTGGAGAGGAGCTGAAATTATTCATTACGCGGAAGTGGCTCCTGCGAATAAAACTCTTCCTGACTCCTGTACGCTTTCGACCATCGAACCCATAGGGATTCAACTCCGGGAAGACGAACCAGTGATGGGCCGAACTTCTAGTGCCCGACGAAGTGGCAACCTGCCCACGGACACACTCACTCCCTACTCCTATCAACTCAACCGATTGCAGGTCAGGTCACAATCGCTGCAGTTGTTTCGGAAATTGGCCAATCCGACGCAGAGCCGAGAGTATGTTCTGGAATTGATTCGGCAGTTTGATCCAGACATCATCGACATCGAAATCGCATCGTTTCGCGGTGTGCGTCCGGCGATCTATCTCAACCACAAACGATTGGGGCCTGCCCCGTTGTCGATTTTTGGCGATGGGGTGCGGCGTGTGATACTCTTGGCAGGCGTCCTTCTTTCCCTCAAAGGGGGTGGCGTGCTGCTGATCGATGAGATCGAAACAGGAATTCATGTCCACGCTTTGCAGCGGGTTTTCGCGTGGCTGGCCAATGCGGCGAAGCAATTCGACGTGCAGATCGTCGCGACGACACACAGTCTTGAGGCGGTGGATGCAATGGCTGAGTCCGTCACCGATCGCATTGACGACCTAGTGACGTTTCACCTCGATCAGGCGGAGGACGAAACTCGGGTCAAGCGAATCGCTGGTGAGCTGTTGCTTCGGCTGCGGCGTGAACGCGGATTGGACGTGAGATAAGCCATGCCCAAATTCGGATACTTGGTGGTTGAAGGGCCTCACGATGTGGAGTTCGTCTACCGACTTCTGAGTCCCTTCAGGCTAGAGCGAGTGAAGTTGCTCAAGGACCTCGACAGCTACATGGTGCCGTTGGTGCCGCGCGACTTTCCACACGGTGGCGATTTGCAGAAGCGAGTTCCCGTTCCCCTGTTCCTGCAAAGCCAGACGCACGCGATTGCGATCCACAGTGCAATCGGAGACACACGATTGGTTGAGACGGTGGAGGAGAGCGCGATACTCATCGATAATTTCAATTCGATGACGGGCGTGGGAATCATTCTCGACACGGATCAGGAGGTTCCGGCTGCCAATCGCTACGCTAAGATCAAAGTGGAGATGCAAGTCAAGGGTTTTGTGCTGCCGGATTCACCGGGAGAGGTCTCTGCCGGGCCACCGCGGTTCGGTGCGTTTGTACTCCCCGATAACAGCAGTGTCGGCAACCTGGAAGACCTGCTCATCGAGTGTGCCCAAACGGCTTATCCCCACCTACTCAATAGTGCGAGGATGCACATCAAGTCCGCCAAGCAGGATTCGTCGCTTCAGAAGGGGGACGGTGAAGACCTCACAAAGACGCCGGTTTGCAACAAGGCCATCGTGGGAGCCATTGCCAGCGTATTGCGACCCGGAAAGGCGATTCAGACCTCGATCCAAGACAACAAATGGTTTCGTGACGACAATTTGAAGCTCAGCCGGGTGAAGGCGGTCCAAGACTTCCTCATCAATTTGCTGGAATTGTCGTGATATTGTCACATTGCGAACGCGAACATATTTGGGCACATCCGACGTGTGAATGGTATACTGGGGCTTAGGGAACCCCGCGTTAGTCACGCCCCTCGAACTCCTCAACGAAGATGCGGACGATGAATAGCTACAGCGAAGTACGTCGTGTGCGAAAAGAGATGTCGGCGGCTGCCAACCACGATGTCCGTCAATTGATCGCCATGATCAACGAACGTCGGGCAGAGGTTGTCTCACGCATCATCGATCCGGGCACAGAGGCCGAACACAGCGATGCACACGAAGTCGCCAATCATGCGGTTCCCTAGGGAGAATCGTCCGCCGCCGCCCGGTGATGGCACGCACGCCAAATTACCCACTTTCTGGCGAAACGTGGCGACCAGAGGATGTCTGACTTCTGCCCACGTGCTTATAACACCCCGCAATCAAGCGAGCGGCTTGCCGGACTTTGTCCGCAAGACATGCACATGCTGAGCCGACTGCACCACTGCGATCGACTCCTCGGTCTCTACCAGCCGTTGCAGCTCTTCCGTCTCATCCAAGGGCAGCATCCCCAGATCTTCGACGAGATCGCCAGGCAGCCCGCTCAGTAAGGAGACTCCGGCCCAGTCGAGGGCTTTGGCAATCTGCGAGGCGGCCAGCATGTCGAGCGGCTGGCTGTCTCGCAATGGCTTGAGGGCGTCGCGCGGGCTGCGGACCTCGCGCAGGAGTTGCATGCCGGGAGTCAGGTCCGACCGCAGCTCGGTCAGGGCCACGATGCGGCCCTCTTTCGACACCAGTTGCCGGGCAACATCGAGAGCCGCCCCCAGTTGCGACCAAGAGTGCCCATTGGCGTCGTGATCGACGGCCACGATGACCATCCCGGCCCGCGTCTTGGTCGGCAGTGTCCACGATTCGGTGAGGACGGCCCGCGCCTTCTGATAGGCCGCATCGACCTGCCCCGCGATCACCGCACATACGCCATCGCCGACCGATGGGACCACTTGCACTGCGAATTGCAGGCCCAGCAACCAAGAAACCTCGTCCATCATCTGCCGCAGCGGACGCGAATCGTCCGGGGCCAGTTCGTCGTGCCCCTGGCCCACGGACTTGCGAATGGCTTCGACATTCGACAGTCCGGGGTAGAGCGCGCTGCCGCCTCCGCGATACCCGAGGACCGAATCAAACCCGACGCCACCGACCAAAATCGGCAGGTCGGAATCGAGCAGATCCTTGTGCAGATAAACCCGTTCGCCACCCGCAGTCGTGGCGAGGTATGCCGTTGATGTCTCATCGAGGGGATCATGAACCTTGAGCACCACCTGCTCGCGAACCTCAGCGGGCAGCAGCCTCCGCAAGTCAGGATTCACTCCCGGCGTCAGCGTGGCGGGCACGAGAATCGTCACGTCCGGGGCACTCACCCCGCACGACTCCAACACCTTCCA
>JAYSUV010000173.1:0-5393 GCA_043718945.1 Planctomycetota bacterium
TCGGAGGCTCTGAAGTCGGTCACGCTCAACGCCGCCCGCATCCTCGGCATCGACAAAGAGTGCGGCTCGATCACCGTCGGCAAGCGGGCCGACCTGATCCTCACCGACGGCTCGCCGCTCCAGACCACCACTCAGATCAAAGGCGTGTTCGTCGGCGGGCAGCCGTTCGCTCCCGAGAGCCGCCAGACGAGGCTCTACGAGAAGTATCGGGCGAGGCTGACGCCGCAGGAGTAGGACGCTACGTTCAAGGAGTCCTGACCATGCAAGGAGCAGCTGCGATGAAGTACCGAAAGCTCATACGATGGGCGATAGGGCTTGTTGTCGCGGGGTATGCAATCAGTTGGTACACAGCCAGTGGCGGTCGTGGTTTCTTCTCTCCCGACACGCTGGAATGGAAGGCTCAATCTGAGATCCTGCTTCCACTCACCGAGACCCCGATCTATCGATCTTTCTACCGCACGCATCGAAGCCAGTTGGTGAACTACCTCATCACGAAGGGTTATTGGTCGACTCGCAACACTGACAACCCCCGTTGGGTATTCATGTATCGTTGGAATGAGCAGTGGCGTGATGGAGATTCGGAATTGCATCGACAGATGACCTCACATCGGGGCCAGCGGTGGGTTGAATGGTCCGACTCACACCCAGACCTCGCTGCTGTTCTCTGGCCAAGAGTTCTCAGCGAACTGCGAGGTGATGCGGATGATCCCCAATCCAGAGCCGTGGAGTTCATGAGGATGGCACAGGCATCAGAGACGATCAAGCAGTACGAGGAACTCATTCGAATTAATCCGGATGTGCAGTAAGACAGTGTCTCCACGTAACAACTCCTATCCCGAAGGGATTCCAGCCCATGGAGATGAGGAACAAAAGGCCCAGACATCGCTTCGGCTGTCTGGGTGACGCAGGAACAAGAGGGATTGAAAGGCGATTCGGTCCTTCGTAACCTCTGGCTTCTCCTGCTCCCCAGACAGCCAAAGCAGTGGCTGGTCCTCACCGCATACTAAAGCCGGGGAGCGGGCCAAGATCGCGAAAGGACTCTTGTTCGTCATGCTCCACGAGAATCCACCTGCTTCAAACGAGTATCTCCGCCGCATTTGCCGGGCCATCGACTTTATCAATTCGCATCTCGCGGAGAGTCCGTCGGTGGCTCAGGTCGCCCGGGCGGCACCGTTTTCTTCGTTTCACTTTCAGCGATTGTTTCGAGCCATCATCGGCGAGACCGTGGCCGAGTTCACGCGGCGGTTGAGACTAGAAACAGCGGCTCGCCATCTGCGGTATCGACGCGACGGGGGCATTACGGAGTTGGCCTTTGAACTGGGGTTTTCCAGTTCGCAGAATTTTGCGAAGGCGTTCAAGAAACACTTTGGAGTGTCACCGTCGCAGTATCGTGAGGACGTGCACGATGTGCTCGAGAGTGATTCGCCGAGTTCTGCGGATGTCGGCCACGGTCGCGTGCAGGCGGCTCTTCAGTCGAATGCACTTCCGTCGAAGTCGATCGCGCGGTCGGTCGATGTCCGCATGGTGCCGGGCCTGCGCGTCGTCTATCAACGCCACTTTGGATCGTATGACGCACCCGGCGTGCAGGTGGCATTTGATGATCTGGTGCGTTGGGCCAAGCCGCGCGGCTTCGATCTGCGGGAACGATACCTCGGGATTCCTTGGGACGACTCCGGTGTCACGGTCGAGGACAAGTGCCGCTTCGATGCCTGCCTGATCGTGCCCGGCGACGTGCAATTGGAAAGTGGAGTCAACTCGCAGCTGATTCCGAAGGGGCGATACGCCGTCTACCGTAGTGAGGTGGTCGCGAACGACTTCGATCTGCCGTGGACGCAATTGATGCGAGACTGGTTGCCGGGGAGTGGTTTTCAACCGGCGGATGGACCTCGTTTCGAGGTGTATCAGAGCGACGGTAGCCACGATCCCCAGGGACGTTGGCAGGTCGAGGTGTGCCTCCCCGTTCAGCCACTGCGACACGAGTGACCCCGCAGGTGCAGTTCGAGAATGGCACGAATAGAAACATGGATCGCACGAAAGGAAACGCCTGCGTGAATGAAGACCTCTAGGATGGGAAGTGTTGACGGCACACTTCACAGCCGAAGGCAGTCTTTTGAACGGGGAATCCACATGCGACGATTTTCGAACACCCAACTGATCACAAACACCTTCTGCTGGTTGGTCATATTCGCCACAACGGCGGTGACAGCACGCACGGACGCGCAAACCATTCAGACCTACATGCCGGATGAGGCAGCACCGCACGAGGGGACATGGCTCCAATGGCCGCATCAATACACCTACGGGACGACGTATCGCAATCGGTTGGACGCAACCTGGGTGGCGATGACGCGTGCGCTGGTGTCGAGTGAGAAGGTCCATGTCGTGGCCTACAACGCCACGGAGAAGACCCGCATCACGAGTCTGTTGACGGCTGCCAAGGTGCCTCTCACGAAAGTCGACTTTCTGCTGCGGCAGACGAACGACTGCTGGGCGCGCGATGGGGGGCCCATCTTCGTCTATGACAACAATGACTTCCTGAAGATCACCGACTGGGGCTTCAACGGCTGGGGCTTCGACACTCCTTATGCCAAGGACAACACCGTGCCCGTGGGAGTGGCGAGCAAGCTCGGCGTTCCCCGAGTTGATTTAAACACCACGGTGCTGGAAGGCGGCGCGATCGAAACGGATGGCAACGGCGTGCTGATGGCCACACGCAGCTCCATTTTGGAACCGAATCGCAACCCGGGACTTACACAGGCCCAGCTGCAGACCATCCTGACCTCAAATCTGGGTATCACCAAGTTCATCTGGCTCAACGGGCAACCCGGCGGCCAAGACGACATCACCGACACGCACATTGATGGATTCGCCAAGTTCGCCCCGTCGAGCACGATCGTGACGATGAGCAACGCCGACCTGACCTATTGGGGTTTGTCGTCTGCGGATATCAGGACGCTGAGCCTCGCGACCGACATCGATGACAAGCCGTACACCTTCGTACGATTGCCACTCACGGCCCGCGACGTGGTCACGACCTACGGAGTCAATCTCTACTACAAGGGATCCTATGTGAACTATTACGTGGCCAACACGGTGGTGCTGGTGCCGACCTATAATGATCCCAACGACGTATTGGCGATGGCCGCTGTGCAGAAACTCTATCCGGGACGAAAGGTGGTCGGCATCGATGTCCGCAATCTCTACGCACAAGGCGGCATGGTTCACTGCGTGACCCAGCAGCAACCGGTCGGGTGGCTGGGGCGGGTGATGAGTTCCGCAGCTCAGGCCGTGTCGGAGAAATGAGAGTAGAGTCGCCCCGGTGGGATCGCGTTGGACTTTACCGGGTGGGATTGGGCACAGGCGGTTCTTGCTGCGCAAACTGGCCTGACGATCACCTTCTGTGCCGCTGGCAAACCGCTGACTGGCACCGGTTGGCTCGCCTTGGAGCCTACCGGGACGACGCAGCCGGAAGAGGTTCTTGTACCGAGAGGTTGATCACCTCGAACCTCTCGTGCCAAGGCACACAGGTCGCCCAAAGCGGCAACCTGTGCCACCCCACCAAGTGGGTGCCACAAGTCACATTGTGTGAGTATCAGAAAAGTAGGCAGCAGCCGATTTCTGCCCCCTCTCCCCCGCAATCGGCTGGATTTCCAGGGAGGGCTACACTGCGGGGGAGAGGGTGGGGAGAGGGGGCCACACCGCCCGCTCTGAGCCCCTCACCCCGGCCCTCTCCCCACAGTGAAGCACTCACAGAAAGTCGCGCCGCCAGTGGGGAGAGGGGGCGGAGGGAGACCGTCTGCCGACTTTTCTGACGCATGCATGGTCCCACTCTTCCGCTGAAAAACCATCGACGGATGTCCTCTGTCGCGTTAGGATCAATCATTCATTGAGGCCAATCGGCAACCACTCTCCTCGCGAGTTCTATCGTGTTCACTCGTCGTGATCTTCTGCGCGTCGGCTCACTCGGAACCTTGGGTTTGTCACTGCCGCAGCTATTGCAGGCTGATGAAGCACGGGCATCACAACGGGCGAAATCATGTATCCTCCTGTTTCTGGAGGGTGGCCCGGCAACACAGGACATGTGGGATCTGAAGCCCGCGGCTCCGATCGAGTATCGAGGAGAAACGCGGCCCATCTCGTCCTCGCTGGTTGGGCTTCCGGTCTGTGACAACTTGCCGTTGTTGTCGCGCGAGATGCATCGGGTGACTTTGTTGCAGGCGGTGCATCACTCGATCGTCGATCATAACGCCGGTGCGTATTACGCGCTGACGGGGCGGTCTCCGCTGGCGAGCGGGCGACTGATCGTGCGCGACGAGCCGGATAACTTTCCGCCCTATGGTGCGGTGCTGGCTCGTCAATTTCCGCACGAGAAACTGCCGGAGTTCGTCCACCTGCCAGACATCATGTCAAACAACGGGGACGACTTGCCGGGGCAGAAGTCGGGTTTCCTGGGGGCTGCGTACAACCCGTTTGTCGCGGGTGATCCGAGTTCCCCGACGTATCAGCTGCCCGGATTGTCGCCGCTTGAGGACGGCTCGGCGGCTCGTATCCAGCGTCGCCGCCAGCTGCTGTCTCCGTTGAGCGGGAATGTCGAGGCGGACACGCCGGAGGCAGACGCACTCGATATTCATTACGAAAAGGCATTTACGCTCTTGCAGTCGAATGAAACCCGCCAGGCGTTCGACCTGACCCAGGAGTCGGCGGCACTGCGGGAGAGATACGGCTTACCGGATCGGGTGGATCGACGGGTGGAGGCCCGCAAGTTTGGTGGCCTGCCACATCTGGGCCAGTGTCTGCTGACAGCTCGTCGTCTGGTGGAATCGGGGGTGCGGCTGGTCACGGTCTGTTCGGGTCGCCGGATTGACCAGGCGTGGGACACGCATCGTCAGCACTTCGACCTGATGAAGAAGGCGCTGTTGCCCTACTTCGACCGGGCCCTCTCGGCTTTGCTCTGGGATCTGGCCGAACGCGGCCTGCTGGATGAGACTCTGGTCGTCGTGATGGGCGAGTTCGGTCGCACGCCGCAGCTGGGCCAGATCACCTCGAACGCAGGAGCGTCACCTGCGGGCCGGGACCATTGGCCGCATTGCTATTCCGTCATGCTGGCGGGCGGTGGGGTGAAAGGCGGATTGATCCACGGGGCGTCCGATCGCTACGCCGCCTACCCGCAGGAGAAGCCGGTCACACCCGAGGAGATCGCAGCGACGATTTACACGGCCATGGGGCTCGACCTCGAATCGCGGATTACCGATGCCTTGAACCGCCCGCATTCGTTGGCATTAGGTGAGCCGATCGCCGAAATCTTTCAGTGATTTGCTGACTCCGGGCGCTGACGCTTCCGGCTCGTGGGGACTACAGGCTCTTCAAAAACCGCAGCAGCGCGGATTGCTCGT
>JAYSUV010000174.1:0-5390 GCA_043718945.1 Planctomycetota bacterium
CTTCCGATCGGAGTCCCCTCCCGCCGAATCCTCTCAACAGCCCAGTCCCGATTTATCAAAAAGTTCGCCCCCCAGAACCCAGCCCCGCCACGATCCCCCAAAAAAATTCACAGCCTCTCCGCGACTCGCATTCCGTCATCCCAAGCACCCTCTCAAACACAGCCCGAATGGGCGTCCAGCGGGAGGAGTCTCAGTCGTTGAGCGACGTGAGCTACGGAGCCTCACCCGCCCCGGCGGTGCCGAGTTCGAGTGTCTTCCATGTCCGAGTGGCGAGTTTCTTCGCTCCTTCGGCGGTCACGGAACCGTTGTCATAGAACTTCAACGATTGCAGGTTCTTCATGCCCAACAGCTTATCGACCGTCGCATCCGTCACACCGGTTGACCGGATCGTCAGCTCCTTCAGCTTGGGGAGTGCCACGATTACGTCGACCGTGGCATCGGTCATTTGCGGTACGCTCCAGATATCGAGTTGCTCCAGCGACGGGAGGGCAGCCAGATGCTTCAGTCCCGTATCGCTGACCGACGCCAGTTCCCACAGATAGAGCCGCTTCAACTTCGGCAGGTCAGTGAAGACCTCCATCCCCTGGTCGCTGACGTTGGGCAGGTCGCGGAGGGTCAGCCGGGTGAGCGCCATCCCCTTCAGAGCCAACACGCCCTCCGAACCGAAACCCTGACAGCGGAAGATCTCCAGCTGGGTCAGCTTGCCGAGCTTGGCCAGATGCGGTCCCGACTGGTCGGTGATATTGAAGTCTTGGATCAGCAGTGAATCGAGCGTCTGATTCCGGCTGAGGTATTCCATCCCGGAATCCGACACAGCTGTGCTGCGGTGTTTGAACCCGGTCAGTTTAGGAAGGTCGGCGACGACTTCCAGAGCCATATCGCCCGCCTCCATGTTGCCACGCAGGTCGAGGGTGCGAAGGGCCTGCAGCTTGGAGAGCCGCTGGGCTCCAATGTCGTTCACCTGATTCTGCACTAATGTGAGCCGCTGGAGCTGGCTCATTTGGCTGACAATCTTGACCACACTGCTGGTCATGTTTGTGTTCGAGGAGAGGTCGAGGTCAGTGAGATTCGGGAACGACTTCACGATCATCTCGACCGTGACGTCATTGATGACAGTGTTCGTGAGGGCCAGACTGGTCATCCCCTTGATGCCGCTGAGTGAGGCGGCCATCTCATCGTTGAGTGTGCGGCAGTTGAAGATTTGAAGCTTCTTGAGGTCGGTCAGTTTACCAAACAGAGTGAGATCGGCGGCGGTCAGGTTCGAGCCGTCCGGTATGAGGATCGCCGTAAGGAGATCGCCTTTTGGGGGGGAGTATTCGGCCCTCCCTCCCAAGACATCGATTCGCGCCCGGGCGGCTTTCACATCGTCCGCGTTGGCAGTGGCCGGAATCGCTGGCGGCGCGGGCACTGGCGTGACAGCCGGAACCGTGGGCGGCGCGGTGGGCGCTGGAGTGATTTCGGTCGTTGTGCCACTGGCCGGTACAGCAGGCATGGCCCCCGCGCCGCCAGTCGGTTGAGGTTTGGAGCAACCCGCCCAGAAGAGTATCCCCAGGGTGACGCCGACCCACCCGCCTCGCGACCAATGCACACTCGCCATAACACACACGCCTTGTTCAAAGCATCCCGCCACCGGGCTTGTCCCGGTGGTCTCTACATAACTCGACAACCGAGCCTTGTCACGCCCTCGGGTCAAACACGAATCCGTCTGGCGGCTCTCCTTTTCCCGAAGGGAATTCAGCCCATAGCCGGTGGTCGAGCGCAGCGACACCACCGGACAATGGCGTCTTTCAGCCCCTCTCTCCCGGAGGGATTGCAGCCTTTGCCTCACCGAACTGGTCAGAGCGGCTGGAATCCCTTCGGGATACAGGAGTCTCTGGCTGACCGAAACCGGTGGTGTCGCTGCGCTCGACCACCGGCTATGGGCTGTGACCCCTCCGGGGTGGGGAGTCGTGGAGACACCAATGGGCTTACCGGGTGGCGTTTTTCCGGACTCGTCTCCGTGGGATAGGCTTCCAGCCTGTCGGAGTCTTTATCAGACGACAGGCTGGAAGCCTATCCCACAAAAAAAGACTTCCGAAGTCTTCAGAGACTTCGGAAGTCTTTCACTGTTCACTAATCCAACCGGTGCCCATCGGCATACTTCGGCTTGATCAGGTCAGCGACGTGCGGAGTCTTGAGATCCGCCAGGTTCGTGACGACCAGATCCTTGGCGTTCCACTCGACCTTCTCACCCCACTCGCCCATCTCGCCATTGGGCTTCCCGTCCTTATCGACGCCACCCTTAGCAGCGGCCCAGACGGCGAGATTGCCCAGCAGAATGGTCTCGGTCAGCGGGCCCGCACGGTCGATGAAGTTCGACTTGCAGATCCTCGGATCGTTGGCGTACTTCGCCCGGAACAACTCGTACATGTTGTTCAGGTCGTTGTTGCCCTTGTTCTCGGCCTTCTCAAAGTCGACCTTGACCTTCTCGACACCCTTCAGCACGTAGGTGCCGCAGTAGTCGTCGGAGCTGTAGAAGGCACCCTTGTCGCCGACGATCAGCACCCCGCTATCGGAGACACCGGTAATGCCATGCTTCTCGAAGACTGACATCTCCGGCTTGTTCCCCTTGCGGTCGAGCCAGTAGAACGGAATCGCGGGCCGATTCTTGGTTTCTGGCATCTCGAACTTGATCGTCGAACTGGCCGGGAAGCTGTCGAAGTCATGGCCCGTGGTCTTGGCCTGCACTGAGATCGGGTCACGCAGTTCGCACGAGGCGAATGGAACCGTCAGCTGATGGCAAGCCATGTCGCCGAGGGCTCCCGTGCCGAAGTCCCACCAGCCACGATGCTGGAAGGTGTGGTAGATCCCGGGCCAGAACTCGCGGGTCGGAGCGACGCCGATCCAGCTCTTCCAGTCGACCTTTTCCAGAGCCTTCTCGATCTCTTCCTTCTTCTTGGCGATCAGCTTCGCGGCGTTTTCGGGGTCTTCTTTCAATGCCTGAGCGGAGAACTTCTCCATGGTCATGCGGCGACCGGGGCCTTGCGCCCAGACCGGGCGGTTCGACCACGCGTAGACTTCTTTCAGCGTTCCCAGCACGCCCGATTGAATCTGAGCGATCGCTTCACGGGAGGAATCCAGAGCCGTTCCCTGGTTACCCATCTGTGTGCAGACGCCCGTTTCCTTAGCGACCGTGGCCAGCAAACGCGCTTCATAGATCGTCCGGGTCAGTGGCTTCTGCGTGTAGCAGCTGATGCCCAGCCGCATACAAGCCAGCGAGATCGGGCCGTGCATGTGGTCCGGGGTGCTGACCGTGGCGATGTCGATCTTCTTGCCGTACTTGGCCAGCACTTCGCGGTAGTCGGTGAACTTCTCAGCACTCTTGAAGCCATCGGAAGCCCCCTTACCTTCCAAGGTGCCGCGATCGACATCGCAGATGGCCAGAACGTTGCCAAAGGTCGCAGCGTTGGACGAATCGCTGCCGCCCTTGCCGCCGACGCCGAAGCTGACGACGTTGAGCTTCTCATTCGCCGAACGCTCTTGCGCCCGCAGATCGACAGAACCTCCGACGAAGACGGCGGCCCCGATGGCCGATGTGTTTTGAAGGAACTTGCGACGTGATGATTGTCGACTCATGCGTTTCTCCCAGCGATAAAACTGTGGTGAGGTTCGATGCGTACCCGGCAGCCTGCCTGCCCGACACATCCAATCGTAATCATGTGAAGAGAAAGTTGACAGTATGCCACGACCGCGAAGGAGAGTTTCCCCGTAGGATGTCAGAGCCCGTCGACCCACTGGTCGCCGCAATCGGGGAACTCGCGGATCGCCCCACAGTAGAAGTATGCCTCCACGGGCGCTGTGGCCACCGAGTCGGACAGCGTTGCGGCCAACTCGATCACGGAGCGTGAGTACAACCCCGTGCCGACCCCTTCCTCCCGATCGAGCCGGCCCAGACAGGCTTCATCCACGGACCACAACTCCCCACGAATCGACAGTCCGTCTGACGCCAGCTTCAAGCCGGGGAAGGAGCCGCAGTCGTACATGCGGTACTTCGGTTGCGTGCGGGCCTCATTCAGGAACGTTTGCCCCGCCAGGAATTGAGCCCGGCAGAACCCCGCTTGAGCGTGCCGTAGACGAAGATGAGGGTGCGCTGTGGCATGCGATAAGACGCGTCTGTTTGAGTGAGAACGCCCATCGGGGAAGACGAGGCCAGTGCTGTCAACACGATCGGACGTAGGCGATGTCGCTTCGGGACTCGCATTCCGCCACAGGGAGGACTTGACGCGGAAGCTCCCCAAAAATCGGAGGGGCTGGTTGGAGGAATCTCAGTCGCGGAGCGACATGAGCTACGGTCGGAGAGGCGACGGACGAGGCGCTAGCGAAGGGCACGTAGGAAACGTGCCCCACTGTGATCGCCATCGTGTTCTCCGCACTGGGGCGAGGCTCCCGCTGAGCCGCATTTGCAAGAGGATGTTGTCCTCCACATGCGGCCCCGCAGGAGCTTCGCCCTCCCGGCGAGATGCACGCTTTCAATACAATCGCTCAGCTCAGCAGCAGCCCTAGGATCTCCAATAGTCCCATCCCTTTCAAGGGGTTCCCCGTCTCAGCCACCGGTTTTGCAGCTGAGGTGTATTCACCGATCACTTGCTTGGTGACCCCCTGGACCAGGTTCTGCGCTTCCATCATCGCGGGTGAGCGGCGGCCCGGGCTGCGTTCCAGACCTGTCAGTTCGCCCCTGTCGACCCAGACCAACTGGCACGCTGCACACGAGTCGATGATCGCCCGACCGGCTCCATAATACGGGTGAACCTCCATCGATTCATGGCAGGTCGGGCAGGCGATCTGGCGTTTCAGTTCAATCGGATGCGGCATGGCCACCGCGATGTCCGGACCGGTGTATGCCGCACGGCGGGCTTCCACGGCCTGGCGGAATTCGGGACCGGAGAGCAGCAACCCTCGGCAGTTCGGGCAGTGGCAAGCCGGTATTTCGTCAATCAGCGCCGCTTCCAGTTCCGCCTCACACACCGGGCAATGCACGCCCAGCAGTGCAGCCAGCGGGAGCACCCGATCCACGACATCCTCCACATCCGGAGCCGACTGGACCGTCTGACAAAACGTACACACCATCCGCATCGGTCCAGCGGATATCGTCAATGGTCCAGCACAGTTCTTGCAGTTCATGGGAGTGGCCAAGAAACAGGAGCGGCTCCGGGGACAGACAATGAGCCGTGAGTGAACCCTAGCTCATCAATCCCGTCGTGGAATCGGGAAACCGTGACTCATCGCGGGGTCGCCCCGGTGGGCTCGCTTTAGGCCTTTATAGCATTCCCCCGCTCACCGGGATTGGTCGCTGCTCCGGGAGTGGGGACTTCCGACCATCCCAACGGACGGAGCGGCGGCGGACCAATCCC
>JAYSUV010000175.1:0-5380 GCA_043718945.1 Planctomycetota bacterium
GCCGAATCCTCTCAACAGCCCAGTCCCGATTTATCAAAAAGTTCGCCCCCCAGAACCCAGCCCCGCCACGATCCCCCCAAAAATTCACAGCCTCTCCGGGGCTGTCGCACTACCTCGGACTCGGCGACCTCAACGGCGATGTCGAGCGGATATCCTGACAGCTGCGAAGGGCGGACCGCAAGCGGAACCGGGGACAGGCGAGTGGTTCGGCTGGTGGGAGGCCCCGGCGAATCCGCGCACGAACGGGTGGAAGAAGCATCTGCTGGGCAACGGTCATCCGGGGGCGACGAACCTTGCCCCCGCGGATGTGAACCAGGATGGGAAGATGGACGTGATCGCCACGCGCGGCCACGGATTAGTACTGATCTGGTTCGAGGGACCGGACTGGAAAGAGCACGTCATTCACCCGACTCTGGCCAGCCCGCATTGCTTGGCTCTGGCCGACTTCGATCAGGACGGCGACATCGACGCTGCGACGTGTGCCTATGAGAGCAAGATCACCGCTTGTTTCGAGAACGATGGCAAGGGAGTTTTTAAGACCCACCTGCTCGATGAGAACCAGTGTGCCTATGACATGCGCGGTTGACATGGATGGCGACAGCGACCTGGATATTCTGGTGGCCGGTCAACTCAGCCGGAACATCGTGTGGTACACGAACCCGCTGAAGTCGGGTGAGTCGCCTCGACGCCAGCCCGCCGCACCAGCCAAGGCTGCCCCGCGATCCTACGACGCCATCGACGAGAATTTCGACTTGCCAATGTGAGGAACAACAGCTGACTTGTGGCGACGTTCCAGACCCGCACGGCCTGATCATCGCTGGAGAAGACCCGCTGGCCATTGGGACTGATCCACTCGGCATCAGTCAAAACACGATTGTGTTTTTCTGATTGCGGATGAGTAAGCCATCGACGGGGCGTCCGGCGAGTGCACCGCATGCAGGCCGAGCCACCACGGCCATTTTTCTCCAAGCTTCAACTGAGATTCATCCGTCTCTCAAACACGTAGGATCGCAGCAGGCAGACACTGCCTCGTTCGTCAGTGAACTCAATCCGTCGCACATTGCGTGGGCTAAAGCCCACGCTACGTCACCTGGTCCAGCACTTCATCGTCGACAAAAATCGGCAGCTGGGGATCGTAATGCACGGCGAGGGCGATGGCGTCGCTGGGGCGGCTATCGAGTTCGATGACATCGTCGTCTTTACGAATCCGAATCTGCGCGTAGTAGGTATGCTCAACCAGATTAGTAATGACCACATCTTGCGCCTCGCCACCGAGTTCTTCGATGGCATGTCGCAGCAGGTCGTGGGTCAAGGGGCGCGGGGGGACGTTGCCCTGGATCCGACGATCGATGCTCATCGCTTCGAACAGGCCGATGAGGATGGGGAAGGAGCGCGAGCCGCCGACCTCACGCAAGAACACGACCTGTTGGTCGTTGATCTCACTGATAATGATCCGGGCCAGATCCATGCGAACGAGCACAGCGGGTTCCTGAGTATGCGGTGAGCCAACGAACCAGCGGCCGGTTGGGCTAGCCCCGACGGCTCACGGGGCTCTTCTAGTTTCCACCCGGACGGCGACCGCGACCACGGCTGCTACCCCGATCATCGCCACCACGCGGGCCGGACTTGGAGTCGCCCCGATCCTGACGCGGGGGTCGACTGATCAGCAACGAGATGGCATGTTCCCAAGTCGGGGCATCGACTGTCGGGGGCTGCGAGCGGGACGATTCCTGGTCATCGTTGTCGGAGTCCTCATCGTCCCGGTGACGGCTGGCCGCAGGCGGCTTGCTTGGCTCGGGTCGACGTGCAGACTCTCTCGGTCCACGATCCGAACGCGGGGCGTCGTCTCGGCTAGCAGGCCGGTCATCACGGTCCCGACTGGCGGGCAGGTCATCGCGGTCCCGACTGGTGGGGCGATCATCACGATCTCGGCGAGGAGGCCGATCATCGCGACTGCCTTGCTCGGAACGAGGGGCGTCGGAGCGGGCAGGTCGTGGGGCGTCGGCATCACGGTCGCGGCTGCGCTCGGGCGAGTCACGACGAGCGGGACGGTCATCCCGTTCACTGCGGTCGGAGCGTGGCGCAGCTGACCGTGCGGGCTTGGTGTCGGCCCCGTCACGCCCGCGTTCAGCAGAGTCCCGGCGTGCGGGGCGGTCATCACGAGGAGCACGGTCATCACGGGCGGGTCGGTCATCGCGCGCCGCGCGGTCAGATCGCGGGGCTTTGATTTCTTCGTCACGCCCACGGCCAGCGGGCTCCCGTCGTGGTTCATCACGACGTGGTTCATCACGACGAGCGTCAGCTCGTCCGGCGGGTTCCCGGCGGGCGGGACGATCAGCTGGTCTGTCTGCTTCATCGCGAGGCCCACGCTCCGCACGAGCGGGCCGGGCTGGGCGATCTGTGCTTTCGTCCCGATCGCGGCGGGGTCGCTGCTCGGGTCGACTCGTCGTCTCCTTCTCAACTCGCGCGGGACGATCGCCGCGATCATCAGCAGTTCGGCTCGGGCGTCCACGATCCGCTGCTGGGCGGTCGGTGGTTGGGCGGCGTTCGGGGCTGCGGCGAGGTGTGGCCAAACCGGACCCGAATCCATCATCGTCATCGGCGAGAGGTTCGTCATCGAACTCGGCTTCCGGAGCGACAGGAGTCGCTTCCTCGGTGGGGCGATCGCCCGCTGGACCCCGACCTCGTCCCCCACGCCTGCGACGTGGACGTTTCCCACGGTCAGAGTCGCTGGAACCTTCTTCCCCGGTGTCCGCTTCGACAGTGTCTTCATCACCGGGTGCGAGATCTTTCAGCGTCTTGCGGGGCGGTGGAACACGATCTCGACTGCGGTCTTCATCACGACCACGGTTCGGACGGGGATGACGTGGAGCTTCCTTCGAGGCCAGGCGATCAAACAGGTCGTCAGCAAAACCACCCTCGTCACCTTCAAAGATGGACGATGGCTTCGCAGGCCGTTCTTCCCGAACCGGGCGATCTTCGCGGGCTGGTCGCTCGCTCCGTTCGCCACGTCCACGCGGCCGATCCTCGCGGGCAGCTACGGGTTTCGCAGGCGGAGCAGCGTCCTCTCGCGGACCCCGGTCCCGAACAGCTGGGGCCTCTTCACGGCGTGGGCGATCCCGATCGGGTCGGTCATCGCGGGGGCGATCTTCCCGGGGCCGTTCCGATCTCGGGCGATCTTCAGCTGCGGAGCGAGCGGGAGATGGCTTCGACTCACTGCGAGCCGGAGCAGAGTCGGGGCGTGCTTCTACAGGAGCGGCGTCACGACGGGGAGCCTCATCGCGGTCGGGGCGTCCACGATCGCTGCGGGTCTCCTGATCTCGAGTCGGGCGTTCCGTTCTGGTTCGCTCAGCGGGTCGATCACTGCTGGGTCGATCAGCAGGGCGGCCACGGTCGGGGCGGTCGCTGCGAGCGCGCGGTCCACGATCCCCTTCGTCCGAGGTCTCCCAGTCCCAGCCTTCCAGAGCGTCCCAGAAGTCGTCCTTCTGGTGAGCCGCCTGCGGCTTGGGGGCCTTGGGATCGACTGACTTCTCGGACTCTTCTGCATCCGCATCATCCAAATCCGTATCGTCGAAACCGGCGTCCTTCACGACGGGTTGCGGGGCACGCCGAACCGGCTGTGGACGATTGTCCTCGACAATGTCGTCGTCGTCATCCGGAACTTGGCTGTTGGCTGGGGAACGCTTCTCGGGTTCCGCACCTTCCTCTTCGTCTTCGTCGTCAAACGCGTCGAGCAGGCCCACGCCGAACCCTTCGTCGTCATCGTCACGAGGAACCTGCAACCGTGGCACCGGCTTACGCGGCGGGGAGGGGGGAGCTGTTGCTCGAGTTTCTCGAACGGGGGTTTCGTCCGCAGGCTCTGATTCCTCGGCAATCTGGGAATCCATCGCCACAGCGGGCTCTATGCGAGGGGACTCCGGCGTGGCAGCTGGGGCCAAGGCTCCGAAGTCCAGACCATCCAGATCGTCCGGGTCATTCACGGGACCACCGGGCGCAAAGTGAACTCCGAAAAGCTCTTGTGCCAGAGACTTGGAAGACGGCTCGCTGCCGGGACGTGGAGAATTCGGCTGGTTCATAACCCTTAAAGCTAACTTTTAGGCCGCGAAAATGCAAGGATCGGGCCAGTAATTCGATCGGAAGGAAGCCGTGAGCGAACCCGATTTCGGTGACTTCTCCGGAATGGACGGCGATCTTTGCTGAGGGCCATCGCTTGGCGAACATCGGGAGACATGCGCCCTCGCTGACGGGTCGGGTTGGTGGACTTGAACGAGAGTGCGGCTCAGCTCAGCTCCGCACCTCCCCAGACCAGTACAGACATGAGGCGAATGCACCCAGTAGCAGGTGGCGATTTCGCCTCGCTCGCCTTACCTCGTGACAGTCTCAATCAAATCCAGATCGAGGACGACTCGGGTTTGGATGTATTTGTCGGGAGTCTTCTTAAACAGATCCCGGTTTTCCGCGGAGCTGAACAGGTAAAGTTGATCATCATAGAAGGCGGCAAACCGGGTGAGGCCGCGGACTGCCGGGACTCGAGAGGCGTCCCAGATCAACACCGGATCACAGCCCATGAACTGGGGGACGAAGTTCTCGGGTTTGGCCTGGAAAGCTTTGATTTCAGCGGCACTGGTGAGCAGGAACCACTGCCCCTCGAAGTGGACGGCGAACTCCTCGGTCCCTTTGATCCACTTCTTGTCGTTCAGCAGGGAGACCGGGCTGTAACCATCGAGCAGCAGCTTGTCCTTGGAAAACTTCGGCGGTGTCGTGGTCACCGACGCGGTGCCTTCCGCACCGATCTCTGGGAGTGGCTTCGTCTGTCGAGCCTGCAATTGCACGTTCCACTCGACCGATTTCTTGAGCATCTGGTGGTAGTCGGCCAGAGAGCGTGGGCCGACAGAAGTCACCAAACGGCGGGTGCCAGTCGGGTCGAGGACGAAGTCGCACGGCCAGCGGTTGACGTTGAATCGCTTCTGCAGATCACTGTGCTGGTCGACATTCACCGAGACTGCCACCAGGTTTCCCTGGATGTACTCCTCGATCGGTGCCGAATGCAGCACCTTCTGCTCCATCTGCACGCACGGGGCGCAGCTGTCGGAGTAGAAGTGGATCAGCAGCGGACGCTGGAGCTTTTGCGCTTCCAGGCGGGCGGCATTGAAGTCGGTCTTCCAGGCCGCTGGGGCGGCGAGAAGGGGGCCTGTGATGAGGCACCATCCGAGAAGACTGAATACGACAGTACGCAGGGGCATAAGTGCATCCCCAGTGCTTCGCGGCTTGGATCGGGCTTGCAGGGCTGAATGAACAGCGGACAGGACTGTCTGCGAATCGCATGCAAAGCATCAAGGTTCCGCCCGATCCTTCGAGACGGTCCTCTCGTCCTATCGGC
>JAYSUV010000176.1:0-5375 GCA_043718945.1 Planctomycetota bacterium
GCGGGACTTTGATGAGGTCTTAGACAACTCCATCATGACCCACAGGACTCCCGGATGACTCTCTCGCTCGACTACTACCACAGATTCTGCGGAAGAACCGTTTTTAAAGGCGTTTGTGCAAAGTCACCTTTGCAAATTCTTGTCGGATGACGACAAGTCGTTCCTTGGCGTCTTCTTCGAGGTCGCAACCCCACACAACGTCTCTCAAAGACTTCAAGCTGTCTCGGAAATAACTGGGGACAGCCACAATTCATTGCGTGGCCGCTTTCATCGATTGGTCACCGGAATCTGGGGCACCGCCAACGCAGATATTGTCGGGCCTCAGTCATTCGGCGAGAAGAATGAGAAGAGGGCATCCGAACACGGAAACTCCGAGGATGCTAGGCCGCCGCCCGAGAGAGTTCGTGCTACGGCATGTTTGTCGTGGCACGTTGTTGGATTCAAACTCACTCGTACTCTCTCAAGGAGAATAGCAATGGAACTCGTCTTGTTTTTGGAGCCTCGCAGTTGGTCGGTGAAGAACCTCGGGGAATCCCTGATCAACTGCGGAGTGGTGGGACTGATCGTGAATGTCGCCCCGATCATCGAGTACACGGTCACGGTCTCAGTGGGGACGATGGGCCGAGTGTTCTACATGTCCCGGATCCCAGTGGTCGTGGGCTACACGGTCATGATGGAAGAACGCCCGACTGTCGCCCCGGCCCTGTCATGGGTGGAGAGCGGAAGTTCCCAGAGGTGCTACTCGCCCTCTGGCTGCTCCATCCTCATCTCGACGACTGGATCGGATCTGAGATTCTGGAGGACGGTGACAGTCTTCCTGGCGAAGATGCGAGAGATGGTGATCTGCCACTTCCTGGATGACGGGCCAACCGTCAATCATGAAGAAGCGACGCCCCCTAGGAATGACCATCGGTCCGCCTCTGGTTCTCAGGCATCCGTGAGAACTCATGCGGATGATCTGGTCGCCGAAGTTCTGGTCAGATTGTTCGCCGCTCTGGCTTCGGTCGCTCCCTCTTCGGATTTCAAGGCTCCGACACTGGTGACCGCCGCTCCCACGATGGCCACCGAGTCTCTCGCCAAGGTGACTCCGACTACCTCACCGGCGGTTAGGGTGACGACTCTGGCCAAGCCGAGTGCCGACACGATGTCGACCAGCGCCAGATCCAAGAAGACAGGAGGGCTCATGAAGCTGGCACACTGATATGGCTCTCGTCTCCCATACCCAGTGGGATGAGGTGCGGGTAGAGATACCTGCTTGTGAGGGGTGGCGATTGGTCGGTCGCCACTCAGAATCATGTAGACCGAGCTCAGAAAAGAGTAATCAGAGTCAAAGATAGTGCCGAAAGGTACGAAAATTGGCTCTGATGACACAATCTATCTTGACGCGAAGTCGGGGGTCACATTCACGTGGCTCCCGACTTTTGTATTTGATGGCTACACTTTCATTGTCGCTTTCAACCTGCACTGGATTGGGGGTGTCTCGACGGCGAAGAGCGGCAAAGACAGCATGGAAACGCACGACACCATCTCCGGCCACAAAGCCCGACCGAATCATCGCGCGTACCTCGAAGTGCTGCGGCGAATGACGCCGGAGCAACGCTTGCTCAAGGCCTTTGAGTTGTCGGATATGACCAGAAACCTGTTCCGGCAGGGACTCCGTGAGCGGTTTCCGGATTTGCCCGAAGAACAGCTTCACGCCCTGTACTTGGAGCGACTCGCACTGTGTCACAACAGAAACTATTGAGATGCCCCGTAGCGTGGGCTTTAGCCCACGCGAGATTGTGCACCTTCCGAGAAACGTGGGCTGAAGCCCACGATACGAGACCTACTCATGACCTGGATCCGCACCATCCCCAAATCCGCAGCCGGGCCCGAGTATCGGGAGGCCCTCCTGGCTCAGCACGCTTGGTATCCACGGGAGTACAACGCCGAGGTTCCCGGGCTCCCCACCGGGGAAGCCGACGGCATCGTCGCGACTCACAGCTTGATCCCTGACGCCCTGCATCACGCCTTTGCGACGTTCGGGGCCTTGATGAGCCCCAAGCTGCCGCTCACTCGGCGGCAGCATGAGTTGATCGCGACGGTCGTGTCGCAGTGCAACTGCACCAAGTATTGCAGCGTCTCGCACCGCGAGTTCTTGCGGCGAGCCACCGGGGACGATGCTCTGGTGGCGGCCATTGAAATCAGCGACCTGAGCCATCTCTCCCCCGCCGATCGGCTGATGTGCCAGCATGCGGAGAAGATCACCCGCGATGCGACATCGGTCCAGCAATCCGACATCCAAGCCCTGCGCGATGCAGGCTTCGATGATCAGGGAATCCTCCAGATCACGCTGATCGCGTCGTGGTTCAACTACATCAACCGCGTGGCCGATTCACTGGGGGTGGCGAGGGACGAGTGAAGCCTCACAGCTTTGTTCGCACGGTGGGAGCCTGTGCGGGACGCCAGAATTCTGACGAATTCTGCTACGCTCCGACTGCAACACAAGACCCTCAAACCGAAAGCCCCCTGTGAACCGGATCTCCGCAGCCACTTGGGCCACTCTGGCCGCGATCCTGATCGGCGCGGTGCTGCTGCTGCTCCCGACACCCGACGGGATGCAAGTCACCGCGCAGCGCACAGCTGCGGTGTCGGTGGTGATGGCGATTTTGTGGATCGCGTTGCCGGACAATATCCCGGCGGTGAGTTTGATTCCGCTCGCGCTGTACCCGTTGCTGGGGATTCTGGGGGCGAAGAAAGTCTGCCTGGCGTATGCGGACTCGAACGTATTTCTGTATCTGGGCGGGTTCATCATTGCCCTGGCGATTGAGAGACAGGGACTGCATCGCCGGATTTCGCTGCACATCATCAGCCGCATCGGGAGCCAGCCGAGGCAGATCGTGTTTGGTTTTCTGCTGGCGACGGCGCTGATCTCCATGTGGATCAGCAATACGGCGACAACGCTGTTAATGCTGCCGATCGCCCTGGCATTGTTGGACACACTCGCTGAGTCTCTGGCTGCGACGGGCGAGGCCACACGCAGCGAGGTCGATGAGGGTCTGAAACCGTTGTCGATCGCGGTCCTGCTCGGCATCGCCTATGCGGCCAGTTGTGGCGGGTTTGCGACGATGGTGGGGACGCCAACGAATCCGGTGTTGCGACGATACTGGAACGAGGAGTTCGTCCCTCAAGGATACGCTCCCATCTCGTCGGCCCACTGGATGCTGCTGTGCGTCCCGATCAGTCTGCTGATGCTGGCAGCTGTCGGTGTGGTCATGACGTGGCGGCTGCCGGTCTTGCCGGGGATTGAGCGGATTGGTCGCGAGTTCTTTCGCGACCGACTGAAGGAACTCGGGCCAATGCAGTCTGGCGAGCGAAATGTGCTATTGGTCTTTCTGGCGACAGCGACGCTATGGGTTTTGGCTCAGCCATTTGAGCTGGGCTCAAACCGAGAGATACCGAGCTGGCCGCAGATGTTTGAGTCGGGCTTGCTCCGTATGGGCATCGCTGCCCAGGGAGTCTCGAAGCTGATGGACGACTCGACTGTCGCGATCGCCATGGCGCTGCTGGTGTTCTTACTGCCGGGCAATCGTCAGTCCGATGGAAGCGTGCCGCGCCTCATCAATTGGGATCAGGTCGAGAAGAAGATCCCCTGGGGCGTGCTGCTGCTCTTCGGCGGCGGCTTCGCGATGGCTGATGCCTTCAAGGAGACGAAGCTCTCCGAATGGATCGGGCAGCTGTTTGCCGCTCACATGCAGGACGCCCCGGTCTGGCTGCTGGTCATCGGTACGTGTGCGTTGCTGACCGTGATGACGGAGTTCACCTCGAACGTGGCCACCGCGAACACCGTCCTGCCAGTCCTCGGAGCGACCGCTGTCGCACTCAAGATCGACCCGCGACTCCTGCTGATCCCCGCGACGATCTCGGCGAGTTGCGGCTTCATGATGCCGGTCGGGACGCCGCCGAATGCGATCGTCATCGGGACGGGGCGCGTGCCGGTGCGCTCGATGATGAAGTACGGACTGTTTCTCGATCTGGTCGGGATCGTGTTTGTGTCGCTGATGACACTGTGGTTGCTGAACCCGATCTTTGGGATTCAGACTCCGTGAGATCGACCGTAGAATTGAGTAGCCCTCTGAGCCGTAATCCCCTCCAGTTGAATTACCAACCCGCTCACCCGATACTTCAACAGTTCGTGATGCGTTGCTCCATCTCACCCTAGGAATCCCGTCCATGAAGACCAGTTGGCTTTCCCTTGCAGTCGTGTTCGCTCTCACCCTGCCCGCCAGTGCAGCTGACCCGGTCAAGCCGGTGCGGATGGGGTGCGGACTGATGACGTTCGATACCGTGCCAGGTTGGGGCTTGGATGAGAACGGCAAGTCGCAGATCGGGCCGACCCACGGTGCGGTGGTCGTCGACAAGGCCGGGAACATCTACACCAGTGCCGACATGGGGGTGTTCGTCTTCAACCCCGAGGGCAAGGTCATCCGCCGGTTTCTCACCGACAATCACACGCGGCTACACGACATGGAGATCCGCAGCGAAGAGGGGGGCGAGTTCATCTATGGAGCCCGCAATGCCAATGCCGAGGGGATCAAGTTCAATGCCGAGACCGGCGATGTGGTGATGAAGCTGCCGCATCCGAAGGAGTCGGGACTGGCACCCACGCCGTTCAATCCAACGGCGATTACGGTCGCAGCCAATGGCGACATCTTTTTGTCGGACGGCTACGCGAGCAACGTGATCTTCAAGTTCGACAAGACCGGCAAGTACCTGAAGCACTTCGGGGTCAAGGGGAACGGCCTGAAGGAGTTCAACACCGCCCACGGTATGACGCTCGACACCCGCTACGAGCCGAACCGCCTGCTCGTCTGCGACCGCAACCACTCGCCGAAGGGGCGGCTGCTGCACTACACCCTCGAAGGCGAATACATCGAAGAGGTCGTCACCGGCCTCGGCATGCCGACCTCAGCTGCGGTGCAAGGGGATTATGTCTCGGTGCCCGACCTGCACGGACGGGTGGTGATTCTCAGTAAGAACAACACGATCATGGCCGTGCTCGGTCACAATCCCGATCCAGCTAAGGGCGGGTCGTTCGGCATCCCGCAAGAGCAGTGGGTCGAAGGGATCTTCAGCGGCACCCACGGGTCGTACTGGGACAACGACGGCAACCTGTACGTCCAGGACTGGAACGTCTCGGGCCGGCTGATGAAGCTGGTGCGGGTGAAATAATCGCAAGGCGTTAGTAGGACGGGCCCCTTTGGCCCGTCCGGCTTCCGTTGGCGATTCACTCAGTCCCAAGCTCTGCTTGGGACTGCATATCCCCGAAGCTCCGCTTCGACGCCGGAGAGGTGGACTCGGACCGACTCAAGTCGAGATGAGCGAGATCACGGATC
>JAYSUV010000177.1:0-1982 GCA_043718945.1 Planctomycetota bacterium
GAGTCTTGGTCTTGGTCGATTGCTTCTGCCGCGGTTTGCGGATGAGCTGATTGATGGTCGGCATAGCGTCAGACGCTCTCTGTCTGGAACTCGGTGCCCGTTCAGGGCCCGATTTTTGGGAAGTCGAGGAGTGTACTGCTGCGGAACGTGGGGGTCAAGCAACCGAAGAGGCGGTTTTTGACGCGAGGAGTGTCGTGACTTCGTCGCAGAATTCGTAAGAATTCTGCCGAACGCTTACGGCGAGACTGCTGGCGGACAGAAGTCTGACGACTTCTGCGACAGAAAAAAGCCCGGTGGCTGCTGGCCACCGGGCTTTCCTCGTCAATTCGCCAGAAACCGAATCACACGCCCGAGTAGGGGTGCTTGGCGGTGTCCTTCTTGGCCAGCATTTCGGTCGCGCTGGGCTCGTTCTTCATCGCGCGGGCGATCGCCAGCTTGGTCGCGTCGTAGTTGTATTGGAAAATCTTCTTGTCATCGGCGGCATCCCAGTGAATGAACACGCCGCAGACGATACACAGAGACTCAGCCTGGTCCTTCGGAATGACCCCGGCTTCGACGCTGTCGGCCACAGCCTTGGCCACAGCGTACTGGGCGGGCCCGAACATCTGGACAGCCTGCTTGGCCCCCTTGATGGTGACCTTGGTGATCATGACGGTGACGGGCTTCACACCGAGATTCGGAGCGAGCACAGCCAGCAGGCTCGAGTGACCTTGCGATTGAGTACACAGGGCATTGGTAAATGCGGTGCCCACAGGACCATTCTTGTCTCCGATGAGCAGGTCAATGTGAGCAATTTCATTACCGTCGCCGCAAAGGGCTTCACCAACGTGGAACGACATCGCAAGAGACTCCTGGGGTTCACGAAAACCGACTGATGTGCCCCCGGACCTCCTTCAGGAAGCCGAACCAGACCCATCACAAGCTATTTGATACCAAGCGAGGGGAAGATTTTCCAGCCACCCACGGAGCGTTTTCACTCCGCCTTCACGCGATGTGCTTCGAACCCGGCATTGAACCAAGTCCACTTGCACGGGAACTCAGGGGGCTACCGATATCGCCTCGATCACGATCTTCGTGCGTGTTTTTCCCACCCGTTGGATCCTCACACCCGTCAGTTTCACCGGCGGGAGCCCCACGGTTTGACAGACCATTTCGGGGTGCAGACTGAAGATCTGAATGAGACGCCGACACGCCTCCGAAGGCTGTCGCACTCCCTGTTCCCAGCTTTGGACGGTCTTGGCGGAGACATTGAGGACGCGGGCAAAGACGGCCTGAGACATCATGGCTCGCTCTCTCAGCCGAACGATGGTCTGGCGGTCGATCTCCGGCGGTTCCTCGGGAAGCGCGGTCGTCCGGAGGGTCATTTCACCCTGAACATGGGCGATGCATTCTTGCAATCCCGTTTGCAGACGCTCGAATAGCGGAGGGCGAGTCTTTGTGGGCATCGGAATCACCGCTTTCGACGTTTGGGAATGGCGAGTTGTGCCTGCTGCTTCAACTGGTCGGCATAGCGGGCGAGCAGGGCCTTCTCGGAGGGGGAGAGATCGTCTCGATGAAGACTGCTTTCATGGCAAAGCATATCTATCCCACTGAGTGGGGTGTTTCAAGTGGAGGACATGTCAGTCCAACGTGCTGGGCGACATTCGACTGCCAATTCAACCCCGTTTTCGGTGGGACACGTCGGTCGAACACGGGGGACTGACGTCCGCCCGCTCGCTGCCGGACTGGAAGCGACGCGATTGGCAGATCGATAGCGAGCGTTGGACGTAAGTCCAACGTGCTGAGTGAACGTTGTGATTGGCGAGACATGCGGAATCAGGTCGACTACGCTGGAAGCGGTGTTTGCAGAGGTCACGTGCCGGTGTGATTCGGGAGTGCGGCTTAGCACGGGGGACTGACCGGCCTGTTGATTTTATTGATGGTTTTCCACGTATCCTTGGTTTTCCCCTTTCCCCGGTGCGCGACGGGGCGGCGAGGGGGGG
>JAYSUV010000178.1:0-16246 GCA_043718945.1 Planctomycetota bacterium
ACGAACTGCCCGCCGATGTGTGGGAGTGCCAGCCGGACTATGTGCTGGAGTACTTCGAAGGCTCCGAGTACGTCGACACCGCTCGGACGACCGAAGACCAGGAATGGCTGGCCTTTCTCCGGGCCTACTCCGGGGATTCCAGCCGCGTGCCGGGGTATGTCGTTCGCTTGCGCCGCTGGCCGCTGACGGAGGGTCCGCCATGAATGGCTTCTGGGCGGCACTCATCGCAATCGCGGGATCGACTCTGGCCGGGCGGTCGTTGCTGGCTCTGTTGGAGCGAACCCTGTTTGCTGGCCAGACGACGCGACCTCGCTCCGAGGTGTGGGGCGCGTCGATCGTGCTGGGCATGGCCTTCACCTCGGCCGCAGCGTTCGTCTGGTCGGATATGGGACGCCCGCTCAATGAGAAGTTTTCCTGGGGGCAGGTCGCACTGGGTGTCGTGGCGGGCCTCGCGACAGTCATCGTCAGACGACGATCGGACACCCGCGATCCCTCTGTGGCTCCTGTCGCCCCTCGGGGACCAGGAGCGCTGGCCCGCGTTTGCCAAGTGGCTATCGGCATCATGATCGCGCTGGCCTTTGCCCAGACCCTGCTGACACCGCAGCGGTTCTGGGACGAGCGGGCAATCTTCGCCATCAAGAGCCGGGTGCTGTTTGAAGCCGAAACGATCGATGCCCCCGAACTGCGGCATCCCGACTTCGTGCAGTATCACCCGCAGTACCCACTGCTCATTCCGCTGCTGGAGCGGCACATCTACTCGCTGTCGGGAGAGGTCAACGACCGCTGGGCCAAGGTCTGGTTCCCGCTGATGTATGCCGGGCTGGTACTCAGCTTTGCGGGGGTGTTGTCGCGGCGATATTCCCAGGATGAGGGGTGGCTGATGGCGACCCTGCTGGCCACCGTGCCGATTCTGATGCCGGACGAGTATGGCTTCCTCTGTGCCCAGGCGGACGCCCCGATGGCCTGTTTTCATGGACTGGCGGTACTCTGTCTGTGGGATGGAATTCAAGAGCTTCACGGTGCCGTCCGTCGGCGAGGCCTGTTCCTCGCAGCCTCGTTCGCCGCCACTGCCCTCTTCGTGAAGGACGAGGGCAAGGCGTACTTGCTGGTGGATCTCATCGCCTGGGGACTGACGCTGCTGCTCGTGGGAGGTCGTCTTGGCACCGATCAGCCGGGAGAGGGACGCCTCCGCAGTGCGAGTCGTCATCTGGCGGGCATGATCGGGTTCGCTCTGGTCGCTTGTACCTTGGTGATCCCCTGGTCGCTCCACCGACTTTCGCTTCCCACCACGACGGAGATGCACTACTTCGAGCGACTCAGTGTCAGCCGATTGATCGAACAATGGGCCACTTTGAAGTGGTCGATCCCGCATCTACTGCACCGCATGTTCGGGGAATGGAGTACGTGGGGCCTGCCGTGGTGGCTGCTGGTGATCGCTCTCGTCACTGCTCCCCGTCGCAGCTTCGCCGGGCCACAGCTGTTCCTGTTGCTCAATCTGCTGGGGTCACTGGCGGCATTTGTGGTGGCTGGGATGCTGGCTCCCGCCGAACTGGAAGAGCACCTCGGCGGTTCGAGCCATCGCTACCTGATGCAACTCGTCCCCGTGGCGATCCTGTTCGTGGCCGGAGCCTGGGGACGACCGGGTGCCGGGCACATGTCCGACCGCTGACCTTGGCGAACCCTCTTGTTCCTGCATCGCCCAGACATCCAAGGCGATGTCTGGGCGAAACGGACTCGAAAAATGGGCGGTCGATCCCTCATGTCAATCGCTCTGGATCGCGAGTCGCGTCGCTTATTTCGAGCGTTTGGCTGCCGCAGGTTTCGACGTTGACTTTGCGGTGGACTTGTGGGAGATCACAGGTGCCGAAGCCTTCGAACTGCCCGTTGCGGATGAACTCTTCGCGGCGGGCTTCTGGGCCACTTGAGGAGTCGGTGAAGTGGGTTTCTTGTTTTCGGTGGCAGGCTTCCGGGACGCCACCGAGGGCATCACGGTGCTCGATTTCTTCTTGGCTTTGGAACTCTTGGCCGCTGCTCCCTTCTGGGTCGCGATGGACTTTCTGACCACTGCTGGCGGCGACTTCACGGTCTTCGATTTCGGTGCAGGCACCTTCTTTTCAACGACTGGAGGCGATGTGGGTTTCGCGACCTTGCTCCGCTTCGAGGGAGCTGGCTTTCGGGCTGTCGTGGCCACCTTCCGAGTGGGAGTCCCGGCGTCCAGCTCAATTCCAAACAGGGCCCCGAGGTCAGCATCCTGGAGCGTGTTGTCACGCTTCCCGGAAAGCTCACGGTCCAGATTGCCGTCCGCGACCGCTGCCGAGATCAATTCCTGATGGTTGACATCACGCAGCAGGAACAACAGTTCCGGCTGCTTGTCGAGACGGTGGCCGATCCCGTACATGACCGCTGCCAGATGCTTGCAGCAGTACGAGTAATCGGGGCAGCTGCACTTCATCTTGATGTCATTGGGTGACGGGAAGAGTCCGACTTTCTGCTGCGTCAACCGTTGCATCACGCCATCGGAGAAGCGTCCCGCCAGCAGGTCGAGCAGCGAATCGATCGAGGCCGAGCAGTCTTGCTTGATCTGATTCCAGGCAGGTTTCGGCAGGGACTCAATCGTGATCTTGATCGTATAAGTCTCGGATCCGGCCACGAGTGCTTCAATGAGTCGTGGCTTGATGATCAGGTCGACGACCGACCCATTCCGCACATAGGTCGCCCCGCGTGGCAGGCGATTGGCAAAGTCACTGTACGCTTCGAGGTTGTCGCACCACGACAGCCCCCAGAACGTGGTTGCAATCTTGCGGCCCTCGATCTGGACCGGCGAGGGAGCCCGCCCTTGCTTCTTGGCGAGTGCCGCAGCACTCTTGGCTCCGTTGGCCTTCTTCTGAGCTGCTGGCACATAAGGTGCCCATCCGCCGTAACCATATCTTCCGTAGCTCATGGCGAACTCCATTTCGAGTGAGTTGTTTGGTCGGGCGCATCCGTGTTACCACTCTATTTGTAATTCATCGACTCGTACTCGTCGATGGAAACACCATAAAACCGTCGCAGAATTCGTAAGAATTCTGCTGAGACAATACTTCACAGCTTGCCACCGAAACGCAGCACGACGCTTCTGTCACAGCGATTCTGGCGAGTAACATTCGATGACCTTGGCTCCACGAGCCGAAGCCCACCCTCAATTCCATCACCGACGGAACGGTATGAACCTCCGCCTCTCACTCTCGCCGCACGGACGGTTGTCCTGTGATGTCGCAGATCAAAAGATCACCGACTCGCCCGGGACACATTCCCCCCTGAACGATCAGTCCGTGGCCAGCGTGCAACACGCCTTCGCGATCTCCTCGGCGGAAGGGCTCTGGGTCTTGGGAGGGCCGACGATTCGTGAGGTCTTACCTGCGGAACTCGTTTTCTGGCGTGACTGGGCGCGAAGGTTGTTTCAGGCCGTTTGCCACTTGGACGAGGAACAGCAAGTCGCCTTCATGCAGGCGGCCTTGAAGACTGTTCCTGCGTTGATCCCGCCTCCGAACGCCCTCGATCTGGCGGCTCTGATCGCCGAAGCCCCGCCGATGCGCGGACTGGAATACCTGACCCCGGCGGTCCTTCAGCAACTCTGGTCCGAGCTCGTCACGCTCGTGCGAACGAGTGCTGACTCAATTGCGGGAGGTCTCACCGCACTGCTCAAGACCGTGAACCCGGTCTACCAGCAACTCGGGAGAGTCACGTTTCATCTCGCGGAGAACAAGCGCGACGAGTCTCGGCCCTTTGCGTTCCTGGCGACCTATGCTCATCGCCTCTCCGCGAAGTCGTCAGTGCAGCATCTCCCGCTGGCCCAGGCACTGAAGCAATTTGCCGGAGAACAAGACCGCACCAAGCTCGCCGAACTCTTAGTTCCCGTTCGCCAGGCTGCAGACGGCAGCTCTTTGGTGAGGGGGTGGCTCGCATCGCGGGCGCTCTTCCAACCGCAATCGCTGTCGATCGCGGAGGCGTATCAGTTTCTTCGCGATGTGCCGATCATGGAGCAGAGCGGGTTGGTGGTGCGAGTTCCGAACTGGTGGAGACCTCGAAATCCCCCTCGGCCCTCGGTCCGGGTCCATTTGGGAGAGAAGGAGCCGAGCCGGATGGGAATCGATGGTTTGCTCGACTTCTCCGTGGACCTCGCACTCGATGGCGAGGCACTGTCCGCGGCGGAACAGCGAGCGCTGCTGGCGACCACGGAAGGTCTCCTATTGCTCCGGGGGAAATGGGTGGAGGTCAATCGCGATCAGCTGACTCAAGCACTCTCGCATTGGCAGGAGCTGCAACACGCTCATGCGGGAGGCATCGATTTCCTGCAAGGGATGCGGCTGCTGGCGGGGGCGGTGATCGACGGTGACGATCAGTCGACTGAGGGCGTCGCCGAATGGATGAATGTCTCTGCCGGGACCTGGTTACGGGATTCTCTGGCACAGCTCCGCGACCCTAGTGGAGTGGTGGGCTGCACACCCGGTGACGGATTACAGGCGACATTGCGCCCGTATCAGGTCGATGGCGTCAAGTGGCTCTGGTTTATGACCCGACTGGGGCTGGGGGCTTGCCTAGCCGATGACATGGGTTTAGGGAAAACGATTCAGATCATCGACTTGCTGCTGAGAATCCAAGGGACTCAGACCGCGAAAGGGACGGGAACGGCCAGTCTGCTGGTGGTGCCTGCGTCCTTGATCGGGAACTGGAAACAGGAGCTGGCCAGGTTTGCACCGCAGCTGAGAGTTCTGCTGCTGCACCGCTCTGAGTGCGATGCAGACACACTCGCTCGCGCTGCGAAAAATCCTTCGCAAGAATTCGCAGGCGTCGACCTCGTCGTCACGACCTATACACTCGTTCGCAAAGCCGAATGGATTGCCGCCACCTCCTGGCGGCTGGTGATTCTGGATGAGGCCCAGGCCATCAAGAATGCCGGATCGGCCCAAACGAAGTCGGTCAAAAAAATCACAGCTGTCGGACGGATCGCCTTGACGGGAACGCCGGTGGAGAACCAGTTGGGCGATCTGTGGTCGCTATTTGATTTTTGCTGTCCCGGGCTGCTGGGCTCGGCGAAACAGTTCAAAGGTTTCGTCAAACGCCTGAATCAGAAGCAGGACGCTCAGGCGTACGGTTCTCTGCGGCGGCTGGTCCAGCCATACATTTTGAGGCGGATGAAGACCGATCCGAACATCGTCCCCGACCTCCCCGATAAGACCGAGATGCGGGTCGATTGTGGACTCTCGAAGAAGCAGGCTGCGTTGTATCAGCAGGTCGTGGAAGAACTGGCCCGCCAATTGAAAGAGGTCGACGGCATCCAACGCCGAGGAATCGTCCTGGCCACGATGATGAGACTGAAGCAGATCTGTAATCACCCGGCGCAGTACCTCGACCAGCCTGAATTTGAGTCGGTCGACAGCGCTAAATTCATGCGGTTGGGAGCGATCTGCGAATCGATCGCGGAACGGCAAGAGAAAGTTCTCGTCTTCACCCAGTTTCAGTCGCTCTGTGAACCACTGGCCAAATACCTGGGCGAAGAAGTCTTCGGCCTGCCGGGTTTGGTTCTGCACGGCGGTGTCCCGGTCCGCAAGCGGCAAGATCTCGTGCAGCGATTTCAGAACGAGGACGCGGTCCCCTTCTTTGTGATCTCGGTCAAAGCGGGCGGGACGGGGTTGAACCTGACCGCAGCGTCACACGTGGTCCACTTTGATCGCTGGTGGAACCCCGCTGTCGAGAACCAGGCGACCGACCGGGCCTTCCGTATCGGGCAGAAGCGAAATGTACTGGTCCACAAGTTTGTGTGCCGAGGCACTCTCGAAGAGCGGATTGATGAGATGCTCCGCGACAAGCAAGACCTCGCCGACAAGGTTCTGGGGCCGACGCGGGAGGGGGAAACCCTGCTGACCGAGATGTCAGACAAGGAGCTGTTGAAGTTCGTGGCGCTGGATATCACGCGAGCTGCGGAGGAGGGGTAGGGGGCCCCTTGATTCCGCACTGGCGACCACTCATCGAGTGCGAACTCGAATCGAGGAGCATGGTCAGCTCGCCCATGGGCGCTCGCTGACAGCTCGTGCTTGCCGTCGAAGTCCTCGACAGACTCACGTCTGCCGCTCGCTGTAGGCGAACTAAGCCAGCCCGTCCTTGCCGACGCGGTGGCAGAAGTCCCCGAAGCTCTCGCCGGGGGTTCGGCTGGCTTTGAACTTCGCAAAGAGCGGGCTCAGGCGGGTTGGCAACTCTTCATGCGGGACCATGTCGTCGTACAGGAATGCGAGGCGTGTCCCCTGAGCATTGCCGCCCAGGTAGAGCGTGTACTTGCCGCGAGCCTTGCCGACGAGCCCGATGTCCGGCGTGTACGGCCTGGCACAGCCGTTCGGGCAGCCGGTCATATGCACCGCGATTCGCTCGGACAGCAGCCCATGCTTGGCCATCTCTGCTTCGATGGCGTCCATCAGCTCGGGCATGACTCGTTCCGACTCCGTCACTGCCAGTCCGCACGTCGGGTACGCCGGGCAGCTGATCGAGTACCGCCGGGCCAGCGTCAGCTCCTCGGCTCGCTTGCAGCCGTGCTCGGTCAGGATGCGGTCAATGTCGGCCCGGTCCTGCGGGTCCACGTCGCACAGGATCACTCCCTGGAGAGCCGTCAGCCGCGTGTCCATGCCGTATTTGCGAAGTAAGACGCGGAACATCTTTTTCAGTTGGAGCGGGCCTTCGTCCTTCAGGCGGCCATTCTCGATATTGATCCCGAGGAACAGCTTGCCGTCTCCCTGCTCATGCCAGCCGATATGGTCATCGACATCGGTGACATCGACATCGCGCGGGGAGGGCAGGGGGAATCCGCAATACTCTTCGACCTTCGCCTTGAACCAGGGGAGGCCCTGCTCGTGGATCAGGTACTTGAGCCGGGCCTGCTTGCGATCGGTGCGGTTGCCGAAGTCACGCTGCACTTTGACCACCGCTTCGCCGACGGGGAGCGCCTGCTCGGGAGTGATGAACGCCATCTGCTTCGCCAACGCCGGGAATGTCGTCTTCTTGGCGGGAGTCATCCCCATGCCGCCGCCGACGAGCAGGTTGTAACCGACGATCTTGCCGTTCTCGACGACCGCCAGGTAGCCCATGTCCTGGGTGTAGATGTCGATGCAGTTGTCTTCGGGCAGAGCGATGCCGATCTTGAACTTGCGGGGCAGGTAGGTCGCCCCGTAGATCGGCTCATGCTCTGGTTCCTCGGCATGCACCAGCTCGCTGTTCTCGCCATCCTTCAGCCAAATCTCGTAGTAGGCATTCGACCGGGGGCGGAAATGCTCCGCCAGCTGGTCGGACAACAGCTGCATCTCGGCGAAGACCGGATTGTTCTTGATCGGAGCCGGGCAAGCCATCACGTTGCGGCACACGTCGCCGCAAGCCGCTAGCGTCGAGAGCTTGATCGCGTTGATGCCGCGAATCGTCTCCTTGAGGTTCGTCTTCACGACCCCGTGCAGCTGGAATCCCTGCCGGTCAGTAATGCGGAGGGTGCCGTTGGCGAACTGGTCGCAGATGTCCAGTTCCGCGAGAAACTGTGCAGCTGTGACCTTCCCACCCGGCACGCGGGAGCGGACCATGAAGCTGTGGACCTTCACGTCGCCCCGGTGGTCGCGGTCGTCCTGCTGATAGGTGCCGTGGGTCTTGAGCAGATTGGCACTGTCTTCCGAGACGGTTGGGACGCTCAGATCGGCCACTTCCTGAGCGATGGTGCCACGGAGGAAGTTGCTGGTGAGCTTGAGTTCCTCGATCTTGCTGGGGTTGCCTTTGTCAGCCATGGGAGTTGCGGTTTCAGTGGGGAGTGGGAATTTTGTCTAGTGCAAGTGTAGGGGGTTGCAGGCGATCGACTCAATGGCGGTCGAGATGTGGATTCGTGACCGGACGGCATTCGTAGATCAAATCCCAGGTGAGACTGGACGGACACACGAGTCTGCTTCAGGATACTCAATCATGTGTTCACCCGGTTGATTTTCATTCGGAGGTCTGATAGCCTCCACGATTCGCTACGGTGTGGATCGACTGGGAGTTGTTCTCTCATCACGAAAAACATCGGTACAGCATCGTTCACCAGGAGTTGCGTCGGAATGGGCGTCAAGAAAACCGGCAAAGGTCGTCGTAAACTCGGTCGCAGGAAGCGTCGCATGCGCGCCAAAATTCGGCATCGCAAGGGCTAATCTCTGCATTGGCGATGGTTTGTCGTGGCGATTTCGTCGCGCAGGCTTACGAAATTCCGGAGTGGGTCGCTGCGCCTGTGAGTTTATCGTTTGAGAGGGGATGCGCAGCCACTCCTCCTCTAAACGACAGGCTGGAAGCCTATCCCACTGAGGAGTCGCTGGGCATGCCCGCTCGTCTCTCCCCACTGGCTTACCTCAACGGCAGTTTCATCCGCGCCGATCAGGCAGCGCTCCCGGTTTGGGATCGCGGAGTCGTTCAGGGGGCGACCGTCACTGAGATGATCCGCACGTTTGGGCGGGTTCCGTTTCGGCTCCCGCAGCATCTCGCTCGTTTGCGGGACTCACTCAATTACCTCAGAGTGGTGATTGGCCAGACCGATGACGATCTGACCGGCATCGTGCAAAAGGTCATCGAGTCGCACGCCCCCACCCTCTCTCCGCAGGGCGATGTCGGAATCGTGATCTTTGTCACGCCCGGAGCGATCCCCATGTATGCCGGGGAGTTCCCCGTTTCGGATGCCCCGACGGTGTGTGTCCATGCGTTCCCGCTGCCATTCCACCAGTGGGCTGCGAAATACCACCTCGGCCAGACGCTCGTAGTCCCCTCGATCCGCCAAATTCCTGCGGACATTCTCGATCCCCGCTTTAAATACCGCAGCCGCCTGCACTGGTATCTCGCCGATCGCGAGGCACACGCCATCGATCCGACAGCTGTGGCTTTGCTTCAAAATGCAGACGGCCATCTGACAGAGACAAATAGCGGAAACTTCTTCATCGTCACGAGGGGTACGATCCGTACTGCCCGCGAGGCCGACTCACTTCCGGGAATCAGCCAGCAGTTCGCCCGGGAATTGGCGAAGGAACTGGCAATTCCGTATCAAGTCGGCGACATTACGCTCTCAGCCGCGCTCGCTGCTGAGGAGGCATTCGTGACCTCGACCACCTCCTGCGTGCTGCCCGCGACACGGCTCAATCAGCAGGTGATCGGGACCGGAATTCCCGGATCGGTCACACACGCTTTGCTCCGGCACTGGTCGGATCGGGTGGGGCTAGACATCGTGCAGCAGGCTCAACAACCGTACGAACAACGCAAAAGTTCATTCCTTCGGGACCATTCATGACTTCCCTTCGCGACCAAATCGACTTCATTCGCCAGGTCCGCCAGCGGTTCTACACCACGGGAGCTGTGCTGCCCAGCAGTCGATTTTTAGCCCATGCCACGACTCGGCCTCTGCATCAGTTCAAGGGGCCCAAGCGTGTGCTCGAACTCGGTCCCGGCACCGGGGCTGTGACTCGCCACATCGTCAAGCACATCAACCCGGAGGACCGGTTTGACCTCGTCGAGATCAACGAGAGCTTCGGAGAGATCCTCAACAACCGGTTCCAGCACGATCCCGATTACAAAAAGGCCGCCGCCGTCTCCAAGGTCCACATCTGCCCGCTGCAGGAGTTCCAGACCGACGCTCCGTACGACATCATCATTTCCGGCCTGCCGTTCAATAACTTTTCGGCCCCGCTGGTCGAGGAACTGGTGGAAGCCACGCTGAAGCTGTTGGCTCCCGGCGGGACGTATTCCTTCTTCGAGTACATGTTCATGCGCCCGATGCGGCGGGCGGTGACCTCGGGGCCGGATCGTAAGCGTCTGGGCGAGATCGAGGAGATTCTGACCAAGCGGTTCAACGCCTACCGCTTCCGTCGCGACTGGGTTTTTTTGAACGTGCCGCCCGCGTGGGTACAGCACCTGCGGTTGAAGTAGACATCGAGAGCGAGATCAGCCCAAGGGTTGCAACCCTTGGGCTTTGGCGTTTAATCGTGCGGGAATCACCGAATCGAACGCAACCAGTGGCACTCCGCCGGAGTAGATTGAGCATGACCCTGCCACTCCATGGACCAAAACTCATGCTGCGTCGCATCCTCTTGATCTGTATGGCGATCCCGGCCCTGACCGGGATACTGTTCGCAGAAACGCCCAAGCCTGCGCGGGAGCCGGTCGCCGTGGCGTACCTCTCCAGCATCGACGGGGTGCTGGACGATGTCGATTACATCGTCACCGCCGGTAGCCAGCCTCAGCTGTCGCAGATGGTCATGGGGTTCCTGGCGAACCTCAACAATCTCGGCGGGATCGACCGCGCGAAGCCGGTCGGTGCATTCGCCTTCCTACCGCTCGATCTGAGCGGCAAGAAAGACCCGGATGTGGTCGGGTTCATCCCGGTGACCGATATTGAGGCCCTCCAGAAGACCGCTCACATCAGCAACGTGTCCTCGCTGGAAGCGACCGACACGCCGAATCGCTACGAGTTCAAGACACCCGATAAGACTCTCTTCTTGCTGCACGACCAAGGGCATGTCTTCATCACGGAAAAGGCCGACCTGCTCGATCTACCACTGCCTACACCGGCCTCGCTCACCGAAGTCCTGGGAGGCCAGTACGACCTCGTGATTCAACTCCGCCGGGAGGGAGTTCCCCGACTGCTTTGGGATTTTGCCCTCATCGGAGCGATGGCGGCCAGTGACAAGGAACTGCAAAAGATCAAGAAGAGTCGCGAACCAGAAGACCTGGCCAAGGCCGAAGGCATCGAACTCGGACGAGCGGCACTCAAGTCGGTCATGGGCGAGGTCCGCTCCGTCTGGCTCGGTGTCAAAATCTCTCGCGAATCTCGCACAGCGGTGATCGACGCCAAGCTGCAGTTTGCGGACTCTGGCAAGGTGTCCAAGGCACTGGCTCAGTCGGCCAGTAGTCCGTCGCTGCTCGCCCAGGTGGCGACGGCGGATGCCCCCGCAGCTGTCCACTTGCATGTGTCCTTGCCATCAGATGTGCGCAGTCTAGCGGCAGAAGCATTCCGTCTGGCGCGAGCCAAGAAAGACCCGACGGAGTCGATTCCGGAACCGCAACGGGCCTCGGTCAACTCGTTGATTGATGTCCTCGAAAAAACCATCGCAGCTGGCCAAGCCGACCTCCTCTTGCAGTTCACGGGTGAGCCACAAACTGGCATGACAGCTGTCGTTGGCATCCATGTCGAGGAGAGCCAGAAGCTCTCGGAAGCGATCATGAAGCTGCTGCCCGAAGCTCGGAATTCGGACAAGGTCTCCGAAGTCACACTCGATGCGGGAGCCGCCCGAGGTATTCACTTTGCCCGCATTGATGGCAAGGCGAGCGAGGGCGAGGGCGACGGCCAGAAAGAGGAACTGTTCTACGGTGGCAAACCCAGCCTCTACATCGGGACCGAAGCGTCGACGCTCTGGCTAGTTGTGGGGGACAATAACGCTCTGGCCGATTTCGGTAGCCTGGCCGATGAGACGGCAACGACCGCTGACCGCACGACGACCGCAGCCTTCGGGCAGGCTCATCTTCATCTGTCCGACTGGCTGGGACTGCTGGGACAGGCTCAGGATCAGAAGACCCGCGAATTCACCGAAGCGGCGAGAATCGCGGTGAAAGATCCCGACCGCGACGCCCTCCGGTTTGTGGTCCGCCCCGAATCCGATGGCCTGCGTCTGACGCTGACCATCGATGAGGCGTACCTCAGCCTGATCGGGGCCGCTGTCGGGAAAAAGTGAATCGGCACGCGGTCAGAGAAAACGAACAGTGGGATAGGCTTCCAGCCTGTCAGCACCAAGCAAGAGACAGGCTGGAAGCCTATCCCACGGGGATCGCTCGCTCTGGTTGGCGCGGCGGGTTACAGTCGCGGATGGTCGCTTGCCACTGACTCTCGGATCATCCCATGCGCATCCCTCGTCGACAGTTCCTCTCGAGTACCGCAGCGATCGCCAGTGGGTTGTTAGCAGTGACCAATTCTCCGTTACATGCTGAGGACTCACCTCGCCCTCCGCGTATCAAGATCGGCCAGATCGGCGTCGGTCATGCCCATGCCAGCAAGCTGTCGGTCTATCGAGCCTCGGAGGACTACGAGGTGGTCGGAGTCTTTGAGCCGGATGAGAAGCTGCGGCAGCGGGCCGAGTCCGATCCCACTTATCAGGGATTGAAGTGGCTCACCCGCGAGGCCCTCCTCGCCACACCCGGCCTGCAAGTGGTGCTGGTCGAAACGCGGGTCCGTGACCTGTTGGCGAATGCCCGCGTCTGCGTCGACGCCGGGATGCACATTCACATCGACAAGCCTGCGGGTGAGTCGCTCGCGGACCTCAAACAGATCCTGGAGATCGCTACGCAGAAGCAGCTGCTGGTCCAGATGGGCTACATGTTTCGCTACAACCCCGGCGTGGTGCTGCAGCGGGAGTTCTTGAAGAACGGCTGGCTGGGCGAGGTGTTCGAGGTCCACACCGTGATGAGCAAGGTCGTCGGGGCCGAGCAGCGCCAATCCCTGGCCGAATACCCCGGCGGGTCGATGTTCGAACTCGGCTGCCATGTGCTGGATCTGGTGGTCGGGATCCTCGGGGCACCGCAGACAGTGACTGCGTTTCCGAGGCACTCGGCACCCAGCGAAGACCAGCTGCTGGACAACATGCTGGCCGTATTCGAGTACCCCCGCGCGACAGCCACGGTTCGCTCCAGCGTCATCGAAATCAATGGCGGCGCGCGGCGTCACATCACCGTCTGCGGCACCGAGGGGACATTCCACATCCAGCCGCTCGACAACCCCACCGCTCACGTCACCCTGTCCAAACCCCAAGGCAAATACCTGGCCGGTTCGCAAGTGATCACCCTACCGAAATACACCCGCTATGTCGACGATGCCCGCGACATGGCCCGCATCATTCGCGGCGAAAAGCCCTCAGACTTCCCGGCGGCGCACGATCTGGCGGTACAAACCGCACTGCTGGCCGCCTGCGGTTTGTGATCGCTGGCGAGCGTCCGGCGTCAGCTGGATAGTGCTTCGGCAAGCTCACCAACCCGACGCGTCAGCGAGGGAAATGTTGGGAAAAAAAGCGACTCTCCTCGCTGAATCCGACAGAGTCTCCCGAGTGTTCCCCGCCAATACCCGCGCACACCGCTATTCAATCACGCTGGCAAAGGCATGTTGTGGTACACAGATTCCACAGATTTTCACAGATGCGGCCTTAGTGGGGGCGTTGATTGCTGGCAGGATCTCTCTCCCCTCTCTGAATCTGTGCCCATCTGCGAAATCTGTGTACCTATCCCCTGTCATGGGCGAGAGGTTTCAGAGACAAGGCGATGGACTCTCACTCGAGATGCCATGTACTCCGTGAGAGGCTGTCGACTGGGGTGAGGAGTGTCGAAAAATCGCTTTCGCTCTCCCTCGCTAACGCGTCGGGTTGGTCAAGCAATCCCCATTCAGCTGACGCCGGACGCTTGCCGATCCGCGCAGCACAAAACCCGGTGGAATCTCGCGAGCTCCGCTCGGACTCCATCGGGTTCTGGATCTCACTGCCTCAGCGTCGCTCGGCTTTAGGCGTGCTTGTCGATCGTGAACGGAGCCCGCACGACTGGCTTGGTAATCAGCCCGCTGCGGATCACCTTCACCGAGACATTCCGGCGGACGATTCTGCCGTCTTCCAGCACCTTGATCGATTGCAGGTTCAGCTTGAACTTGCGGTTGGTGATGCCGGTGGTTTTGCGACCGTTACCGCCCAGATACTTGGCCTTACCACGTTGACAGAGGCTGCGACCGAAGGCGGGCGTGTTGTCACCGTAGAGGGCGACCTGCTTGGCACGCTTGATCCGCTTGTTCTTCTTGAGAGTGCTCATGACTGGAACCTGTTGGCCGGAAGAGAGTTGCGACTGGCACTGGACACACGGCCCGTCGCCTCCTCGCGGAGGGTACTCTGGGTAGCCCCGCAGTGTAATCCGCAACAGCCCGCCTTGCAATTCGGCCCGAATCGAGATTCTCCGCTGGGCAAGCCTCATTCAGATGACACGAATTCCCAGACACCTCCATTCCCCGCGTGTCAGGAATTCCAAGTTCTCTCTCCGATTCGGTAGGAACGCCAAGTCAATACTGCCGGACTGCTAAATGTCGCAGAGGCGAACCCGATCTGACAGATCGCCATAACTCACGACCAGTAAGAGCGATCGGAGTGCGTCACCTCAATTCCCACGAACGATTCCTTGCGGTTCGGCACGACTCGTGCATCCCTCTAATCTCATGGCCCAGCGTCCAGCTGATACACCAAACCCCTCCGGCGAGACACTCGCCGCACTCACTCTGAACGAAAAGACTTCGATCATGCTCGTCCTGACCCGCAAAGAGACCCAGACCATCCTGATTGGCGACGACATCGTGATCCGTATCGTCCACGCCGGAGCCAGCAGCGTGAAAATCGGTATCGAAGCCCCCCGCTCCACCCGCATCCTCCGCGGCGAACTCGAGACGGTCGACACTCCGGTTCCCGTCTCCGGCGAGTTCACCGTCACCGTCACCCGCGATCAACTGGCTGCGCTGGTCGGGGCGGCCTGAACTCCTCCTTTCTTGATGCTGCGTGAATCTGTGAGCGGTGTAAGCCGCGACAGTGACTCGGTCGCCGCTCTCGCGGCTTTGGACATCGGGGTGCGATCGGAACCGTGGGTTTCACCCACGGCGATCTGCCGCCACCGCTCTCGCGGTGAAAAGACTTTTGATATTCGACCTCACGCCCCCACAGTGCGCTCTCCATCAGCGTCAGAGACGGGGGTTATTTCTGAACCGCCCCCAGAATGGCGAGTTCGGCGTCTTCGAGTTCCTCGATCCGCCGACCGTAGCCGTGTTTCGTGATCAACCGTCGCGCTTCGGCGAGGTCGTGTTGGGGCGACTCCCACGGGTATGTCTCCGTGAGCGGCCCGGCGCTAGCCGCCGGTTCCCCGGCGTGCGGACGGTCCGGGGAACCGGCGGCTAGCGCCGAGCCGCTCACGGACGCCGGTCGCCCACGGAAAAACAGACGGGCGCGGTGCAGGTGGATGTCCGCCAGAAAGAGCGGCATCGGCCCCCGCTCGGCGATCTCCCACGCTTCGTCCAGATCGCTCTGCGCACTCTCGGGACCGATGCGTGTCCCGGTGAGACACCGCAGCCACGCCCGCGTCAGGAGACCACGGGGGATGTGGTCTTGCTGGCCAGCAATGCGAAGACCTGCCACCGCCGATTCGATTTCGAGCAAGGCGTTTTGCATCTTCGACCTGTCCAGAATGGAATCAAAGAGTGCGACACGGCCGATGGTAAGGTGATCGAGAGCTTGGTCGATCTTGATGTGCGCTTCGTAGCTCCAATCAGGAAGGTGGCGAGACTCTAGGCACATTTTTGCATGCATTGAGGCTTCAAGAGCGAGTTCCATTATCAATAGATATTCTTGATCTATAGTGGACTTGCCCAAAATGCGTTTCCAGCCAATTCCTTCCGCGTCGGCTAAAAGAAAATCACAGTACCAGAACCCCCAGATCATGCAGAGATGTGGCGGATGTTTCTCAAACTCATGGGCTGCAACTTTCGCCTCTTCAAAAAATGTGCGTGCTCGTTCTACCTGCCCGTTGTTATGGCAAGCGTTGGCCAACGTTGTACGGCGAGCCATGCGCTCATAAGCGATACCGCTTTCGTCTGCGTACCGTACTGACTTTTCCCCAAAGCGCACAGCCTCCGAAATGTTTCCTCTCGTTAGCTCTAATTCACTAAGATGGCTCGAACGGCGAGCTGCCTCCAGCCAATCGTGATCCTTGATGGCCATTTCCTCAGCACTCAGCATCGGCACATAAGCCTCATCAATCCGACCCGACGCCCGCAATTGAAATGCCACCTCCGCAATGAGCCACGATCGTTCAGGCTGGCCGATTGCTTGATTCGGAATCAACCACTGAGTGTCGAAAAAGCAAGCTATCGCCGCCAGATCTGAACCAAAGGCACCGAGACGTAGCGTAGCGTAGTTACCCTTCATTCGAGAACTCAATCGAATTCGCTTGCGATAAACATCGTTAAGTGCTTCTACATGCAAAACGCCCTGGCAGCCGTGGGCCACGGCTTGGTAGAGCGGTTGCAGGTCTTCGAGCGTCGGCTGGTCGCCCTCTTGCGTCGTCTCGCACAGATGCCGGAAGAGCCGCTCATGCGCGGCCTGCCACGGTCTGTTTGTCGCCTTTTTCTCCGAAAAAGATCGCCCTTTTTCGGAGAAAAAGGCGACAC
>JAYSUV010000179.1:0-16243 GCA_043718945.1 Planctomycetota bacterium
CGGCGGGTGGCGGGGTCAGGAGGCTTTGCGGATGGCCCCGGCGTGGGGAACCGTCGCTGGCCTGTCGCTTCTCGGACCAACGCGATGGAGCCTCACCTCAATGCCTCGAACCTTCAATGCCGACCCCGGTCGGGGCCATCCGCAAAGCCTCCTGACCCCGCCACCCGTGTGTTTTCCACACTTACGGTCAAAAGTGGCGAGGTCCAATGAGGAAATGGTCCATAACAACTTCCCGATTTGAATGTGAACAGAAGGTCACGAAGGAAACGAAGGGATCAATCCAAAGGCTCTTCGTTTCCTTCGTGACCTTCTGTTCATATTCCTCTGTTCAAATCCGGATGATATTTTGGACCATGTCCTGAGTCGCTGGACTGGCAGAAACTGCCGGTGGGTGAACGGTCGTGATCGGCCAAAACTGCACCACTGCCCAGCCAAAAGGGGTGGAACCCGTCGACCCTCTTGACCGGGGAGAAACCTCCGCCGTAGTGTCCCGTCTCTCCTCGGGCGGATGGTCCGCGCAGTTCTGCGCGTTGGCCATTCGCTCACCCTCCCGCCTGACGGCTCACCTACCCAGCCAAGGATCGGCGACATGCGATTTCATCGCTCGCTTTCGAAGTGCATTCTGCTTGCGGCATTGCTCTGCGCTGGATGTCAATCGCTCGATCTCGACTTCAAGCTGCCGGGAATGCTCAATCCGGACAACCGCCGGAAGGCCCGCGTCAGCGAGGCGCTGCGAGGCGAGAGGGGGCACTCCCGGTTACTGGGTGATTACATCTCCATCGGAGGTGATACCGTCCGCATGGTGCAGGGGGTCGGACTGGTCGTGGGTCTCGATGGGACCGGCGAAGATCCTCCGGCCACACCGCAGCGGAAGCTGTTGTTAGAAGAGATGCGTCGCCGAAAGATCGAAGATCCGGAATCCTTGTTACGCTCACCGAACACGGCCCTGGTCGTCGTGACGGCTTATATTCCTCCGCTGATTCGCAAGGGCGACCCACTCGACGTGGAGATCAAGCTCACCGAAGGGAGCCAAACAACCAGTCTACGCGGGGGCCAGCTGATGCCCTGCTTCTTGCGTGAGTATGCGTATTTGGCGGAGGGCGGAGGATTGAAAGAGGGCCGCGAGCTGGCCATCTCTCACGGTGCAATCATGGTGCGAGGAGACGAGAACGACACGGCCGGGCTGGTCGTCGGGGTCATTCCCGGTGGTGGCAAATACACCGGGATCAATCGCGATCTCGGCATCAGCTTGCGAGAGGATTACAAGGGGGCCAAGATGACTACCCGCATCGCAGATCGGATCGGACAGCGATTTGCCGGGTACGACCATGCGGGCATTAAGCGTCCCTTGGCTAAAGCCAAGACCGATCAATCGATCGAACTGATCGTGGCGGAGAGATATCGCGACAACTATCCCCGCTACCTACAGGCGATTCGAGCCATTCGACTCACGGAAACGTCGGTCGACCATCATTTGCGGTTGCAAGAATTGGGCAGCTCCCTGGTCCGCGGCGATTCGAGTGCCCAGGCGGCTTTGGAACTCGAGGCCATCGGTCCCGAGGCGATTCCGATCTTGAAGGATGGCCTGAAAGCGGACGAATTCGAAGCCCGCTTCCGGGCGGCCGAGGCATTGGCCTACCTCAATGATGCGTCGGGGGTGGCAGTGCTCAAGGAAGCGGCTGACAAGGAAGCGGCGTTCCGTGTGTTTGCACTCGCTGCACTGTCGACGCTGAACGATGGCGATGCGGTCATGGCCATGCGTGAACTCATGCAACATGAAAGTATCGAAACACGGTACGGAGCTTTCCGTGCCCTGTCGATTTCCTCTCCGAATGATCCATCGATCATCCAGCACAAGTACGATTCCGGATTTGCGGTCCATCTGGTCGAGACCACGCAAGAGCCCGCCATTCACGTCACGCGCCGTCGCAAACCCGAGGTGGTTCTCTTCGGAGTCGATCAGCAGTTCACGGCCCCGCTGGTCATGCGGGCCGGACATGATGTCATTGTCCAATGCCCCGACAATGGAAACAGAGTAAAGCTGACGCTGATCCTTCCGGGCCAACCAACACGGGAACTCTACTCCAGTTTACGCGTGGCCGATGTCATTGCGGCGGCTGTGGAACTGGGAGTCGAATACCCGGCGATTGTCGAGATGCTGGTGCAGGCTCAGAAGCAGCGGAACCTGGATGGCATGCTCGCCTTCGACCAACTTCCTCAGCCAGGCCGTTCGTTCCAGCGCCCCGACATGGCCGAAGGCCCCGCCACAGAGATGATCGGCAGTTCCGCGTTGATGCCGAACCTGTTTGACATTGACCCCAGTGGACTCGAAGTCGAGACCGAGATGGAGAAAGCCCCCGAGGTGAAGTCCATTTCTCCCGAAGAGATGGAGACCGCCGAAGGCATGAGCGGCGTCAGCTTCGGTGTTCAATAGTGCTGCTCCGTGGGATGGGCTTCCAGCCTGTCGTGAAGGAAATCGAAGCACGAAGTCCGAAACTCAAATGAGGGAGAAACGTGCTCCGCTTCGCAGAGCCTTCGCGTCGCAGCTAAACGGTGCTCCACACGCCCCTCAATCCCCCGAATGACCGTGTTGTTCCCATGCTCAAGTCCCTCGAACTCTTTGGATTCAAGAGCTTCGCGGACCGAACCGTATTCGAGTTCGCGCCGGGGATGACGTGTGTCGTCGGTCCCAACGGCAGCGGAAAAAGTAACGTCGTCGACTCCATCAAGTGGATCCTCGGCGACCAGAGCGCGAAGAGCCTGCGCGGCACCGAGATGACCGATGTCATCTTCAACGGCTCCAATGGCCGTAAGCCCAGCGGTTTTTCAGAAGCGATGCTGACGTTCGATAACACGCAGCGACTCTTCCCGATGGACGCTGTCGAAGTCCAAGTCGGCAGACGACTCTATCGCAGTGGAGAGTCGGAGTACCTGCTCAATCGCGCCGTCGTACGGCTCAAGGACATTCGCGACCTGTTCCTCGGAACTGGAGCAGGAACTGCGGCTTACAGCATCATCGAGCAGGGGCGTGTCGATCAGATCTTGCAGTCGAACCCCGCCGCTCGCCGACTGGTCTTTGAAGAAGCAGCGGGCATCTCTCGCTTCAAGTCGAAACGCATCGAGGCCCAGCGCAAGATTGAGCGTATCGACCAGAACCTCCAGCGTCTCACCGACATCGTCGACGAGGTCGAAGCCCAGCTGAACTCCACGCGCAGCCAGGCGAGCAAGGCCGCCAAGTACCGCGAGATCTCGACCGAACTCAAGACCTTGTGGACCGGGCTCGCCGCAGACGATGCCCGGTTGTGGTCGACACAACTGACCGAGTTGCGAGTTGTCGAAGAGCAGGCCCGCACGACAGCCGAGGGCCTCGCGTCGAGCGTGCAGGCTCTGGAAGAGCAGGTCCAGCGGGCCGATAGTGAACTGCATGGGATTGAGACCCGCGTGCGCGACCTTGAGCGCAAGTCGTCGTCCAACCGCGAGAGCATCGCCTCGCAAGACGCCACGATCCGGCACCAGACGTTCCGCCTGCGGGAACTGCATGCCGACCTCGATCGACTGCGAAAGCAACGTCTCGAACTGACGGCTCGGGCGGGTGCCGTCGCGCGAGAACTCGATGAGACAGCTGTGCGGCTGAAGCAGTTCGAGGAGAGCTTCATCGAGCAGCAGCAGGCGATTCAGGGCCGAGACAGCGAACTCTCCGTGTTGCGAGGGCAACTGGATGAAGCCCGATCTCGGATGCGGGCTCGTCGTACCGAACGCGACCAACTGAGCCTGCGATCGCAGGCGGCCCTGACACGAATTGCAACACTGGAACTCCAGCAGCAGACTGCGCTCGAGTCGCTCGCTAAGACTCGTGGACGAATCGACCAATTGCTGGCCGAGCTCTCCTCGGCTCAGGCCGAACTCGACGTTCGCCGTCAAGCACACGCTGCCGCTGACACCACCAGTCAGCGCACTCGTGAGGAGTTGGACCTGCTCCGCACCGAAAGGTCGTCGTTACTGGGCGAGCACTCGCAGACGGATCGACGACTCGCGGAATTGCGAGAGCGTCGCAGTGCCGCGCTGGCCCGGCTGAACGTGTTGCAAGATCTGGAGCGTAAGCAGGAGGGGATTGGCCTCGGGGTGCGAGAGATTCTGCGACGGGCCGAGACACTCAGCGAGCCGCCGTGGTCGAACATCCTGGGAACCGTGGGCGATCTGCTCGACACGGCGCTCGAAACGGCCCCGCTGGTGGAACTGGCTCTCGGAGATCGCACGCAGATTCTGGTGGTCGACGATCTGCGTCCGCTGCTCGACTATCTCAATCAAGGCGATGGTCGGCTACTCGACCGCGTGGGGTTCATCGAACTGCGGACCGCACTGGCACCGCGTCGAGGACGAGTCGCGAGCCAACCGCACTGGTTGGAACTGTTCGATCTCGATTGCCGCGAGTGGCCCGACCTGAGTCGCGAACCGGGGGTGGTACAGCGGGCCGATCAACTCGTCACAGAGACGGGTCGCGTGCCCGGTCTGGCGGCGCGGCTGCTCTCCGATACGTGGATCGTCAACACCCTCGACCGAGCTCTCCAACTGGCGGCCACGATCGGGCAAGGGTGCCGTTTTGTCACGATGCAGGGAGAGCTGATTACCGGGGATGGCGTGCTGTTCGTGGGAGCGGCACCGCAGGACGCTGCGGTCCTTTCGCGGAAGAGTGAACTGCGGAAACTGCGCAGCGAAGTGATCCGACTGGAGCGGGCGATTGAAGCCGATGTGGAGCGGCTCGCCATGCTGTCACAGGCTTTGGAGTCGCGCACTGGTCGGCAGGACGAGATCGAGGTCGAGTCTCAGCGTCGCTCGTCGCAGGTGGCTGAAGCTTCCATGCGGCTCGCTTCGCAGGTCGATGAGGTGACTCGCATCGAAGAGGCCATTCGAGAGCGCGAGCTCCTGGCCAGCGAGCAGGACGAGCGAGCGCGGTCGCTCGAGTCCGACCTGCAAGCCGTCCGTACTCGGCAGGAGTCCGAACTGCGCGAGGCCGAAGAACTCACTCGCTCGGTACAGAGTGGGGAAGCCGAGATCGCTGAAATCGAAGGGCTGCTGCATGAAGTTCAACAACTCGTGCGGTCCGAACAACTCACACTCGCCAAGCACGAGGAACGCCTCCGCAGCTTGAAGGAGACTCAGACCCGATTGCAGACCGATCAGGTCCAGCGCGTCGATCAAGAAGCCGAGTCGAACGAACGCTATGCGAGTTTGCTCCAAGCGGAACAGGAATCGACGCTGCTGGTGTTGCGAACACAAGCGGCTCTGGCAGAACGCCATCTTGTACAGGAACAATTGCTGGGTGAGCTGAGGATCGTCAACCGCGAGCGCGAAGTGTTTCGGCAGGAGCGGTCGCAGCGGTCTCGTGAACTCGACGAACTACATCGTCGCCGTCGCAAAGCCGTCGAGACCGCGCACGAAACGCAGATGCAGATTCGCGACATCGACCAGAAGCAGACGACCCTCGCCCAGCGAATTGACGAGGAGTACCAGCTCACTCTGGCTGAACTCATGGGGAGCGGAGCGTCGGCCTTCGGTGATCACGTCCGAGAACGCTACGGTGAGACGAGTTCCCCAGAGGTCAATGTGAGCTTTGCCGAGGTTCGTCCCGAACTGGAGGCTGCGGTGGATCGACTGCGCAAACGCCTCAAGATGATGGGACACGTCAACACCGATGCGCTCGCCAGTCTCGAAGAGATCGAGAACCGCTTCACCGATTTGAGTGCGCAGCTGAAAGACTTGCAGGAAGCGAAGGCCGCCCTCGAAGACATCATTCGCCGCATTAACGTCGAGAGTAAGCGGCTGTTCCTGGAGACCTTCGAAACCATTCGTCAGAACTTTCAGGTGCTGTTCCGCAAGATGTTCGGCGGCGGGGACGGGAACATCATCCTGGAGAATCCCAACGATGTGCTCGACTGCGGGATCGATATCGTCGCGCGACCACCGGGCAAGGAGCTGCGGAGTCTGACACTGCTGAGCGGGGGCGAGAAGACGATGACAGCGGTCGGTCTGCTGTTTGCGATGTTCAAGAGTAAACCCAGTCCGTACTGCATCCTCGACGAAGTGGATGCCGCGCTCGATGACGCCAACGTCGGACGTTATGTGAACGTCGTCAAGGAGTTCTCCGCCATGACGCAGTTCGTGGTCATTACCCACCGCAAGCCCACGATGGCGGCAGCGGATGTGCTGTACGGCGTCACGATGGAGCAGGCGGGTGTCTCGAAACGAATGGCCGTCCGGTTCGATCAGGTCGGGGAGAACGGGGAGATTCTGGAATCCGCCAAGGCTGCCTGATTTGCAGTCGCTGTGTCCCTGCCACTACTCGATGCAGTACAGGAACTCCCGGCGGTGGCCGTCGGCCGTATCGGCTACGCGGTGGTAGATGCGGTTTCCGCAGATGGCTGGGGTTCCGAAGACCTCGTTGCCGAGCTGGTTTTCGCCGACGAGTTTGAAGCCCTTCGGGTCGGCTTGGAAGATGGTCGTCTTGCCCGACTCATCGGTGGCGTAGATCGCGCCGTCGACCAGCACGAGCGAGGAGCTAAACGTGCCGCCGACCCGCTGCTTCCATTGCTCTTCGCCGGTGTCGCTCTTCAAGCATTTCACGATCCCCTCATCCAGCATCGCGTACAGGGAGCCATCTTGCAGCACCATCGACGGCACATAGACGCGCGACGGGATCTCCCACACGACCGTCCCCGAGCCGTCGGCCTTCATCGCCGCCAGGTGGTTCTTGGGGTAGCCGCCGCTGGTGTAGATGTGCGTGCCGTCCGTGACGGTCGAGGTCACGCACTCGGTGGTCGCTCCGGGGAACTCCCAGTTCTGGCTGCCGCTGAGCGGGTCGAGACTCGTCACCAGATCGCACCCGATCAGGAACATCTGCTCCTTGCCCGCCGCCTTCAGAATGATCGGCGAGGGATAGTTTGGCAGCGCGGGACGCGAGTGGGACCAGACGATCTTGCCGGTGGCCCGATTCAGCCCCGCCAGCGTCCCCTTGCCCCCCTTCGTATCCGCCGACACGATCACCAGCGGACCATACACCATCGGCGACGAACTGAACCCCTGATGCAGCACATAGTCCGTAATCTTCGTCTGCCACAGCTGCTTGCCTTGGCGGTCGAGGGCGGTGGTATAGATGGCATCATGACTCAGGAAGTTGACAAAGATCCGCTCGCCGTCGCAGGCCGGGGTCGAGTTGGCTGAGGTACTCTTCTCGTTCTGCTTGGTCACAAAGCCGCCCTCGTGGACCTTGGTCTCCCAGAGTTGTTTGCCAGTGTTCTTATCGAAGGCGATCGTCAACTGCCGGTCGGGTTCGTGGGCAGCGGCGTTCAGGATGACTTGATCGCCGACCACGATGGGCGAGCCGTGCCCCTTACCGGGGAGCGGGGCCTTCCAGCGAATGCCCTCGGTGGCAGACCACTTCGTGGGGGCCTTCTGCCCCGCCGGAGCGATCCCATTACGGTTCTGCCCCCGCCACCACGGCCAGTCGTTGGCTTCGACCTTGATCGGGCTGGGAACTTTGTCCTCAGCTGTGACGAATTGAGTGCAAAGCAGGCCGAGGCACAAAAAACACAATGTCGATCGCAGCATCACACCGCCTCATGAGAGAGCAGACTTCGAGATACTTCGTAGTGTGTCGAACTGGGGAGTCGATGTGAACCCCATGACAAGTAGTATCCTGTCTTGGTGATCGGCCAGTTTTTATGGTAAGGGAGCGGTGGCATATTGGATTTGGCACAAGTCGCTCAAGGGAAGCTTCCTCCTTCGGCCCAACGGGCCAGCTATTCATCGAGCCAGGGCTGGAGGCCCTGGTCGCCAATCTGTCGCGAGAAACAAGCCCCAAAGGGGCGGCCATTCGAATCGTCACACGTTTTGCTGGAGTGGAATGGTCGGGCCTTCAGCCCTCTGTGTTGTAGGTGATTCACTTCCCAGGGGCGTTGCCCCTGGCTGGACGAATGGCTGGCCCGTTGGGCCAAAGGAGCCGTGCCATAGCATGTGGCCAGACACTCCTCTCGCGGCAAGTTCACTCGACGGAAAGGCTCAGGCGTCCACCTCGACGAGTTCGCTCGTAGAACTCAGCTGAGGCACCAGCTGGCCGTCGGTCTTGAGGCCCTCGACGTGGAACTCGATGGCTTCGTGAATGATGGTCGTGACCTCGGCTTGGGTTTCTCCGACTGCCACACAGCCGGGGAGGTCTGGGACGTACGCGCCTAAGCTAGAAGGGCCGTGTTCGATGACGACTAGGTATTGCTTGGGCGATCTCACTTCTTCAGACCGGCTGGATTGAGAATGCTGTTCAGTGTGCAGGGGGAATGTCGATGCAGCGGCAACCTGGGCCACTCAGACTACATATAGTCGTAGTAGTCCTTGATGTCTGGTTCTTTGGAGTCATCGAAGCCTGCCAGAAGGAGTTCTTCTGAGGTCAGAACCTTGTTGCACTCGCCGTAGATTGCCACAAAGAGGGCATACAGCATGTCCCGATGTGCGGCTTCACTGTCGGTGTTTGACTTGCCGATGATCGCACTGGCGCGATGCACTTCCTGTCCATTCACATCGGACTCATCCAGTTTTTTCAACACCAGACCCGCTTCAAGATACCCCGACCATGGGCTTGTGATCTGAAGCAGCGACAGCACCGTGTTCTCAAACAACCCCCAAAGAATCCTCTGCCGGAATACAAGCCCCTCTGGCTTCAGTTGGATATCGAAGGCACGCTGGAGTGCTTGAAGCAATCCGTTGTAGTACACCAGAAAGTCGGGGTGGACGTAGTTCTTACGACGAGTGTGGACATACACCTCGATCAGGACTCGGAAGTCATACGGACGTGTGAGACGAGCAACGAAGTAGCTCATCAATTCGCGACCACCCGCACCACCCGGTGCCCCGTATCGCTCTGGCCGAACTGGTCGGTCGTCCGTACCTCGATGTCATGCACCCCCGGCTTCAGCGCGGGGAGCTTGAGTTTCCACAGATGCGTGCAGATCCCGGGTTTGGGGAGCTTTCGCCAGTCGTTGGGTTTGAGCTTCAGCAGCTCCTCCTCGTGGGCGAATGTCCGCACGAAGACGGGGTCGACTTCGCCGGTGTGGGTCATCGGCTGCCAGTCGCCGGTCCCGTCGACCCGCATCTCGACGGTCGATTTGACCGAGCCCTCAAAGACGTTGGCGTAGACATCGGTCTCGGCGGTCTTCGACGCGGGGAGTTCTTCCGGCAGGTCGATCTTCAGCTGGTACTTATCGCTCCGTCCCGCCGGTTGGAACTTGAGCGAGTACTTCTGGCCATCGAACGAGATCACCGAGTACCCGTTGGGAGCCCCGTCGGACATCATCGCGTGCGGAATGCCGCGCTCGTCGGGGGCTCCGCTCCACCAACTGCCGCAGACGGTGACGTTGATGATGTGGTGGTGCGGCTTGGCTCCCTGCCAGCCGTCGGCATCGGTGATGAAGTGGTGTTCCATCGTGTGCGTGTGGGCTGAGATCGAGAGCGAGAACGGCCGCTTCTCGATCAGCCGGTAGAGTCCGTGGCGGTCGTTCACCTCCAGCAGCGGGATGTGCATCATGAGGACCACCAACTGATCCTCGGGGATTTGGGCGAGGTCGGTCTTGATGAACTCCAGTTGCTCCGGTCCGAGCCCACCGCGAAAGCCCCAGGTGCCCTTGACCGGGTCCTTGAGCATCCACTCGATATCGTCGAGAACCAGAAAGTGAACCGGCCCGTGATCGAATGAATAATACGACGGGCCGTAGACCCGCTCATACGTATCGTTGGCGTGCCGCCGGGTGCGGGCGTCGTAGTTGATGTCGTGGTTGCCGATCACGTTGTACCAAGGAATGCCGATGAGCGCGATCGAGCGGTTGAGTTGCTCAAAGGTTTCCAGATTGTCGAAGGCGATGTCACCCAAGGTGACGCCGAACGAGGCATCGGTCTTGCCGATGATCCCCTCAACGACATCGTGAGTGATCCAATCGACTTCCTTCTGGTCGCGCGGCTGGGGATCGCCGAAGAGCAGGGCTTTGAACTGCTCGGGTTCTTGCTGCGGGTAGAGGGGGAAGTCGACCGAGTCGGGCAACGGGCCGGTCGGCTTCACGCCGTCGTACTTCAGGTCGGGCGAGCCGCCGGGCTTGTGCGTGTAATAGAACAGCGGCAACTGGTCCGCATTGACCGGCGTCCGCCAGCCGCGCGGCTTGATGACGAACAGCGTCGTGTCGTCATCGACCGGGAGGGTGTACTGGCCCTGCTCATTTGTCGAAACGATCTGGCTGCCGTTGGAGACCCGCACCCCCGGCAGCGGCTTCTCGTCCGCGTCCCGCACGCGGTTCTCGTTGGCGTCGTGATAGACGACCCCCTTGGCCAGTTGAGGATAAGCGGGCGGCGGGGCATCGGACTGCGCTTCGCGCAGCACAAGTCCCGAGAGAGCCAGAACACCAGCCACAACACACACAGCAGCAAACGATCGCATCGGGCTACCTCCAGGGACGGGGATCAATCGGATGCGAGCAGCCTGTCGACCGGGGGAGCGTTTGGCAAGTGAGAGGGAGCGTGGATGGAGGGATTATGGGTTATGGGTTATCGACGGAAGCGTTAAGAGTGGCGAGCGTCCGGCGTGAGCCGGATGGTTTTGACAGTGAGCGGCATGGCGCTAGACACCGGTTCTTCTCACTGTTGCTCACGGAGGGGGTTGTTCGTCACCGACCTTTGGTTGCGTGCTGGGCTGCCCGCTGTCGTTCAGGTGTGGATGTCATTGAGAAGGACCGGCGGCTAACTCCGTGCCGCTCACAGGAATGGCTTGCCGCTCCCCGATCCGCTAGATTTTCCCAAAGGCACCCTGTCCCGATTCCGAAGGGACAACTATCCTTCCTGTGACCGGAGTGGCCAGAGCGATTTCGGGTGAGGGGCGTCGCGCGGCGGCCCGTGTTTCCAGTTGCATCCACGCGGTGCCAGTGGGGTGAGGTCGAATGCCGACCATGCGGATTCGTGATCTGTTCCGGACGAGACCGTTCGTACTTTCCATCGAAGTCTTTCCACCCAAGACCGAGGCGGGGGACGAAGGGCTGTACCGCGCGCTGGAACGCCTGCGGGTGTACCAGCCGGGGTTCGTCTCGTGTACCTATGGAGCCGGAGGCAGCACGCAAGGCCGGACTTTGGAGATTTGTCGCCGGGTGCAGGCCGACTTCGGACTGACGGCGACCTCGCATTTTACCTGTGTCGGTTCCACGCGTGAGGAACTGCTCGACTGGCTAGACCGGGCCACGCGGAACGGGATCGGCAACATCATGGCCCTGCGAGGCGATCCGCCGCAGGGACAGACCGAATTCAAGACCGTGACCGGCGGCTTGTCGCATGCCAACGAACTGGTCGAGTTGATTCGCTCGCACTATCCCGACCTGGGGGTCGGCGTGGCGGGCTATCCGGAAAAACACCCCGAGGCCCCAGACCTCGACATCGACCTGGTGAACCTCCGGCGCAAGGTCGACGCCGGAGCCGATGCGGTCTTCACCCAGTTGTTCTATGAGAACGCAAACTTCCTGCGGTTCCGCGATCGCTGCACCCAACGGGGGATCACCGTTCCCGTGGTACCGGGGATCATGCCGATCACGGAGTTCGCCCGCATCAAGCGGATCACCTCGATGTGCGGATCGGTCTTCCCGACCTCGCTGGCCTCGCGGCTCGAAGCGGTACAGCACGATGCCCAGGCCCAGTTCGACATCGGTGTCGAGTTCGCCATCCAGCAGTGCCTCGAACTGATCGACGCGGGCGTATCGGGGATGCACTTCTACGTACTCAACCGCAGCGAGTCGTGCGAACGCATCCTGGATGGACTCGGCCTGCGACCCGTTTAGCTGCGACGCGAAGTCTTCGAAGCGGAGCGTCCTCGCGACCGAGTCGTCTGGCGCGCGGGCGAAGCAGAGCTTCGGGGAGATGCGGTCCCCAGCGGAGCTTGGGACCGAGGGCCAAAAGTCGCCAAGGAAGAGCAAGACAGCGTGACACACCGTTCAGTCCTGCTCCCCTCTTTGCGCCTTGGCGTTAAATTCCCCTCTTCACTGCCCTACGTCCCCCAGTCCCATGCCGCCACGAACTGCTTCCCGGGTCGGCTCCGCGCTGCTCCTCCTGGGCACAATCGCCCTCGTCATCATCGCGGTCCCCGGCTGGCGAGCAGAGGTCCCCTGGCGCTGGTTTCATGAGGCCCTCCCCATCTGGCTGCTCTTCGCGCTGTCGGCCATTGTCGGCGGACTGCGGTTACTCTACCGGGCCGACTACGACGGGACCGATTGGGCTCCCGAACGACCTGGCCAGCGATTCCGCACTGCGGTCCTGTACTCGCGGGCGAACTGCTCACTCTGTGATGAGGCCGCCGCACTGCTGGCGGACTATGCCCGGTTTCTGCCACCGATTGAAGTGGTCGATATCTCCACCGACCCCGAGTTGACCCGAGAGCATGGCACCTCGATCCCAGTCGTCGAGTTTGACGAGGAGATCCGCTTCCGAGGCCGTGTCTCAGAAGTCTTGCTGCGACGGCTGATCCGCATGACCGAGCCGGAGTAAATCTGCCCGCTGGATTCTCACGAAGTGGATTCCAATATTTTTCCCGGTTTAATTTTAAGGAGAGCGGCCAGAGAAAACTAACCCACCGAGACTTCCGAAGTCTCGGAAGACTTCGGGCGGGTGGCGGGGTCAGGAGGCTTTGCGGATGGCCCCGTCGTGGGGAATCGTCGCCGACCTGTCGTTTCTCGGACCAATGCGACGGACCCTCACCTCACAGCCTCGAAGCTCCGCGTCCACCCCGGTCGGGGCCATCCGCAAAGCCTTCTGACCCCGCCACCCTGATGTTTTCCTCACTAAAGGCCACAAGTGGCGATGTCCCACTCAATAGAAAAAACGGGGGAGGACACATGTCCTCCCCCGCAGGCACTTCCGATTCCGTTCGGTCAACTACTTCGTACAGGTGGCTCCATCGCAACCAGCGGTCATCGGGGCCGCACAGCCCGGATCGACAGCGAGGCAGCCAGCGTCACAGCCTGGATCGACTGGCACTTGACGACAGACCGTCTTGGGCACGCAACGGGTCTTGCAGACCATGATCTGTCGTGGGACGCAACGCGTCTTGGTGACATACCGGGTCTCGCAGACCTGACGGCAGGTGGTGTACGGCACCTTGCGGTGGCAGACCTGTTGGGTCATGGTGCAGGTGGTGTACGGGACCTGCTTGGTCCGCTGCTCACAGGTGTAGCTGCACGTCGTGTACGGCACCTGACGGCTGATCGTCTCGCAGGTCCAGGTGCAGGTGGTGTAAGGCACCTGCTTGGTCCGGCACTCACGAGTATAGGTACAGGTCGTGTACGGCACTTGCCTGGTACAGGTCTCGCAAGTCCAGCTGCAAGTCGTATACGGCACCTGCTTCGAGATGCTGTAAGGAATGCGGCGACAGGTCGTGTACGGCACCTGGCAATGCTTCACTTCGCTGACCCAGCGGGTGCAGCTGACGTTGCGGGTGTAGGTCTTGGGCACCCAGACCTTCTTGCAGCACACGCGAGGAGGGCACTGGACCTTTTCGGTCCGGCAGCAACCGGGCTTGTAGACGCAGCAGCAGCCATTTTCGTCCCAGCAGAACGAGCCGGGATCGCTGACACAGCGATCAACGACTGGACCGGGAACGCATTCCTTGACGATCTGCCATTCGCCGCCGCAGACATTCTCACACCGGGTTTCGGTGATTGGACGACAGACGGTGTGGCAGACATCCTTGTAGCAGGTCTGGGTTTCGGTGCGGTAGCCGGTGCAGCAGACCGTCCGATAGCAGGTCTGATAGTGCGGCTTGCGAACCGTATAACAGACATTGCGATGGCAAGTCTGGTAGCACGGCTTGCAGACGGTGTAGCAGACATTGCGGTAGCAGGTCTGGTAGCACGGCTTGCGAACCTGGCAGCAGACGGTGCGATAGCACGTCTGATGGTGAGGTACACGAACGGTGTAACAGACATTGCGGTAGCAGGTCTGGTAGCAAGGCTTGCAGACCGTGTAGCACTCGTCCCGCCAGCAGGTATCGCGGACGGTCCGGTTGCACTGAACCGGCACCTTTTCGATGCAGGTGTCCATGACCGTCTGACATTCCTGGTACGTTTCCGTACACCAGGTGGTCTCGTGGACCGTCTTGTAACAACCACTGTTGCAGGTGCGTGCCTGACAGTAGTCCTGACACGGTTCGCAGCTTTCGGTCGGACAATGTCGGTAGCGACCTATCCCACAGAAGAGTCCGGCTTCTGATTCCGATCCGCCCAGCAGCGCGAAGGCTGCCAATACGACGGATAACCAGGTCATGTTTCGCATGGCTTCAAATCCCCCAAGTGTTCCCAATCGAGTTCGGAAGTTGTGGTGTACGCGGTCCACGATCGAGAGACGGACCGGCACACTTTGCCTAATGGTTAGACTTCGGCCGTCAAAGTCTGCCCACTCCAGCCAACTGGAGCCTTCACGAACTCTTGCGAGGATTCTCGAACCGGCGGCCCTGCCTAGTTCCTACAACCGTTCCGGCAGTTTTTACCGGTGGCCATGGGATGTTCGATTCCCTGCGTACACTTGGATCGACCGGACGGGGGAGGTAGCTTCACCAGATCGATGGTGACGATCCGCTGAACTCGTCAGAACCGGTCGACACTGTTATGTTCGGCAACTGTCGCATCGGCCCCGCCCCCTGCCCAGTCGTTCAAATCCGCTTCCGAGGAACTCATTCGTGAAATATGCCATCTGTCATGAACTTTTTGTGGAGTGGAGCTGGGAGCAGCAGTGCGAGTTCATCGCCCAGACCGGCTACACCGGGATCGAGGTCGCTCCGTTCATGCTGGGATCGAAACCTTGTGATCTGTCCTTGGCGGAGCGAACCCAACTGCGTGACACGGCGGCTCGCTATGGCGTGGAGGTCATCGGCATCCACTGGATGCTGGCCAAAACGACCGGTCTCTACTTAACGAGTCCGGAACGAGCGGTGCGGCAGAAGACGGCGGATTACCTCAAGCGGCTCGGGGACTTGTGCGCGGACCTCGGCGGTCAGGTGATGGTCTTCGGCTCCCCCGCTCAGCGGAATCTGTTGCCGGGCGTGACCTGGGAACAGGCGTTCGATGCCACAGTCGAAGTCTTCACTGAATGTGCCGACCACTGGGGCCAGCGCGGGGTGACGCTCTGCTTAGAACCGCTGACTCCCAAGGAGACCAACTTCATCAACACCTGCGCCGAGGCGATGGCCATCATTCACGCCGTCAATCACCCCACCCTCCAACTGCATCAAGACGTGAAGGCCATGCTCGGCGGCGAACGCACCCCGCTGCCGGAGCTGATCGACCGGTTCCAGCACCGCACCCGGCACTTCCACGTGAACGACACGAACCTGCTCGGCCCCGGCATGGGCGAGACTGACTACCACCCGATCTTCCGCGCCCTCCGCGACAGCCACTACGACGGCTGGGTCTCCGTCGAGGTCTTCGACTACTCCCCCGGAGCAGAAGTCATCGCCATCGAGAGCATCAAATATATGCGCGAGGTCGAAGAGACGGTCCGCGAGTAGCCGGCAGTCGCAGCCCAACGGCAGATTGTGGAGGAATCGTTTTGACACTGGGGGGAGCCGGAAGCGTCAGCGCCCGGAGTCTTGCTCATAATGACTGAAGCGGTCGACCACGGTGTGGTTGAGGTCGAGCAATTGGGCCAGGAGATCCTTCTTCGGCTTGAATCGATAGGCATCCAGCGCAGCGGCGGCGAGCGCGGCGTGTGCGTCCATTAAGCTGATTCGAGAGCCTCCGCCATTGACACGCATTTAAGCGTCGACTCGCCATCGATCAGCTGAGCTGCTCCGGTTCTTGAATGCCTTCCGCATCTCACCCACCTACTTGGGCATCGCCGCTTACCGGCGGTTCAAATCCTGCACGAGACGGTCGACGGCCAAGGCCAGCTTCTCGGGCGTGTCATAGATCCCCTGGGAAATCTGGGAGCGGATTTCAGCCAGACGCTCAGCACGCGAGGCGGCTCCGACATCCTGGTTTTGCAGCAGTCGGGCAGCGGGCGAGATAAAGACCTCGTCCTGCGGAGCGTTCAGCGGGTCGACTCCCGGCGTGGCACCGGATACTCCGGTGAACTGCACTGGACGAACTCCACCGGCACCTCCGACGAACCCTGCTCCCGTAACTTCCATGACTGCCTCACCTTCCACAGATTCCGTTCCATCGATCGGGGCAGCTGTGGTTGA
>JAYSUV010000180.1:0-16194 GCA_043718945.1 Planctomycetota bacterium
CTTGTGGCCGCTGTAGACCAGCGGACGCACGACGGACTCGGCGACAGAGAGCATGGCCGAATCTTGTCCGTGACCATAGAGATTGGCCGGAACCAAGCCGTCCAAACGCAGGCGGTTGGACGCCCGTGTTCCCTTGGCGGTGCGCTGCTGTGCTTCGATTTTCGTTGCGTTGGCCATGACCTTCGTCCTCAAACGGTGCGATCCGAACGATCGCCCCCTGTTCAAACACCACCACCGCAGGTCGCCGTTTCAGTAGGCGAAGCGGAAAGAAGCCGGGTATCTTATCAGGAGGAGAGGCGACACGCAACTTGAGGGAGAGCGACTAACACAGTGAACGTAAGAACATGTCGCGGCTCGACTCCCACACCTACCGGCCATCGCGCAGCCGGTCGCCGAGGAAATTATCCAGATCGTCGATCTCGTAAATCTTCTTGATCGTCGTCTCGAAGTCATACCCCACGCGGCGATACCGCACTTTCTGGTCGTCCAGAATCACATAGCAGGAGCGGTTGTCACCATCGCGCGGCTGTCCAACGGAACCGACGTTCACGAGGATCTTGCGCTCTGACAACGCCCACTGGAAGTCAATCTCGTCCGGGCTGAGGAACGAGTATTCCTCTGTAAACACCCCGGGAATGTGCGTGTGCCCCTGAAAGCAATACTTGTCCACCAGACCGAAGATGCGTTCCATCTTCCGCTGGTTATAGATGTCTTCCGGGAAGACGTACTCGTTGAGCGGGTTGCGAGCGGACCCGTGGACGAACAGATATTTCTCTTCACGCTTCATCCGCGGCAGGTCACCCAGGAACTCCCAGCGCTTCTCGTTCCCGACCCGGTCGCCCGTCTCCAGCATCTTCCGGGTCCAGAGAATCGCCCGCTCCGCTCCCGCGTTAAATCCGGCGGGATCAAACAGAGCCGCCTGGTCGTGGTTCCCGAGAATCACCGCTGCACAGTTCTTCATCACCAGATCGATGCACTCGCGCGGGTTCGGTCCGTACCCGATGATATCGCCGAGGCAATAGATCTCCTGGACACCCTGTTCGCGGATGTCAGCCAACACCGACTCAAAGGCTTCGAGGTTCCCGTGAATGTCACTGATGATGGCTCTCAAGTCACTCAACTCCCGGACCGCTGCCTCCCTCGGGGGGCAATCTGATCGAGCCATCCCCAATGAATCGTGCATTGTGTCATCGGATCGATTAAGAACGCAAGTCTATATTCGCCTGAAGACATTAGTGTCCATCCTCATGACTTGGTCCGTGAATGGTCTGGCGACTCGGCATCGACGATGACAGCTGAAACCGCTCTCCCCCAATCCTCCAGTTTCGAGTAGCCTGCGAGCGATCGGCCGAGCCTCCGGAGGCCCGGCCCCCGAGACGTGTTCCTCGGGTCTCAGTTCGCAAGGAGGCGATCCGGATGCGTACCACTCGACGTTCCCCCCTCATTCTGACAATTCGCGCAGCCTGCGCGGCGCTGATCGTTCTCGCTTGGTCCTCGCTTGGGCTGGGCCAGGCTCCTCGCCCGCGCGTGATTGCCCCGGCAGTTCCTGTTGTGGCTGCATCCCCGCTACAAGACGACGCCACGCTGCATGCGGTCACGTTTGTCGGCGCGCGGTTCGGCTGCGCAGTTGGAGATCGAGGAGTCTGCTGGATGACTCGGGACGGGGGGGCGAGTTGGAGCTTCTCTCCCACTCCGGTGCAGTGCGCGCTGCGAGGCGTTCACTTCCTCACCGACCGCATCGGCTGGGCGGTCGGCGGCGAGGTCGCGCCCTACACCCGCTTTGCCAGCGGAGTCGTCATCCACACCACTGATGGTGGCCAAACGTGGCAGGTACTCTCGCAGCACACGCTCCCTCCGCTCACGCAAGTGCGATTCCTCGACTTAGAACTCGGCCTGGCCATCGGGGAGACGACCTCCAGCTGCGGCACGGGAATCATGGCCACGATTGATGGTGGAGCCACTTGGACCCCGACCGCAGGCCCCCGTGCCTCGGACTGGCGGACTGCGGCCATTCTCCCCCACGGAGCAGGTGTCGTCGCGGGAGCGCGCGGTGAACTCGGCATCCTGGGTCGAGGTCAACTCGTCAAGACCGTCGCGACTCTCCAAGGGCTACGAGGCTTGAACTCAGTCAGCCTCGGCGAGAACTCCACCGGCTATCTCGTCGGCGACGGCGGCTGGGTGATGAAGACCAAGAACGCGGGCATCAGCTGGGCACCGCCCGAGGGAAATCTGCCCACCGAACTGCGAGAGTGCATGGACTTCCAGGCGGTCGCCCAGGTCGGCGAGAAGGTCTGGATCGCCGGGGCTCCGGGCAGCATCATCTGGCACTCGGAAGATGGGGGCAGTCACTGGACCACACAGTCGACCGGCGAGAGAACCCCGCTGCGGTCGCTGCACTTCACCGATGAACAACACGGAGTGGCCGTGGGCGACCTTGGCAAGATCCTCGTCACCGACGATGGCGGTGCGACTTGGAAGGCGGTCCGTGGCGGCGAGCGGCGTCTCGCCCTGTTGATGATTCACGCTCACCCGCAGCAGCTGTCGCTCGGCCTCACCGCGTACTTCTCCGGCGAGTGGGGCTACCGCTCGGGAGTCGTCCTGCTCACCCGCCGCGATCTGGGAACCGACTCGCTTCGCCATCTGCCCGTGCAGCTGCGATTGGAGGAAGCCTTCTCGACCGTGGGCGGCAGTTCCGCGACGCTCGATTGGCGACTGCCGATCACCGTGCCCAGCCTGGATCGCGATCGAGACAAGCTGCTCGAAGAGTGGCTGCTGCTCACCGATCAGAAGCTGCCGCATGTGGTCACGACCGATCTCGTGGCGAAGATCCGGATGTGGCAACCGGAGGTCGTGTTGATCTCGACCCCCGCTGAGACCGATGCCGCCGCTCGCATCACCTGGGACGCGGTGCAAGAGGCCGTGGCCGCAGCCGCCAGTCCGTCGGACTACACTGAATTGGAATCGCTGGTCGGCTTGCCACCTTGGCAAGTCCAGAAGATTTTCGCGAACACCCCCGGTGTCCCCGGCGCCCAGAACGTCGGTGCCCAGGACTACCTCGCACGAGCCGGTGTGACCGTCGACCAGCTGGCCGAACCCGCAGCGGCCCGGCTCTTTGAGCATCGAGAGGTGGCCATCCGTAACGAGGGACTGACGCTGGTCCACTCCGACCTGCCGAATCAAACGGTCGCGAGCCAGTCACTGTTTGGCGGCCTCAACATTCCCACCGGCGGCCCAGCGCGGCGGTTGCTCTCGACGGCGTCCCTCGACGACCTGGAAGACCGCAAGCACGCCATCCAGCGACGGCAGTCCTTCTGGGGCCATGCCGAGCGACAGATGGATGGCCGCTCACAGGGAGCCGAGTTGATCGCGCATCTGATGAACGAAGCCAAAGATCTGCCACCCGACCAGGGGGCCAAGCTGCTGTCTGACATGGCTCGTGGCTACCGCGATCGCATGCTGTGGGACTCCGCCGAACAGACCAGCCTGCTGCTGCTGGACCTGTACCCCGATCACCCCGCCGCGAAGGAAAGTGCTACATGGCTTCTGCGCTTCTGGACCAGCTCCGAGATGAGCTGGCAGCGGCTGCGGCCTCGCATCTCCAAGCAGACTGAATACCAGATCAACCCCGCCATCCAGCAGGCCCACTTCGAAACCCAGCTGCAGAACGGCCAGAAACTACCCGGCACATTGGCCGCTCCCGAGATCAAGCCGACTGCCCCCAAGTTCGAAGGCACCGACACCCCCGTGCGGGTCAAACCGAAGGGACTGGGAGCGATTCTTCAAGACGACACCAGCGGGGTGGACATCTTGACGATGCAGTCCGAACAGTGGCGGACCCAGGCCACGAAGATTTCCGGACTGGTCGAAAAGACCTCGCCCGGTTTCTTCAGCGAGCCCGAGGTGCAGTCCTCTCTGGCCGCTCTCATGCGGCGCGGCTCGCGGCACTCCGATGCGGACCGCATTGTCGACAAGCTGCTCAAACTCGACTCGAAGAACCCGTGGAACCTGATCGCGCAAGGGGAGTCGTGGCTCCTCCGTCCGCAGGTTCGCTCGCCCCGCCCGATCCTGATCTGCCGCAAGACGGGACTGGCTCCGCGTCTCGACGGCCAGCTGACCGATGCCTGCTGGGAGGGAGCTGCGGAGGTGCTGCTGAGCGATCAACCACCCGAGAACGGTGACGCAGGCTTCGTGGGCACGAAAGAACTCAGCCAGAAGACCGGACTGCAAATCGTCGGACCACGGGCGTTGGTCATGCTGCTGCACGACGATCGGTTCCTGTATCTGGCGGGCAGCCTGCCTCGCATCGACCGCCAATCCAGAGACCAACCCCAGCTGGGAGGTCGCACGCACGATGCTGATTTGGCACTGCATGACCGCTTGAGTTTCCAGTTCGACACTGACCGCGACTACAACACGTTCTACCGCTTCGATGTCGATCAGCGCGGCTGGACGAGCGAGTCGTGCTGGGACGCCGCGGGTTGGAACCCGAAGTGGTTTGTGGCCGCGTATGGCGACGATCAGGTCTGGCGGTTCGAAGCGGCGATCCCTTGGGAAGAGCTGGTCCCGACCCCGCCGACCCCGGGCACCTTCTGGGCCACCGGCATGACGCGCGTCATCCCGAACGTCGGCCTGCAAGGCTGGAACCACCCGTTGACCGAGACGCCCGCTCCGCAGACTTTCGGGCTGATGAAGTTCGAGTGACCTCCTCATGCACGCAGTTGGCTACAATCCGGTCCCAGGTGATGGGGATGTTTTACAGCGCTGCGCGAGGACTTCACATGCAACGATTACTTCGAATGTGGTGGACGGTCTTCGGGGCTCTGTCGCTCGCCTTAGTCGCACAAGCTGCTGATCCGCCTGGGGCGCTCCCTTCCCCGTTGATGGAGGCCCTCTCCCCCGAGGTCTGGCGGCGTGAGCGCCGGATCATCGACCTGCATCTGCATGTGGAAGGTCGTGCTGATCGGGTCAAGCGAGCCGTCGGCATCCTCGATCGCGCGGGGGTGGGGATCGGCGTCAATCTCGGAGCTGGGACCACGACTCACAAAGAGGGCGAGCTGTCCGGGTTCGAAGAGGTGAAGCTCGTCACTGACAAGACAGCTCCCGGGCGGTTCGTGCATTCGATGTTGATCGACTACTCCGGGTGGGACGAGCCGGGCTGGAGCGACAAGGCCGCTCAGCAAGTCGTGGATGGCCACCGCATGGGAGCGGCAGGGCTGAAGGAGTTCAAACGACTGGGTTTGTTTCTGCGAGACAAGACGGGGGCTCTCATCAAGATCGACGATCCCCGGCTCGACGCAGTGTGGGCCAAGTGCGGAGAACTCGGCATGCCGGTCTCGATCCACGTCGGCGACCCGAAAGCCTTCTGGCTCCCTTATGATGAGACGAACGAGCGCTGGACCGAACTGAAGGACCATAAGAGCTGGTGGTTCGGTGACCCCTCGAAATACCCACCGCGCATGGAACTGCTCGAAGCCCTCGACAGCGTCATCGCCAAGCACCCGCAGACCACATTCGTCTGTGTCCACTTTGCCAATAACCCCGAAGAACTCGAGTGGGTCGACGCTGCCCTCACCCGCCGACCGAACATGTGGGCCGACATCGCAGCTCGTATCCCCGAGTTGGGCCGCCACGACCCGGCGAAGGTCCGCGAACTGTTCATCAAGCACCAGGACCGCATCCTGTTTGCAACCGATTTCATGGTCTACGGCAAACTGATCCTCGGATCGGGCGGCGATGCCGATCTGCCGAGCGATGCAGATGCCGTGGCCTTCTATGAGAAGTGCTGGCGTTGGTTCGAGACAGCTGACACGGACTGGCCGCACATGACCCCGATTCAAGGGGACTGGAACATCAGCAGCATCGATCTGCCGCGCGAAGTCTGCCGCAAGATCTACTTCGACAATGCCTGCAAGCTCTTGGCGAAGTCGCTGCCCTTGCCGGAGATGTGGTCGCTAAAGCTGGAACGTGACTTCGTGCCAGACGGAGTCCTCAACGAACCGGAGTGGGCGAAGACGACTCCCGCGCGACTGGAGTACCAGTCCCATGATGTGTCGGTCCATCCGCACCTGAGTACGCCGGTCCGCTCGCTGTGGTCGGACCACTTCCTCTATCTGGCGTTCGAGTCCCCGTATACGAAGCTGAGTACGTTCTCTCCCGTTCAAAAGGAGGAACGTATTGGGTTGTGGGAGAACGATGTGGTTGAGGCGTTCCTCTCTCCCCACTCGGGACCGCTGAACCGCTACTCTGAATATGAGTGGGCACCAACCGGCGAACAGCTGGACCTCGACATCGACCTCCCGACGAAGAAGGATTTCTGTTGGAGCAGTGGGATGGAGTCAGCCGTCGTGATTGATGAGTCCGCCAAAGTCTGGCGGGTCGAGGTTCGCATCCCGTGGTCAGCATTCGGGGGCGACAGGCCGTTGAGGGGTGATCGCTGGCGGGCGAACTTCTTCCGCCACGATCGCGAGCACCATGCGGGGCTGGCCTTCTCCCCCACACTGCGCGGCTCGTTCCATACGCCCGAGCGGTTTGGGTGGCTGGTATTTGTGGAGTCAACGGGTACAGATCCGTAGTGGCAACCGCCAGTGCCTTCCGCGAATTCGGCAGTTTCCAGTGAATTACTGCTAGAACGCATCAACCGGTGTCGATTACAATGAGGGGTCTCGCCGCGCTGTCCCCACGCGCACTCAGATCCCGCCGATAACTCGGAGACCGGACGATGTTGCAGTTTGATCTTCCCGGTTCGCGGACGTGCGATGGCGTCTCTCGGCGAGGCTTCTTGCAAGTTGGAGCGCTGGCGTTTGGCGGTCTGTCGATGGCTCATTGGGCACAGCAGCGGGCTGTCGGAGCCGAGGGGAGTCGGCCCAAGAAGGCGGTGATTCAGGTGTGGCTGGCGGGGGGGCCGAGCCATATTGATATGTATGACCTCAAGCCGTCGGCTCCGCTGGAGTATCGCGGCGAGTTCCAACCAATCCCGACCAATGTCTCCGGCATCGACATCGGCGAACACCTGCCCAAGCAGGCTCGCATCATGGACAAGATGTCGATCGTCCGGTCGGCCACCCACACCCAGGCTGGCCACGGCATGGGGTCGCAGTGGATGCTGACCGGCTGGCAGCCGACGATCGAAGTCGGCAACAACATCTACCCGGCCTGCGGATCGGTCGTGTCGAACCTCAAGGGGGCCAACGCCGACGGCATGCCCGCCTATGTGAACCTCCCCCGCAGCCTGGGCCTGGGCAAGGCGGCGTACCTCGGGGCCTCGTACAACCCGTTCGCTCCCGAAGATGACCCCAACAGCGACGGCTTCAAGGTTCGCAACCTGAAACTCAACGGACGCATGGACCTCGCTCGGCTCGAAAACCGCCGCAGCCTGTTGTCGAAGATCGACACGATCCGCCGCGATGTCGACACAGCGGGCGACCTCGGCCAGCTCGATAAGTTCTACCAGGACGGCCTCAACATGGTCGTCAATGAGAAGGCGTTGCAGGCGTTCGACATCTCAAAGGAAGACCCGACGCTGCGGGACCGCTATGGGCGGAACGACCTCGGGCAGAGTTGCCTATTGGCTCGACGGCTGGTCGAGTCAGGCGTGACCTATGTCACGATTCAGGCGGGCGGCGGCTGGGATACTCATGGCGACAACTTCAATCAGTTGAAGACGAAGTTGCTGCCGAATTATGACGGAGCGGTGGCGACACTGGTGCAGGATCTGTTCGATCGCGGGCTGGCGAACGATGTGCTGGTGATGACGTTCGGCGAGTTCGGGCGGACGCCGCGGATCAACGGCGGTGCCGGTCGCGACCACTGGCCGGGGGCGATGTCGGTCCTGTTTGCGGGTGGGGGCCTGAAGATGGGGCAGGTCATCGGCGAGACCGACTCGAAGGCCGAGTACCCGATCTCGAAGCCCTACTCGCCGGGCTGCGTGCTGTCGACGATGTACCACACGCTGGGCGTCGATTATCAACATACGTTCTACGACCAAGCCCGTCGACCGCTACAAGTGCTTCCGGAAGGGAAGCCGATTGCGGAACTGGTGTGAATCCCAGCCGTAGCGTGGGCTTTAGCCCACGCTTGTTGAAAGAGTTTGTGCCCGCGTGGGCTAAAGCCCACCCGACTCCGTCTTGACCACGAACGGTCCGATGCCATAGCGTCCCGACCACGCAACGTCGTCAGGGAGCAGAAATGGCAGGCCGATCATTGACCGTAGTTCAGGTGCTACCCGACCTGCACGGGGGCGGTGTGGAGCGCGGCACACTCGAAATCGCCGGTGAACTGATCCGGCGTGGCCACCGTTCGCTGGTCATCTCCGGAGGCGGTCGACTGGTCGCTCCCTTGGAACAGGCGGGTTCGCAACACGTCACTTGGCCGATCGGGAAGAAGTCCCCCTGGACCGCCCGCTATGTGTTTCAGCTGCGGTCGTTGCTGCTCAAAGAGCGGGTGGATGTCCTGCATGTCCGCTCCCGCGTGCCAGCGTGGGTGGCGTGGCTGGCGTGGAAATCGCTTCCCGAAGCGGTGCGGCCTCGGCTGGTCACGACGGTGCATGGGTTCTATAGCGTCAGTCGGTTTAGTGAGATCATGACCAGTGGCGAAGCGGTCATCGCCGTGTCCGAGTCGATCGCCGAGTCCATCCGCGCGAGCTACCCTCGCACTGATCCCGCGAAGATTACCGTCGTGCCGCGAGCGATCGACCCTGTGGAATTCCCGCACGGACGGACACCATCCGCAGAGTGGCACAACCGCTGGGCCAGCGAGTACCCCCACACCACCGGGCGGCAGTGGTTCACGCTGGCTGGCCGGATCACCCGTCTCAAGGGACACGAGGATTTTTTGGTGTTGCTCTCTCGTTTGCAGCAGGCGGGGCATAACGTACACGGCCTGATCGTGGGAGACGAAGACCCGCGCCGGGCCGGGTATGCGGATGAACTCCGGCAGCGAGTGCGAGAGCTGCAATTGGAAGACCGCGTGACCTTCACCGGGCACCGCTCGGACATCCGCGAGATTTACGCCGCTTCGCGCGCGGTTCTCTCGCTCTCCACTCAACCCGAATCATTCGGTCGCACCGTTCTCGAAGCCCTGGCCATCGGGACACCGGTGATCGGCTATGACCACGGCGGAGTCGGCGAAATCCTGCGCGACCTTTACCCGAGCGGAGCAACTCCACAAGGTGACATGGAGCAACTCACTACGCGAGCGAGTCAACTGCTGTCCAATGAGCGACAACTCGTCCCGGCCTTTACGAAATACCGGCTGGCAGACTCGCTGGCCGCTGAAGTCGACCTGTACGAACAACTGGCGGGCAGTGTGGCACGACGCTCCGCGTCGTAATTGGGTGCATTCGCCCATTGGCGGTACAAAGCCGCTGACTGGAGCATTGCGGGTCAGCGCCCTCGCTCGCGAGTACCAGCACCCGATGCGTCAGCGAGGGCGTACGTCGCTCGATGCTCTCCGACAAATCGGCCCCCAGAAGACGCCCCGGTCACTCGGCCCGGTGCCAAACGCTTCTTGGCGGCATTCCTCGCTGACGCGTCGGGTTACTGAATCGAGAGACCGCCAATGGGCGAATGCACCCTTCGTAATTCATGACTCGAAACTTCGTGCGACGATCAAGCCTCATCCCCGAGGAATCGCGACGCCCGGCGGACACCGACGGCCCGCGAGTTTTCCCAGATCGTGCTGACCTCACCCAGGTGCTGTACCAGACTCGGTGTCGGGAAGTGGACCGGCACACCGACCCGCGCTGCCCAGTCTCCGATGAGCATGCTGATCCCCCCCGAGTGATTCTCCGGACGCGAGCTGCACGCCTGCTGCATCTGCGGATCATTCACGAACTTCTCCGCAGCCTCGCGTGAAAAAATAAACACCACAGCTCCGAACTTCCACGGGCTGGTCCGCTCGTGCCAGCCCGCTTCGCTCGCAGTGTCATCGGTGCAGCACCACGCGGAAACCAAACCCGGTTCGGACCCCGGCCAGAAGCACTGTTCGAGGTACTCTCGCATCGGCAGATGACCCGGCCAGAAGGCGTCGTCCTGCACAAGCATCACCGCCTGGGCCTCGGGGAACCGTTGGAGCAGTTCTACCACCGCGAGAAAATAACTCTGCCTCGCTCCCGCAGCGGGGACACGAATCGTGCGCGCGAGGCTGGCGAACTCGGGCGGGATCTCGACCTCGCCATCGATGAACAGATGCGGATCGGCCCACCCGGCGTCGATCAAGCTGCGCAGGCAGGGGGCCAAAGTCGGCGAGCGGCGCGGGGCGGTGGTGACGCCGATGGCCCAGTGGGTGACCTGGCCGACACGTTCCGCCGGGAGCGGCAAGACGCGAGCGATCTCGTCGACCGTCCGACGAACCGCTTCTCGGCCCGACGTGGTGGGTGCGGGAGGAAGATCGTCTTCCTCGGGAAGGACAGCGGGCAAACTCGATTCGGCCTTGGCCAGGAGGGCCTGCCAGCGAATCTGGTCCTCGCCGCCCCCCGCTTCGATCTCACTCAGAACCTGCTCAGCGGCACTCCACACAAGTGAGGCGATGACCGTATTGAAGTCTCGCGGGCTCGGCTCAAAGCTGCGACAGCAAGCAACGCAAATCTCCCGGGAGACTTCCGAAGACTCGACCGGGCCACCCACGAAGAGATCTGCTAATAAACGACACTTGACCGACAAACAACCGAGCCCTGCCTCACGAAGGGGACAGGACTCTGGTGATCGCTGAAGACTTCCCGATGACACTGGCGACCCTAAACCGCCGAGTCACGAACAGCTGCGACGACGCTGGGCAGCGCGCGAATCTGTCCGGCGAACAGGCCGGGCACTTTCGGAGCTGCGCTCGGGCGAGCCCCCGGGAGCGAAGCATCCTTCTTGAGCTTCCAGGTCAGGCCGGTGAACTCCCAGAGGGAATAGCCCATCGGAATGCTCCGACCGAAGCAACACGTACTCATCTGAATGTCGGAAGTGTGGTCAATCATGAGAAGCTCCTCTGGGAGTCGAATTAGTACACGTCAATAACCTAACGAACTATCCTGTGAAGTGCAACTTTGCCCCCCTGTTCAAGGAGACGTTGCGGCATCACTGACAGTGCGAGCAATCCGAAATCCAAACCGATTGAACTCCGTGTTCGTGGGGGTCGACAAAGTGCTCTGGGTATCAAAGTCCACGGTCGAAAAATTGTGAGCACCTCCCGGAACGTACCGTTTGGAGGGACTTCCTTCTGGAGAGTCGGCACACCACTCTTGCACGTTTCCAAAGAGATCGAAGACCCCCAGATCATTCGGCTTTAAGGTTCCCACAGGGTGACAAATGGTAAGGGGTGATTCGTTAGGATCAGTGGAGACTGTCGAGTTCTCCCAGCACCAGGCATAACGGTGCATCAGTTTCGGATCGCTGCCAAAGTTCCATCGGGATTGAACTCCTGCGCGACAGACAAACGCCCATTCGGCGCGGGTTGGCGGCCGATAGCCTGGCTTCAGAAGATCGGGGTGCTCGCCAAAAAGTTGCTCGTCGGAGAGACCAGTCGGAATGCAAAACTGATCGCTGGACAGTCCCCGCTGTCCCGATAACCAATTGCAGTAATTCAGGACTTCAGGCCATTTCACCAGATTGATCGGGCAGTCGGGCGTAGGAGCTTGTTCCTGGTTAAAATATTTATCTTGTTGGAATGTCTGGTACTGCCTCACCGTCACTTCCGTCGCACAGATCTCGAACACCCGTCCGATGCCAGGCTCTTTGGTCCCGTCCAGGCGGATCATGAGGTGTCCTTCTGGAGTCAGCCTCCACTGGAAGCCCGGCTTGGAGGCCACCCCTTCAGTCGTGATGAGGGCGGTATTCTGCGGCAGTTCGCAGCGACGCATCAGCCAATCGGCGGAGGAATGCACGCCAGCGTCGGGGTGGGTCTCGTACAGGATGCGGACCTGCTGCCGGGTCGCCTCGCGCAGATTCGCTTTCACCTCCGGATACTGCCCCAGGGCCATCAGCAGCCCGCTCAGGATGCCCGGATCGGCCTTCTCCGCCAGCGCGGTTTCTTCCGAAATCCGGCCCTCCACGGCGGACTGTTTCACTCCCAGTACGGCCATACGATCGATCAGCTGTGACCTCAATCCGGGCTGAGGACTACGCCGGAGCAAGTTCAAGGTCTCTTCGTGGGGTGAGATCGACAAGAGGATCGATCCCGCGATGGAAAGCCGACGTTCCCAGCGGATTTCCGCATCCACGGAACTCGTATCACGCTCTGCTTTCAGCGTCTCTCGGAGCCATTCCGGAGAGATCGTCTTGATCGCCGGTCGCAGGTCGTCCCATTGCGAGGGAGAACTCTGGATCAGCATGGCGGTTAGCGCCTGGTCATCCTGTTCGTGAAATGCCTTCAGAAAGGACACCATCGAACGAGTTCGGGCGTCGACCTCCGAGACTCCCAGTGCCTGCGAGAGCGATGGCGTCAACTGAGCAGCCACGGGCCGCATCCCCTCGACCAGCGAGCGGTAGTCATCGGGGTTCCGCAATGCCCAGCGGACGGTCTCTTCACTCAGGAACTTCGAGATGTCGGCGGTCCAGCGTATCGAGTCCGACTTCGCTTCTGGCGGGTCGAGCTTGGCCAGGAGCAGTGCCGCTCGGTAGGCTCGCTGCTGCTCTTCCAATGGAGCGGTTTCAGCGGCTCCGGTGGTGATTGCCTTCCAGCACTCGTCGGTACACTGCTTTCGAAACGGGTACAACGCTTCGCGAGTCACCAGCAGTGACGGAGCGTCACCCGAACTTAAGACCAACTGCAACAACGGTTCAACTGCCGCAGCATCCCACTTCACCTGCGCTAACCGCAGGTTCAGCTCCTCTGCCGATCCCGGCTGGAGAGCTTGGATCGCATTCTTCAGCCCGCCCTCCGCGAACCGGCGATGCGGCTGCAACTGTTCAATGATCGCCGGAGCCGATGTCACGCTGGTCGTGTGTAGTTGATCGAGCAGAGCGTGTCCGCGACTCCAGCTGCGGAAGCTCTGGATTCCGAAGATCCCCATTGCGAAGAGAAAAATCCCCAGGACCGTTTGCAGCCCGAGTTGCTGATTGGCCGCCATCAGCATGCGACGTTCGGGGGCACTGAGCGAGGCCGGCCGCAGCACGCAGCGATACTGAATCCAGTCTCGCCACAGCGGCAAATTGCGGCGGGTGGGTTGCTTCATCCAGGCAGCGGTCTGCTCGGCCAGCATTAAACGACAGCGACCCGCGTATGTCTTGCGTTGCTCCGAGTAGAGCCACTCACGAATCGAGGGGACCAGGAAATCGTGGGACAACTGATAGTGCAATTCCGTGTTGCGATTCTCGCCACTGGTCCGCGAGTGGTCGAGAATATCGACCGGGCTGATCAGTTTGAGCTGTCCTTCGAGGATGGCCATCAGGCTCTCGAACCGCTTCATGTCGTCGCCGTATCCAGAAAGATCCTGCAACTCTTTCAGAGTCCGGTGGCGGGTCTTGATCTGCGTTCCGACCTCGGGCAGCAGCCCCTCGAGCACATGGCGGACGGCGTCTTCATGAATACGGTGCCCCATCGGAGCATGAGCCACCGAGAATGATTCGCGGAGAAACTGCACACCGACGCCGATGGCACCGCCCAGCTGGGACAGCGTGTCGGGCACCCAGTCGCGGGCCTTGACCATTTCGGCAAACAGCGACAGATGAACGGGAAAGACTTTGCCGTCTTTCGCCAGGTATTCCACCGCCAGGTCGATGAATCGTTGTGTCATCAACGAGGGTGGCCCCTCGGGGACACGCTCAAATGCCCGCCCGAGCCGAGTTAGTACGCTCTTGGCATGTGGCAGGTCAAACAGGTCGACCAGTCGCACATTCTGACCCACGATCAGCGGGGTCTCGACAGCCTCCATAAACCGATTGAGGGCCAGCCAGAAGTCATCTCTGACCAGGACGATGCACTGCACTCGCGTTCCATCGCACTGCCTCAAGGCTCGGATCAATTCGGGGCGTTCCCGCTCGTGAACCGTGTGCAGCCATTGCTCAAACTGATCGATCACAATCAATAGCTTCTTACCAGCGGGAAGTCCCTGCCCACGACGAATGGCTGTGAGTTTGTCGGTCAGTGACAGTTCGGTGGCCAACACCGGGAAGCGGCTGTCGAGGGCGGCGGCGAGTTGCGTCTCGGTACGATCGATCGTGGCCTCGATCATCAGCGTGGAGACCATCGCTTTGTCGAGTAGTGGAACCAGTCCCGCTTTGATGAGGGATGATTTTCCGCAACCCGATGGTCCGGCAATGACCCCGATCCGATGCAGCTCGGGCTGTTCTTCGGGATGCTCGACCCAGCGTTGCCAGTGACTGAGACTTTCGGGAAGCCCGTCACGATCAAACGGACCCGGCAGCAGTTGGAGGAAGAAGTACGCATCGTGTCGGTCGTAAGATCGCAGTCCACGCGGAATGAACTTGCCGGGTGAGGCAGGTGATCCCGTTTCGGAAGTCTGAGATCGAGTGGGCCGACCTCCCCCCTGGGAATCGTCCAGGGCGTTCGGAGACTGAAAGTGCCTCAAATCATCGGCCAATTCCTGCCCACTTTGATACCGGTCGCTGGCACGTTTCGACAACAGCTTGAGGCAGATGCGATTGAGTTCTGCCGGGATCGTGGGATCGTGGACAACGAGGGGAACCGGTTCCAGGGTGATCAGCTTTTGCTTGGTGTCCTCGAAACTCTCCCCCTGGACGGGGCGCGTCCCGGTCAGCATTTCGTACATGGCGACACCGAGGCTATACAAGTCGGTCCGGAAATCGATGCGATGTCCCTCGCCACCTGCCTGCTCCGGACTCATGTAGTTGGGTGTCCCGGCCCCCGGTCGGTGCTTGACAGCTTCGGCCTCATGCATGGCCAGACCAAAGTCCGCGACATAGATTCGGTTGTCTCGATCTAATAACAAGTTGCTGGGCTTGATGTCGCGGTGGATCAGCTTGTGACGGTGGATATAGTGCAGTGTCTCTGCGACGGAGATCACTAACGACACACAACTCTCAAGGGACAGTCGATCGCTGGCAATCACCTGAGCCAGATTCCGGCCATCAATGAGCTTGGAGACGACAAAGCAGCGATTGTCATCCAGGACTCCGAAGTCGAAGACCGGGACAACTCCCGGATGATCGAGTTGTGCCACCGTCTGGGCTTCGGCCAGGTAGAGTCGTCTCTCGGCTTCTGTCTGGACCCGATGCGGGTGTGGCACCTTGATGGCGACGGCCCGTTGCAGCTGATCGTCTCGTCCTCGGTAGACCACCCCGAAGCCACCGTTCCCCAGGTAGCCCTCAATGGCATATCGCCCCAAATGAGAGGGGGCTGCGGGTTCCTCGTACCGTTGAGTTTGATTGGGGTCCGCCGACAGGACGGTCCCCTCCACCAATGGCGAACTCCCCTCTTCCGGCAGCTGCACTGACTTCGTGTGCGGGGAATCTTCAGCTGCCTTGTGCCGATGCTCACTCAACGCTGTTGCCTCCAAGTATTGTGTCGATCATTCTGTCAGGTGAACTGGGCGTCGTCGATCCTGTGAATCGTATCGGAGGCGAAAATGCTCGGCATTAACTGGTTGACCGTGTTCTCGTCGTCCTCATTCCTCCTTCGGCCACACAGCCCCGTTTTCGATCCACTGCTTCAGCAATTCGATCTGCTCGTCCGTCAATCGGTCCCCCTTGGGGGGCATGACCTGCTCAGCGTCTTCGCTCTGGACATACTTAAGCAGCAGCCCGCTGGCTGTGTCGCCCGGCACAATCGCCGCTCCGCTGTCCCCGCCCGCCAGTGCTTCTTGTCGCTTATCCAATCGTAGCCCCGACTCCTGCTTGTGGGGACCATGGCACTCGTAACACCGTTCCTTGAAGATCGGGCGAATCTGCTTGATGAAATCGATCTTATCAGCTGCCAGCAGGCCGAACTCCCCCATGACGAGAAATCCCGCTGCCAGGGGGACAAGGAATGTGGGTGTCGTCCGGTTCCCGCTCACAAAACATCCTCCAGGCCCCCGCGAGAGTCGACTCGCTTCCGACTTGTTCTACCAGCCAGCGGACTGCTTCTCCACTCTTCTCCTCCGTGCAGCCTTCGATCATGTATAACGCCAGAAGTAAATACTGGTCCCGAATGTGCTTGAGCAGGGCTTCCAACCGGTGCATATTGTCGTTTCCCTGATGCTTCGCGAGGAGAGAATCGAGACACTTCGAAGGACGGACAACCTCGTCTGAC
>JAYSUV010000019.1:0-6710 GCA_043718945.1 Planctomycetota bacterium
TCGAGAAAGGCCAGCCATTCGCCTCGGGCCTCGCGGGCTCCGTGGTTGCGAGCGGAAGCCGGGCCGCCGTTCGTTTGGCGAATCACTCGCACGAGGTCGCCACATGCCGCTGCGGCCTCCGCAGTGTTGTCCTTCGACCCATCGTCCACAACGAGGATTTCCAGTGGGCGGAGCGTCTGTGTCTGGGCACTACGAATCGAACGAGCGATGAATGCTTCTGCCTGATAGGCGGGCATGATCACGCTGATCGTGGGAAGTGTGGAGGACATGAAAAACTCAACAGAAGGTCAGTGGGCTTGGACGGCTGCGACTCGGACTCAACCAAAGCGGGCAAACACCTGCACAAACATGAAGAAAGCCCCCAGCAAGGCGATACTGGCAAAGACCAGTCGCTGGGCCAGTAAGCGGTCCAGCTGTTGCAGCGGGGCCGGATGATGGCGATAGAACCCGACCAGGTTCATGAACGCCGCCATCGTTCCGCAGATCATGTAGGTCGTCGGCATGTAACACCGCGACAAAGACATCATCGACATGCACCATCCTGCCATCATCCCGGCGAGATACGGCATCATTCGCCGCAGTTCGTCGTTCTCGATCGGTTGCTTGTTGCGAATCATCATGAAGATCGCGTACGCGGGGATGAAGAAGCAGCCGAGGAACAGTGTTCCGCCGATGACTCCCAGTTCCACATAGGCATGCACATAGGAGTTGTGGGCCACCAGTCCAGCCACATCCGCATACATCCCTTCCCCGATGCCGAAGAACACCCGCGAGGTCTTCAGTTGATTAAGTCCGTCAGCCCACAGCTGGATACGCTGCTGGCCGGTGCCTCCCGAAAGGTCGATGTTTCCTTGTCGGCCCATCGCGACGGGGAGTGCGAGAGCGCACATCGCTCCGATCCCCATGGCGACTTTGCCGCCGTAGCGGGTGGCCAGCCAAGCCATCATGGCGACTCCGCCAGCGAGCAAGCCTCCTCGCGAGTGAGTCAGAAAGAGGGCGTACCCGCACAGACCCAGCGCTGGAATCCATAGGTACCGGAGCCCGGTCAGCTTCGGATCGGTCATGAAGTACAGACACAGAATGCTGGTCATGACGATCAGCTGGGCCATGTCGTTCGGGTCATGGAAGATCCCGAGTCCGCAGAGTCGGAAGTACCACGCCACATCTCCTTCGGCGGAGACTTCGTCGTTCTCGGGAACGTGCCGCAGTAGTCGTGGCTCGCCATCGGCGAGTTCCTGCTCCTGGTTCTTGATCTCCCAGAGATCCGATCGGCCGCTCCAGTCTTCGACGAATGTGTGGTAGTCCATGACGCAGTAGCCGATCATGAAGACCGAGCAGCCGACGCAGTTCAGCAGGAAGCCCCGGAGTCGCTGGGGCGTGTTGATGACTGACACGAGCGTGAGGTAGTACAGACTGACTTTGGCCATCATCTCGAAGCTTTTGACCGCTCCGCCGATATAGCCGACCGAGAGATGCGAAGTGGCCGTGGCCAAGGTCACGCCGAGTACGCACAGGTTGATCGGTTGCTGAATGAGCGTGCGGATCAAAACTTGGTTATGCAGCTGGCGGATCGAGCAGAACATCGCGGCGACGATGAGCGCGAGATAGATCTGCACATTCCCCAGCGCCGGAAAGAGTTCCGACGGGCGAATGTACAGAGCGGCGTTGGCGAGCAGGAAGAGAACGTAGGCCATCACGGTGCCTTGAAGTGACCGGCGTTGGCGCACGTCCGCGCGCACCATCCCGGTTCGGAACTCTAGGTCAAGTCTCCCATCCGGGCGGGGACTGTTGCCTGTCCGGGACAGGAAACGTTGACGTTTTGCAGCGGGTAGAACGGCGACACGGGCATAGAACTCATGCAGTCGGCACGATGTGGAGGAAAGGCATGTTGATCGCGAACGGATCAATCGTTGCGATCAGTCGATACCCGAAAGAATTCGCCCGACTCATCGTGTCGAGTTCCATCGTCAGGAGAAATTTGCCTCAGAGCTTCCAGGATGTGAAACACCGAAAAAATGCGTGCCCCTCTCAGCGAGTGAGAGCCGTCGCCGCTCATTGTCCCGCCAGGGACTTCCGACACTAGCCCACCGCTTCAGCGGTGGGACCCACGCATCTCTCGACTCGACAGCCACACTAGGGGCGACAGAAACTCGCATGATGGCCTCGATCCACCGATCACATCATTACCGATTTCGCTGGCATCTGCCGTCCCTCACGGGACTCGGCAGTTTGTTTGGATCGCTTTCCCACCGTTGAAACGGTGGGCTACTGTCGGGTGTCCCTGGCGGGACATAACCAGGAGTTTGAGATGGGAAAACTCACCTTTGAAGCCTGATGACTATGCCCCTTCGCCGACCGGTAGGACCAGTCGCAATAAATCCGGTTTCCGCTGCTGGGTGCTGCCTTCCCGAGCTGGCGGCAGGCCAGATGGTGTCAGGCGAAAACTGGTCGATGTCGCCAGTTGAGGCGTGGTCGCTCCCGCCTCCGCTTGCCGCACGAGTTGGGCCATCTCCCACGCGGTCACATAGTGCAATCGCAACCGAGGATTGACTTGACGCTGAGCGGCCAGTTCGGCATGGAACGCTTGCATCTCCGGCCCCAGCAGCATGTCAATGTTGCCATCTTTGCAGCCGTGGGTGTGCAGCTTGAGAAACTTCCAGTTCGGTCGTCCGGCGACGTGAACTCCGACGTTCATCCAGTGTTGGAACCGTCGCCAGGTTGGTGCCCGGCCTTCGGTCAGGTCGCCGTTCTCGATGCGCGGGATGACCCCGAACTTGCGAGCCTGCCAGTCGAGACTCAATGGCCCCTGAATCATCAGCAGATGGTCCTGTGGGGCTGCTTTGCCGACTCGGGAGCGAATGCCGGTGTTGTGCGACTTCCGCTGGCCGGGGATGTCCTGGGCGTAGTAGATCGAGTTAATCGTCTTAGTCTGGCAGGCACTCGGAGCCGAGGGCAGTGTGAAGTCCGCGTAGCACCCGGTCTCTTTCAGGATCGTCAGCTCCTGATCAACCCCGCACAATTGGCCGTCCGGACGCGAGTTGCATAACGACCAGTTCCCGTGGATGAAACCGTACACGATCTCATTCGTCAGCGGGTCACGCCGCAGCAGCCCGTGGCGGTGGAACAGGGCGTCCTTGAAGGTCTCTAGCTTCTCGCGGAACTGGTCTGCCGTGTCGTGGTCATGGTGCAGGTGGACATCCACGTCCCCGAAACCTTCCGCACACAACTGGGCGATTTCATCCAGGTATTCGGGTCGGTACTCGTCTTGGGGAAAGAAGAATGTGTGTTGCGGCGGGCGACCGTTGAAGTCCTGAAACTGTTGAAATGCTTTGGGGTACTCATAGACCCAGCGGTGGACTCGCTCCATCGCCTTAGTGCGAGAGGCCCCGTAGCACTCAGGTTCCCAATGGTCACAGATGGCCACGAACAGATCGACCGGCTGATCGGTGTGGACTGGCTCGGCTTGTTCACTCGGGAAGTAGTAGCTGCCAATCCAATACTGCATGTTGCGTCGGCGCAGTGCGTACCGGAACAACTCGACGACACCACAGGTGGCGAGGATGCCGACACACATCAAAATCCACTGCAGGCTTGTCATCGATTCTCGTTCCCGGCCCGTCACACCTTCGTGCAGACCGCCTCGATGGAATCCGAGGGGTTACTCCGAAGGTCTCCCACTGCCGAGGGCATCTGCAGGACAACATCCATCCCAATCGTGTTGAGGTCGTCCTCGTCACACGACTGAAACTCAGGAGCCAGTGGCACTTTCTGGAAGTAGGCCGCTCCGCTGGTCTCCCGATGCCTGTGTACCTCGCGTAGCAAAAAGCCTACGTCACGAAATGCCTCAAGGAAGTGCGAGGCCCGCCAGCGGTTCTGATTTTTCAGCCGATGATTCAACCAGCGGTCCCAGGTCGCTTTCTGATATGTCAGGAAATGCAGGTGGTGCTGATGCGGGTCGGAGAATGCATATTCGTCCGTCATCCGAATTCGGTGAATCGACCAGCCCGAGGGCTTTAGGATGCGGGCTGACTCCCGCAGAACCGGCACAACCAGTTGATCCGGAATACACTGCATCACGAGATTGCTGACCACCAAATCGAAAGTCCCCGTCTCGTCTGGGAGTGCCGTGGTGTCGACCGGGGCCATGCAAACGCCGCCGGTCTGCTGACACAACTCATGCAAGGTGGCCGATCGGGCCAGGATCTCCCAGCGCTCCGCCACTTCACAGACCGGTTGCCGGGCTGCTGCTGCGATCTCGTCCAAGCGAGGTTCCCACGCATGCAGCGTTCGGTGCAGGTAGTCCTGCTTGCTCAGTGCTGCGACATCAAACGTATGCACTTCACATCCGACCAATGCCAGCGCCACCGGAACCGCAGGCACCCAGCCAGTTCCCAACTCCGCGACCCGCAGCCCCGCCAGCGAACCCGCCTTGTCGCTGGCCATCTCCAAAATCAGCAGGGCATTCCCAAACTGGTTCCCCTGTTCCAGATTCCGCAGCTGCCCGGCATGTTCCTGAACCAGTCGATGCACGGATTCCCCGCCGGGAACATGAGCCAGCAAATACTGAATCCCCCAATGAGCCCACCATCGCATTGTTGTCGTCTCCCCGGTCGCAGTATTCCAGTGTTCAGGAAATTGTGCGCGATGGGGAGTGGTGTGCAGCGATATTCCGCCGGACCGGGGGCCGAGTTGGCAAATCCCCTTGAGGCGAGTGCAATCGTGGGGAGACGTTGCCAAAATGCCTCATTTCCCCCGTGGATACCCCGGCAGGTACTTCGCCTGCGGGTCGCTCGGTGGTTTGTCGAGGGCGAGGTAGCTGAAGAGATCGGCGAGTTCTTGGGGGGTGATTTGTTTTTCGAGTTGCTCGGGCATCATCGAGATTTCGCTGACCTTGTAGACCTCGATCTGGTCACGGGGAATCGTCTCCAGCTTGCCGCCTTGGACCTTGAGAACCACGCGCTGCTCGGTCTCTTCGACGGGGAGGCCGGTGAGGACGCGGCCATCGGCGGTTTGCAGGATACGGGCTTGGTACGCACCGCCGATGACGAGGGTGGCCTTCAACTAAGCCGCCCGTCGATCTTTCATATCCGGCGGAGTCGCTGTATTCGGTGACTTTTTAATGATCTGATCCCACCAGCGGCCAAAGTTTCTGGCGGCTTCCAGGTCGATCCCTACAGGGCCCCATTGGCCGATGGGACGTGGAGTCGGGGGGGCTGATGGGTGCGAAGGGATGTTCATACTTCACTTGACTGCAATTTGAGTTCCCGGTCATATCCAAAACAGGAAGTTATCATAAGTGGTTCAACAGGTTGCGCTTGTGCAACATTTGGAGGCACGGCGAGATGATAACTTTTGTAAAAAGTGCAACCCTGAGTTGTTATCGCGGCAAAATTGTCACATCTTGGCTGGCGAAATCGGGAATGGACTCCCGTAGCGGACTGGACTGTTGTTCTACAGATAAGAGAATCTTGAGGCATGCCACCAAGTCCATGAGGGTTGCATGCACCGATGGTTCATTGAGCTTGATCTCCTGCGACCGAGATGAGATCACAATCAAACTGGAAGAAGGCTCCGGAGTGTCCGTTGATAGCACAACCGATAGCATTCGATGGACGCCGGATTTCGCGAGAGCATCGGAAAAGTCTGTTGAAAGTCTCGGATCATTGGCCGTGACTGGCCCGACACCAGCCAGTGGGGAGAGTTCTTCAAAGGTCACGCCCTTTGGGTTTACGAATTGGTTCAATGACTGGATCAGCGGTCCCGGCATGACGGCGCCTTCCCAGCGATCGTTTCGCAAAGTCAGTAGCTCAATCGAAAGTCCCGGACGACCGACCGCGAGAAAGAGTTGATTCGAATACTCCTCCATGACAAGTCGCATCCGTTCTTCAAAACTAGTTTGTGTCGCAAGCATTTCTGCCAGCCAAGCCAGTCCGAACGAAGGATGGCGGTTCGGACGCTCCGACTCCAGGATGTATGTCCGGATCAAAGAGAACCAACCCGTCGCGATCCAGGACTCTCCGTCATACGGGACAACTCGCTCAACACGCCATCCCGCTTTGCGCAACAGGCGGACCATCTCTATCCCCCCGCGGGTATTTGTCGTGTGGACGACCACCGAGCATTTCGGCGATTGATCCTTGAGCCACTCGGCCATCTCGACCCCCGTGCCGGGATCGACCATCCGTCCCTCAGGACCAGGAATCATTTCCAAATCGTGATCAAGAGCGATAGCAACCACGTCGGCCAGTCCATCCTGGGTGATCGCACTCTTCATCTCATCGCATGATTTGAAGAAGCTCACTGCGTATTGACCGAAGCGGTCAGCAATGACATCTCGCATTGCGGTGATGCGATCATCGTTGTCTTCAAGCACCAGAATTCGCATCACCACTCCCTTCTCTCTGAATCATTCGTGTCGGAGCCACTTTGAGGAAATGGAAAAACTGCACTGACCCGGCTTCGAACTTGAATCCCAGGGACTCAATCACGTCTGCCACTTGCCGGAGCCCTCTCACGCTGTCTGGTTCAAAAGTTCCCGAGCAGTTGTTGAGTTGGACCACTGCGCCAGCCTGAATCCGAAGTTCCCCGGCATACATCGCCGATCTGGCCTCACCCAATACGCGGGGGTGTTGGTGAGGGCCATCCGGGAGGATGTAGATCGTCCCATCCAGATCCTGAACATAGACGTATGCTCCATCCGCTGAACCCCG
>JAYSUV010000181.1:0-1971 GCA_043718945.1 Planctomycetota bacterium
GTTGCATCGCGAAAGCGAGTCACGCTTTCGCGGGACGTTTGAAAACGCAGCGATCGGCATGGCCCATGTGGGGCTGGATGGTCGCTGGTTGCGGATGAACCAGGCCCTATGCCGCATCGTGGGCTACTCGTCGGACGAACTCGCGACCAAAACCTTTGCGGACATCACGCACCCGGATGACCTCGACGCTGACCTGGAAAACGTGAAACTCGTTCTCGCCGGTGAGATCGACAACTATGCTATGGAGAAGCGTTATCTCCGCAAAGACGGCTCCCATGTCTTCGTGAATCTCACGGTCTCGTTGTTGCGCGACGCCGCTGGGCAGCCGCTGCACTTCATCTCAGCGGTCGAGGACATCTCCCAGCGCAAGCGATCCGAGGAAGCTCAGCATGCGAGCGATCAGCGGATGCGTCTGGCGATCGAAGCCACGTCCGTCGGGATCTGGGAATGGAATGTCGACACCGGCGATGTCCATTGGGATTCCCAGATGTTCCGGATTTACGGGATCACTCCGACTGCGAACGGTGTGGTGCCTTACAGCGCCTGGACCGGGACCGTTGTGCCCGAGGACTTGCCGGAGCAAGAAAGAATCTTGCAAGACACCGTTCAGAGCTGCGGAAGGAGTTCCCGAAGCTTCCGCATCGTGCGGGTGAGCGACCAGGATGTCCGGCACATTGAGGCGGTGGAGACGGTCCGTCTGAACCCCCAGGGGCAAACCGAATGGGTGGTGGGCACCAATGTCGACGTGACCGAGCGTGTGCGAACCGATCGACTGCTCATCACGCAGGCCCAAGTGTTGGAACTGGCGGCCCAGGGGGCAGAGTTGCAAGAGGTGTTTGAGCTGGTGGTGCGTGCCGCCCGCGAACACTTCGGCGAACCGTCTCGGTCGAGCTTGTTTCTCCACAACCCCATGGGTTTGCACCTCCACTTTGCGGCGGCTTCCGGCTTATCCCCCACATACACGGCCGCCGTCGAACAGCAAAAGATCGGTCCCCAGTCACCGTCGTGTGGGGCTGCCGCCTTCACCGGACAGACAGAAATCGTTGGAGATGTTGAACGGGATCCGCTCTGGGCTCCACTCTTGGGACTCGCTCACGAACATGAGATTCGGGCAGTCTGGTCGGAGCCAATGCGGACGCAGAGTGGTGAAGTGCTGGGCACTCTCGCCATGTATCACCGCACACCCCGCGAGCCGCAACCGGGAGACCTCGAAGCCATTCGGCTGCTGAGCCAGACGACCGCTCTGGTGATTGAACGAAACCGGGAATCGGCACAGCGTCAGCGGGCGGAGAACTCCTTGCGGGAGAGTGAGCACCAACTGCGGCGGATTCTCGACACGATGCCGCCCAAGATCGCGACCACCAAGCCCAACGGGGAAGTGGACTACTTCAATCCGCAGTGGTCCGAGTATACCGGACTGCCGTTGGATCAACTCAAAGGCCGGGGCTGGAAGCAGGTGATCCATCCGGAGGATGTGACCGAACATGTCCGACTGTGGCGGAGTTCCATTCAAAACAATCGTCCCTTCGTGTTCGAAAGCCGCCTTCGGCGGGCCGATGGCGAATATCGCTGGCATATCAGCCGGGCGCTCCCCCTGCGGGACGAAACGGGGCAGACCACGATGTGGGTCGGGTCGAATAGCGACATTCATGACATCAAGCTGGCCGAAGTGGCGGTCCATGTCTCCGAAATCCGTTATCGCCGGCTGTTCGAGGCGGCCAAAGATGGCATCCTGATTCTCGATTCCAACAACGGGCAGATCGTGGACGCCAACCCGTACATGTGCGATTTACTGGGTTACACTCCCGGAGAGTTCACCGGCAAGGAGATGTGGGAGATTGGACTCTTTAGTGACAAGTCGGCCAATGAAGCTGCTGTCCGGGGTCTGCAACAGTCGGGCTATCTCCGCTACGAGCACATGCCTCTTGAAACAAAAACAGGACGGCAAGTGGAAGTGGAGATCGTCGCCAA
>JAYSUV010000182.1:0-16110 GCA_043718945.1 Planctomycetota bacterium
GCCACGGAAATGGGTGCTGTCCCTGGGACTGCTCGCAACAGTCCCCAGCATTGCGCTGGCCGGGCCGTTTGACGGAAAACCAAAGTCGAACGCTCGTCCCGCCGCAAAAACAGCTGTACGCCCGGAGGCCCCGGCCACCAAGGCTGCGGCTCAGCGGTCCAATGATGACATCGCACAAGATGTCGCTCGAGGAATGAAGGCTGCGGGCCTGAAGGGCAAGGGGATTCAGATCGAAGTGGTGGATGGCGTGGCCTCCCTCACCGGTCAGATTCTCAACACCGAGCAACTCGCCAAGGCCACCCAGGTCGCCTCCCGAGTACCCGGTATCGATTCGGTCGACAACCAGTTGACCGCGATCCAGTCCTCGGCTCCAGCCCGGACTGCCAGCCGCCAACCGATTGAGCAGGTTGAGTTCGAGCAGGCCGCTCCGGCAGACGCTGCCCCTTCCAATCAGGAAGTGGCCCAAGGCATCGCTGACGAGCTCGCGGAAGCGGGACTCAGCGGCTATGACATCGAAATCCGTTTCAAGAACGGCACCTGCACCTTGGGAGGGAGTGTCTCCCATCCCGCCGAAGCCGCCCGTGCTCAACAGGCCGCCGAGAGCGTCAGCGGAGTGCAGCAAGTCGCCAATCAGTTGACGGTCGGTGGTCAAGCCGCTCCTCAGCAGGCTCGCCGTCCCGCTTATCCAAACGGCTTGGCCGTTGGCGAAGGCCAGTTGCCACCCGGTCTGCCTCCCCAGGCGATGGGCCAAAACCCACAGATTCAGCAGATGCAGATGCAGCAAATGCAACAGGCTCGCATGCAGCAGATGCAGCTGGCCCAGATGCAACAGGGCGGTCCCGGCATGGACGGCTCGCCGATGGGAGCCCCCGGTATGGGTGGTCATCCTGGTGGAGGAGTCTCGCAGGCTGGCGGACACATGATGTACAACCAGCCGAACGTCCCCGAATACGCTTGGCCGACGTACGCACAGTACGACAACTACGCAGCTGTGACCTACCCAGGTCAGTATGATGCGAGTGCCTTCCCGTACATCGGCCCGTTCTATCCTTACCCACAGGTTCCCCTCAACTGGCGTCAGTCAACGCTGGAGTGGAAAGACGGCACCTGGAATCTGCGGTTCAGCACCCGCACCGATAAGTGGTGGTGGTTCATGAGCCCGAAGAACTGGGACTGATCCCTCACGGGGACTGACCCAGCGGCCTCTGGCCGGACCGGACATCAACGATGCCCTCGTGACGAATTTCGCCACGAGGGTGTTTTTGTTTTGAAGTCATCAGTTTTCAGTCGTCAGTGTTCAGTATTTTGAGTCTCAACTGTTTAGCCGCGACGCGAAGTCTTCGAAGCGGAGCGCTCGCCCGCGCTCAACTCACTTCGCCCAGTCCGGTACGGTAAACAACTCTAAAACCGGCACGCGAAATCCCGGGAGCGCGGGGAGATTCTCGATCGCTTCATTCGATCGCAGCAACTGCTCTCCCCGACGATCCCAGATCTGCACGGTCTTCCCTTTGAGATCGATCGTCCAGATCGTGGGGACTCCCCAGTGCAGCAATTGGGCCAGTCGCAACTCCAGGCCTTGCTTACGATCCGGGGTGGAGAGAATCTCGATGGCGAGTGCTGGAACCGTCGAGGTCACCGCATTATCCGACTCCGCAAATCGCAGCCCGGTGAGGAACAGACTCACCGCCGGGAAGTACACCGTGTCCGGCTGGCGAGCCACATGCAGCCCCAGATCGAAGCAGGCGTACCCCGAGTCGACCTGATGGAAATAGGTGGCGAGGGTCTTGGAGAGATTCAGCACCACCGTCCCGTGATCGACATCCGGCGGCTCCAGAAACACCGGCACCCCGGCATGCAGTTCGGCCCACTGGCCGCCTTCTGGCATCTCGCCCCGCTGGTCGAAGAACTGCTCGACGGTCATGGCGACTTGGATCATGGCTGCTTCCTGATGGCGTTGAGACCCCGTGAGCCATTGGGCTTGCGGGTGCCGTTGTCAAATGGCGGTATCCTGCCCCCTCTCCCCCGCGAGCGACATCATTCCAGCGGGAGGACATGTTGCGGGGGAGAGGGAGCAGAGAGAACGGGGTATTGCCAATTGGCGTATGCACACCAAGCTGGCCCGATGTGCCCCGCGTGGACTGCGATCCCCACGCAGAGCGAGTATACTCTATCGGCCTCCGATTCCACCTCAGAACTCCCCCGCCCATGCTCGCCAAACGCATCATCCCCTGTCTTGATGTTCACGCTGGCCGCGTTGTGAAGGGGGTCAACTTTCTGCAACTCCGCGACGCGGGCGACCCCGTCGAGATCGCCAAGCGGTACGAGGCTGAAGGAGCTGACGAACTGGTCTTCCTCGACATCACTGCCAGCCACGAACAGCGCGACATCATCATTGATGTCGTGCAGCGGACCAGCGAAGTCATCTTTATGCCCCTCACCGTCGGCGGCGGAATTCGCACACTCGATGACATCCGCCGACTGCTCAAGGCGGGTTGCGACAAGGTCTCGATCAATAGCTCAGCTGTCACCAACCCCGGTTTCGTCCGGGAGGCGGCCCTGCGGTTCGGCAGCCAGTGCATCGTGGTCAACATCGACCCCAAGCGAGTGATCCGCGAGGGCAAGGAGTTCTGGGATGTCCACATCAACGGCGGTCGCAAGTCGACTGGCCTGGAAGCGGTCGAGTGGGCGAAGGAGGTCGAACGCCTCGGTGCGGGCGAGATCGTGCTGACCTGCATGGACGCCGACGGCACGAAGAACGGCTTCGATCTGGAGATCACCCGAGCCGTCGCCGATGCCGTCGAGATTCCGGTCGTGGCCAGCGGCGGAGCCGGTTCGCCGCAGCACATGTACGAGGCCGTCACGAAGGGCGGAGCCAGTGCCGCCCTGGCCGCCAGCATCTTCCACTACGGCGAGTACACGATTACCGAGACCAAGCAATACATGTCCGATCGCGGTGTGGCCATGCGTGTTTAAGCCAAAGCCCAGGGGTTGCAACCCCTGGGCCTTTCGATCAACCATCCACCATAAACCCTCCCCATGATCCAACCCTCCGACATCGAACAGGTCCACTCCGCCACTCGCGACATCGCGGCTCAGTTGAGCCGCGTGATCGTCGGGCAGCAGACGGTGGTCGAGGAGTTACTCACCTGTGTGCTGGCCGGGGGGCATTGCCTGCTTGTCGGGGTGCCGGGTCTCGCCAAGACGTTGATGGTGCGGTCGCTGGCCGAGTGTCTGGGGCTCTCGTTCAACCGCGTGCAGTTCACGCCCGACCTGATGCCCGCTGACGTGACCGGAACCGAGGTCATCCAAGAGGACCGCTCCACCGGGCTGCGCGAGCTGCGATTTATTCGGGGGCCGATCTTTGCCAATGTCGTCTTAGCCGACGAGATCAACCGTACGCCGCCCAAGACGCAAGCTGCGCTCCTCGAAGCGATGCAGGAACATCAAGTCACCGTCGGCGGCGTCCGGCACCTGCTCCCCGAGCCGTTCTTTGTATTGGCCACACAAAACCCCATCGAGCAGGAGGGGACCTACCCCCTCCCCGAAGCCCAGCTCGACCGCTTTATGTTCGAAGTCCTGATCGACTACCCCGACGAAGACGAAGAGTTTCAGATCGTCCGCCAGACCACATCCCTGCCGGTCCCCAAGCTCACTTCCGTCTTATCGCACGAGAAACTTCAGCGGATGCAGGCGATCGTCCGCGAAATCCCGGTCGCTGATTCGGTCATCCGCTTTGCGTTGTCGCTCTCGCGGCTCTCGCGACACAATCACCCGCAGGCTCCGGAGTTCATCAAGCAGTACGTCACTTGGGGAGCCGGACCACGTGCCAGCCAGCACCTGATCCTGGCCGCGAAGGCCAGAGTGGCGATTCAGGGCCGCATGCACGTCGACCTCGACGATGTCCGAGCGGTCGCTGCCCCCGTGATGCGGCACCGCATCGTGACCAATTTCCACGCCGAGGCGGACAAGCAGACCGCCGATCTCATCGTCGCCCGACTGGTCGAGCAGGCCACCCACGCAGCTGAGGCTCCGAGCCTCAGCGAACGAGTGACCGGGGTCTTCACCCGACGGTAAGCCGCTGCCGAGCAGAACTGATCCCCGACCCGCAATCGGGGAGGTGTGCGAACGATGCTCAAAACAGTGGCGATCAATCACTGCCCTACCCAACAAACTCCAGCTGTACCGGGTTCGGAATGATCCCCGCCTCGTAACCCCGCTTCAGCAGCAGGGCCACTGCCTCGCGGCCGCGCGCCCCGAAGTCGATGGTCCAGTCGTTGACATACATGCCGACGAACTTGTCGGATTTGGCCCGGTCGAGATCGCGGCCGTACTGCATGGCGTAGGTCAGCGCCTCGTCGCGGTGTTTCAGACCGTACTCGATGCTCTGTTTGAGGAGAGCGGTGACCTCCGCCATCGCCTGGTGCCCCAAGTCCTTGCGGATGGCGTTCCCACCCAGCGGCAGCGGCAGGCCAGTCTCCCGCATCCACCACACCCCCATGTCCTCGATCAGGGTTAGGCCCTGCGTGTGATAGGTCAGCTGGCCTTCGTGGATGATGAGTCCTGCATCGACCTCCCCGCGTTCGACCACGTTGAGAATCTCATCGAATGGGACAACGATGTACTCGACGAGACCGTGGGAGGGTTGATGGTTTATGGTTGATGGTTGATCGACAGAAGGGACCGCACGTTCACCCTTTGGCACGGCCTTGAGCCCAGCCTGCCCGAGCCACAATTGCATCGACAGAAACGCAGTGGTCAGTGTCCCCGGAACGGCGATGGTCTGGCCCCGCAGGTCAGCGACCGTCCCCGGTTGACGGGCCACGACCATCGGCCCGTAATTGTCACCGATGCTCGCCCCGCAGGAGCAGATCGCGTACGTGTCGGTCATGTACGCATAGCCGTGCAGGCTGACTGCCGTGAGTTCCAGCTCCCCTTTGAGGGCTCGGCGGTTGAGAGTCTCGATGTCCTGAAGTTCATGCGTGAACCGGTAGCGCCCCGTGTCAATCTTGTCGTTGGCCAAAGCGTGAAACATGAACGCATCGTCCGGATCAGGGCTGTGACCGACGCGGATGAGTTGGCGGGAAGACATCAAAGACCTTTCGGGAGGGGGGGCATTGGTGTGGGTTCGTAGCCTGAACCCCAGGTCCGGGCGGAACGGACATCGGCGTCCGTTCTACGACAGACCCACACCGGCCATCGTGAACTGATCGAGCAGCGAGTTGGGAAGGTAGTCGAGTCCTCGCGGAGAGACAAGGACGAAGGAATAGTGAAAGGATCGGTGAAACCTCTCCCTAGTCCGCGTCGTCAGTCGAGTTTTAACGAGATGAGTTCGAAGATTCGTCGTCAGGCAAAAGAATCTGGAGTTGACCCGTGGTCAAGTATTCGTATAGTTCTGTTTGTGAGTCACATCGAAATGTGACGTAAGCAACAACGCTGCTAGCAACTATCCAGAAACGGAATGCCCATGAGTCGAGAGTCAAGGAAACGAGAGTCAAGATGTCAAATGCATGGAAAGAGTGCGCCTTTCTCATTCCAATTCAACGTGATGCAGTCCTCAGCGACGGGGAACTGCATTCCACGGAAGCCTGGGAGTGGCTGGATGACGAACTGTTTGTGAGATTCGACGGAGTGACGATCAGCCCCGGACTCTACTCCGGAGCCTATCGTGACCCTGACACTGGAGAGCGGGTGAATGATGAGTCGCGGCGATTCATCGTCGCGCTCCCCGAAGAACGAGTCGAGGAACTCAAGGCGATGCTGCGAATCGCCTGTGAAGTGTTCCAACAGAAATGCATCTATCTGAGCGTCGCAGGCTCGGTCGAACTGGTTTCCTCATGAACACCTATCTTGACCTGCGTGGAAAATCGATCGACCTCTCGGCGTTGGCCCCCGAGGAGCTGCTGCTGTTTCAACAGTTGCAAGCGGATGTGGTGCGTCTGGATTCTGCGGCCTACCGGAATCACTGGGTGACTCTTGTCTCGAACCTGCTGTCTCGCCGAGGACTTTCTAAGTCTGCGATTCTCAGTAGTACGTTGTACCGACTGGCTCAAGACTTGGGCAGTCGTCAGCAGGTCCAACGAGGGGAAGCTCGGGTCGCTGACTATCGCGATGAATTGGAGGGGATTGTCCTGGGCCAGTTCAAAACTCGTCGCGCCTTTTGTGAAGCGACGGGATTGTCTGAGGACATGCTGAGCCACGTCCTCGCCCGGCGGAAACACTTGGCGATCGACACGCTGACCGAGGCACTGGGACGAGTGGGCTATCGGTTGACGATTGCGCCGCTGTCCCAGTAGCGCGCGTCGGGTTGCCAACTCGTGTCCGACCGGCCTTTCTCCCCTCATATTCAGTTGCGACTCATCGAAGGGACTCCCATAATCGGAACCGTGTCTCTCGACTGGCCCCTTGATGATCGGAATCTCGATGCGGATCAACCCCCTGTTTGCAGTCGCCATAATGAGTGGGGCAATGTGCGGCGCTGCCGTGGCGGGCGACAACTGGCCCTGTTTTCGTGGCCCGACTGCCGATGGGAAGTCCGATTCGACCGGACTCCCCACCACTTGGAGCGAGACCGAGAACATCGGCTGGAAGACCCCGCTCCCCGGTCGGGCGTGGTCCTCGCCGGTCATCTGGGGCCAGCAAATCTGGCTGACTAATGCCACCGAAGATGGCAAGGCCCTTTCGACGCTCTGTCTCGATCGCGACACGGGCAAGATCCTCCACGACTTTCTCGTGTTCAACGTCGAGAAGTCGCAGGTCATGCACAAGTTCAACAGCTACGCCTCGCCGACCCCCGTGATTGAGGAGGGGCGGGTCTACCTGAGCTGGGGCAGCTATGGCATCGCGTGTGTCGATACGGCAACGGCCAAGGTGTTGTGGGAGCGGCGCGACCTGCTCTGTGAGCATTTTCGCGGCCCCGGTTCATCGCCGATCCTGCATGGCGACCTAATGATCCAGCACTACGACGGGTTCGATTTTCAGTACGTCGTGGCCCTCAATAAGCTGACCGGAAAAACCGTGTGGAAGACCGACCGGCCCACCGACTTCGGCACCACCGATGGCGATGTGAAGAAGGCCTACGCCACGCCGATCGTGATCACCGTCAACGGTCGCGAGCAGCTGATCAGCCCGGCCTCGAAGGGGATGTTTAGTTATGACGTGAAGACCGGAGAGGAGATCTGGCGGGTCACCTATGAACCATTCTCGACCCCCACTCGTCCGCTGTACCACGATGGGGTGCTGATCTTCAGCGCGGGGTTCAGCAAGGGGGTTCTCTTCGCCGTAAAGGCCGATGGGCAGGGGGACGTGACCAAGTCGCACGTCTTGTGGAGCGTCGATAAGGCCATGCCCTCCAAGCCGTCGCCGCTGCTGGTCGACGGACTGGTCTACACAATCCAAGACCAAGGAGTCGCGACCTGCCTCGATGAGAAAACCGGCGAAGTCGTCTGGACCGGTCGACTCGGCGGCAACTACTCCGCCTCGCCGATCTACGCCGATGGCAAGTTGTACTTCTTCAGCGAAGAGGGCAAGACCTCGGTCGTCGCCCCCGGTCGCGAGTACAAGCTGCTGGCCGAGAACAGCCTGCCCGACGGGTTCATGGCCTCGCCTGCCGTGGCTGGAAAGGCGTTGTACCTGCGGACGCGGACGGCTCTGTACCGGGTTGAGTCGAAGTAGCCACGTTCGCCAGAACGTGGGCGAGTTGACAAGACGGAGTGTCCCCGACACAGATCACCACAGCGCGGCATCAACGCAACTCAAGCAAGTAGCCTTGAGCACATCTTCATCCTGAAGGGATGCCAGCCATGAGCCGGTGGTTGAGCGCAGCGACACCACCGGAACACAGCCCCTCGCTGTTTTTGCATCCCGGAGGGATGCCAGAAGGCGTCGCTCTCCGGAGGAATTCGCCTCGCGTCGGGGGAGCTTCTGCCATCCCTCCGGGATGGAGGACAGGTGGGCGATTGCTTCCGGTGGTGTCGCTGACGCTCAACCACCGGCTAATCGCTGTGACCCCTGCCGGGGTCGATTGGTGTTCGAGGCCACTTCGCATATTTGCGCAGCGTGCGCACATTTTCGAGGTGAGTCATCTGGGAATCGCAATGAAGATCGAACTCGGAATGGTCATTGCGGAACGGATTCTCGAAGTTCCGGGGCACCCGAACTTGGACATCCGAGTCAAGATTGGTCAGCCTCGACCCTTTCCAGACGACCCGGAGGAAAAAGACTTCTATTGCCCATACCAGATTACGGGGATCGACGACGAGAAGGTCCGGTACATGGGGGGGATGGACTCCATGCAAGCGTTGATGCTGGCCATCAAAATCCTCCCCGTCCATCTTGACCTCATCAGGCGAGATTACCTCGGTCTGCGATGGTTAGAACTACCAGCAGGACAATATGGCATCGATTCAATGCGACCCTCAATTGACGAATCAGATGAAGTGACTGAGTCGCCGCACGACTACCTTTGCCGAACGCCGATTGGCGGCTCCCCTCACTACGCTCGGCCCTCGCGGGTGCATTCGCCCACTGTCGGTATCTTGCCCCCTCTCCCCCGCGAGCGACGCGGCATTCACCTTGTACCTGATTCGGGGGAGAGGGTTGGGGTGAGGGGGCCATATCGCTCGTTTTGGCCCCCTCACCCCGGCCCTCTCCCCCACAGCGGAGTCCACTCCGAAAGCCTTGCCGACTGTGGGGGGAGAGGGAGCAGAGATGGCAGAGTACCGCCAACTGGGGAATGCACCCCGCTCGCCAGAACTTCACCCGTAGTGTGGAAACTGCCTCTCGCGAACGCTATTCTCCGCCCGGATTCTGAGACATTGGACGGGTTCGTGGATCAACTCCTGTGTATGTGTGCGTCGCCACATCGGAGCTGGGCCGCGTGGCGTTGTGGCCGTATGCCGCACCGGGTTTGCCGCTCCTGTTCTCGCACACACGTTTGAGGACTCTCTCATGAGCATGGCGATTGCCTACGTCAAGGCCCGGCAGATTCTGGATAGCCGCGGCAACCCCACCGTCGAGGTCGATGTCGAACTCGAAGACGGCACGATTGGCCGCGCAGCTGTGCCCAGCGGTGCCAGCACGGGAGCCCACGAAGCCTGTGAACTGCGCGATGGCGACAAGAGCAAGTACCTCGGCAAGGGGGTCTTGAAGGCCGTCCACAACGTCAACGAAGAATTGGCTGATCTCCTCGAAGGGATGGACTCTTTCGATCAAGCCGCAGTCGACCACGCGATGATCGAGTGCGATGGCACTCCCAACAAGTCCCGCCTCGGGGCCAACGCCCTCCTCGGCGTGTCGATGGCCACGGCTCACGCCGCTGCCCAAGTCAGTGCCCAGCCGCTGTTCCGCTATGTCGGCGGCGTCGGGGCCAATCGCCTGCCTGCTCCGATGATGAACATCATCAACGGTGGGGCCCACGCGAATAACGGCATCGACCTGCAAGAGTTCATGATCATGCCGCTGGGGTTTGACACCTTCAGCGATGCCCTCCGCGCGGGCTGCGAGGTGTTTCACTCGCTCAAGAAGGTCCTGCACGACAAGCACCTCTCCACAGCTGTCGGCGACGAAGGGGGCTTTGCTCCCGACATCAAGAACAGTGAAGAGGCGATCCAGATCGTCCTGACTGCGATTGAAAAGGCCGGTTACAAGCCGGGCGAGCAGATCAAGCTGGCCCTCGACTGTGCCTGCACCGAGCTGTTTGACCCGAAGACGAAGACCTACACCGTGGAAGGTCGCAAGCTCGACCAGGGCGGCATGGTCGACCTGCTCGCTGGCTGGGCCGCGAAGTACCCGATCTGCTCGATCGAAGACGGCTGCTCGGAAGACGATTGGGAAGGCTGGAAGATGCTGACCGATCGCCTGAAGGGGAAGTGCCAGATCGTCGGCGACGACCTGTTCGTGACGAACACGAAGCGTCTGCAGAGGGGCATCGACGAGGGGATCGCCAACAGCATCCTGGTCAAGGTGAACCAGATCGGCACCCTGACCGAGACGATTCAATCTGTGAACCTCGCGCTGCGTAACGGCTACACCGCCGTGATGAGCCACCGCTCGGGCGAGACCGAAGACACGACGATCGCCGACCTCGCCGTGGCCCTCGGCACCGGCCAGATCAAGACCGGCTCCGCCAGCCGCTCGGACCGAATCGCCAAGTACAACCAGTTGCTGCGGATCGAAGAGATCCTCGGTGCCAGCGCGGTGTACGGCGGGACGATCAAGTAACAACTGACGAGCCAAGGCTTCCGAAGTCCGGATGCATGGTCGTTGCTGTGTGAAGCACAAGAGCCACTTGGCCTGTCGGGCCAAGTGGCTCTTTCTATTCAGAACGAGTGGCAAGGGCGACCGATAGGGGGTCCATTTCGGAATAACTCCCGTCACATTCAGCGTCACTATTCACCCATCGATTTCACATCGACACCACGAGCGGCCAGGAGATCATTGACGGGGGATTGTCGGCGATTTCGTTCCGCGACTCGCATACCGCAGGCGAACCGTAGAATGGGGCGATGTGAACACATCTATCCTGGGGCAGATGGTCCGCCCCGACTCGGGCACCAAACCCGGCATGCGCGTGTATTGAACGGCTTTCAGCCCTGAGCCGTCGCCAGAGTGCTGTGATGACGAGCGGTCACGGTATGCCTCGATATTATCACCCTGTGCCCCGCTATATCCATGGCTGATCTCAGCTATCAGATATTGCATGCATCTCCTGTTCCTTGGGGAACAATCCACGAGACTACGATCCGTTCAAGGCGACGAGTTGAGGTATCCGGTATTCGATTCGTGATGACAGCAATTCGGCCTATTCCCAAACTTCGTTTTAGGAACGGCTAGAACGCCCACGGCACTCGTCAACGGAATCCTCGACGACGTTCCAGGGAATCTGCTCGACGTTTCGAAATGGCGTCGGTTTCTCGTTCGTGACGGACTGCGATTCTTCAAACCGTACCCCGATGGCAGCCACCCACCCCGACAGATCGTTTGCCATGTAAATTTCTTTTCGCTCAAGTTTGATATCAAAAATGTACAATTCGCATCCTTCCGAGTGCGAGGTCGGGACCATACGTCGTCGATCACCGACATAGAGATCGTCCCGAATCAAAGTAAAGAGTTTTCCGTCTTTCGCCTCAGATCCATTGGCATAGATCTCCGCGAATTCATTCGCTTTTCGTCGAAGGAATTCCAGATCCGATTGCGTCTTGCGACAGGACGAGCCAAGCAGCATACCGTGCCACTCGGGGCCTATCACGATCGTCGCCAACAGCAGTGGCTGAATCCGTTCCGGATGACGTTCCAATTCTCTCCGTGGATTTTGAAATACCTTAAGGGTGAGTAACGAACCGACTAATTCGCAGAGAAGCTCGAAACCGAACTTCGTGAGTACGATGGTGCAGCACAGGAGCAACGCCACCGGAATCATGCAGAACAATACGATGACATTGAATAGGACCGTGTTGGTGAGTTCGCCCCAGACCTTGGCGGCCTTGGGACTCGCCAGGAAATCACGAACTCTTCGTTCAAAGTCGTCAAGGTCAACTCTCATCGCCACCACTCTCCATCCATACACATTTTCCCGTGATGTCACAGGAGCTGAGAACCCACACACGTTGGGCAAGCCCGACGGCTAACGTCTGTTAGGTTACTCCTCATCATCCCGCAGTTTCGCCAGCACGCTGATGTCATCCAGCGTGCTCGTGTCCCCAGCTGACTCTCTTCCAGCTGCGATGTCGCGGAGCAGGCGGCGCATGATTTTGCCGCTGCGGGTTTTGGGGAGGGCGGTGGTGAAGCGGATTTGGTCGGGGGTGGCGAGGGCTCCGATCTGTTTGCGGACGTGGGCGATCAGTTCCTTTTTGGCCTCATCGGGCGGAATTTCCCCCTTGGGGATCACGAAGCAGCAGATGCCTTCGCCTTTGATCTCGTGCGGGAAGCCGACGACGGCGGCTTCGGCGACGAGCGGGTGCGAGACGAGGGCCGACTCGACCTCCATTGTGCTCAAGCGGTGGCCGGAGACGTTTAGTACGTCATCAATGCGGCCCATCACCCAGTAGAACCCGTCCTCGTCTTTCCTGGCCCCATCGCCCGCGAAGTAGAGGCCGTCCAGCTTGCCGAAGTAGACCTCTTCGTATCGCTTGTGGTCGCCGTAGAGGGTCCGCAGCATGCTCGGCCACGACTGCTTGAGGACCAGCAGGCCGCCGTTGTTGGCTGGGACTGGTTCGCCCTTTTCATTGACGATCTCAGCCACCACGCCCGGCAGTGGGCGGGTACACGAACCAGGCTTGGTCGAGGTAATCCCCGGTAGCGGGCTGAGCATGATGGCCCCGGTTTCGGTCTGCCACCACGTATCGACGATCGGGCAGCGCTCGCCGCCGATGACCTTGTGATACCACATCCACGCCTCGGGGTTGATCGGCTCGCCGACCGAACCGAGCAGCCGCAACGACGACAAGTCGTACTTGTTCGGCCACTCGTCGCCCCACTTGATGAACGCGCGGATCGCGGTCGGGGCGGTGTAGAAGATGCTGACCTTGTACTTCTCGATGATCTCCCAGAACCGGCCATTGTCGGGCCAGTTCGGGGCTCCCTCGAACATCACCACGCTGGCTCCGTTGGCGAGCGGGCCGTAGCAGATGTAGCTGTGACCGGTGATCCAGCCGATGTCGGCAGTACACCAGTAAGTGTCCTCGTCCTTGAGGTCGAAGACCCACTTGGTGGTCATCATCGTGCCGAGGTTGTACCCCGCAGTCGTGTGCATGACCCCCTTGGGCTTGCCGGTCGATCCGCTGGTGTAGAGGATGAAGAGTGGGTGTTCCGAGTCGACCGGGACCGCGTCGCAGTCGCTGCTGACTCCGTCCATCAGCTCGTGCCACCAGTAGTCGCGGTCGGGAGTCATCTGGACCTCGCCGCCGGTACGCCGCACGACGACGACCTTCTGCACGCTCGGCGATTTGGCGAGGCTCTCGTCGACCGCCACCTTGAGCGGGACCTCCTTGCCGCGTCGCCATCCGCCGTCAGCGGTGACCACGATCTTGGCTTGCGCATCGTTGTTGCGGTCGGCCACCGCATCGGCGGAGAACCCGCCGAAGATGATCGAGTGCGTCGCCCCGATGCGGGCGCAGGCCAGCATGGCGATCGTCAGCTCGGGGATCATCGGCATGTACAGAGTGACGCGGTCACCGGTCTTCACGCCCAGCTTAATGAGGACGTTGGCGAACTTGCAGACCTCGCGGTGCAAGTCCTGGTAGGTCAGGACGCGGGTGTCGCCAGGTTCTCCTTCCCAGATGATCGCCGCCTTGTTCTTCCGCCACGTCGAGAGATGTTTATCGACGCAGTTGTAGCAGGCATTCGTCTCCCCGCCGACGAACCACTTCGTGTTCGGCATCTCGCCGACCATGGCCTGGTCGAAGGGCTTGAACCAGTGCAGATGCTCCTTGGCCAGGTCGCCCCAGAACCCGGCGGGATCGTCCTTGGCCCGGTTCCACATCTGTTGGTACTGCTCCTCGCTACTGATGTTCGCAAGGGCGGTGAACTCCGCAGGCGGCGGGAACCGGCGGGTTTCGTGGAGCGTGCTTTGGATGTTGTTCGACATGGTGGGGGAGGGTTTTATGGTTGAGGGTTTATGGTTGATCGACAGAGGGGAATTCGAAGGAGGACATCGCATGCCGAAAGTCCAGGGGTTGCAACCCCCGGATTGTGGAGCGTTGCTACTTGGCTGCATCCGGCCCGGCTGGCGTGGTGGCAGTCGGCGAGGTCGTGGGCGTCGCAGGAGCATGCCCCCCGTGCGAGGTGTTTTTCGCCACGATCACAATGCCAATCGCCACCAGCAGCATGCCGACGCCCAGCATTGGCTCGAACTGGGCACCCTTGCTACGGAACATCAAGTATTGCGTGATGGCCGTGACACACACTGCGCCGCCAAAGACGATCGGCATGACGAGTCCTGGCCCCCCATGGGCTTTGGCACTCATGACCGCGAACGTCAGCGTCAGCGCCCCAAACGCTCCCAGGGAACCCGCCAGGAATCCCCATTTCGCAGCGGGGAAATAGTCTCCAGTAAACGAAAAGTTGTCGCCTTTCGCCAACATCGCCAGCCCGCCGCCGACCACCGCCCAAACGAGATATGCGACTCCAATGAACAAGTATGGCTTGAAGTTGCTCCACAGTGGGTTACGGGCGTTCCCCAAGGCTGGGCCGTACACCCCCCAGAAGAGCGCCGTCAGCACGGCAAACAGAATGGCGGTCGAGCGTTCACTCATCGATGCAGTTCCTCAGACGCGGGAGAGTGACGTCGACGAAGACACCCCCTCCAGCGATGGTTTCCAGATCGTAATAGTAGCGGGGTTTTTAGGAGTTGTCGTCCAAGCGGAGTCTCGAAGCGGCGGTTCAAGACTCACTTCTCGAATCGCACATCGACCACGCCCACATCGATGTACTGTCCGCCACCGGTTTGATGCGTGTGGATCGAGAGCGTGTTCTTGCCGACCTTGAGGGCCTTCTTCGCCGCCGCATTGGCGGGGACGATGCCATAGCTGACCGTGTAGCCGTGTGTCTGGGCGATCTTGACGCCATTGAGGTACACCTCGGTGTCCTCGTCGTAGTGCATCCGCAGGCCGAGGTTCTGGATCTCGTCGACCGACTTGATCTCGAAGGTCCGTCGCGCCCAGATGTCCGGCGTGTTCCAATCGGTTCGCACATGGCTACCGGGCGGGTTCAGGTGGCCGAACCCCGCTGGACCGGTCTTCCACTTCGAGTCATCGAAGGCTGCCGCTTCCCACCCATCGGCGGGTTTTTCGGTGGTGAAGTGCCACTCCTGCGGTGTCTCCTCGGAGGTCGGGACTAGTGTGTGGACCGTCGGTGGTGGGCCGTAGACCTTCAGGTTCGCAGCTCGTGTTCGCTCGACATCAAACTTCATCTCGCGGTCATACGTCAACAGCCCATTGACCTCGATCTCGACATCGGTCGTCTGGGTATAGACAGCTGCGGAAAGTCCCTGGCCGATGAGGGCGGGGAGCTGGAAGACCTGTTGTTCGTAGGCTTCGGCGAGGGCCTCTTTGCTGTCGAACGACCGGTAGCCCCAGTTCCCCTTGTCGAGCCAGGTGTGTCCCTCGACGGGCAGCCCGAGACCGCCGTACTCGCCGAGTACACTCGCACGATGCTCCTCGACCGGGAACATCCCCGGACCGGGATAGAAGTGCATATCGTGCATGTCCCCCTCGCCGCGATCGGCCCAGCCGCTGGGGCCATCGACGAGTCGGGACGGGTCGAGCTCCTTGGTCCACTTGAGGATTTCGTTGGTCTTGAACTGCCCCCACCCCTCGTTGAACGGCACCCAGCAGACGATGCTCGGGTGGTTGTGCAGCGTTCGCATGATCGCCTCCCACTCCTTGCGATAGTTCGCTTCCGAGGCTTCGGAGCGTGTCGCATCGGGGTCGCCGGGACCGATGTAGCTGTCCCCGCTGGGCATGTCCTGCCACACGAGTAGCCCCAGCTTGTCGCACCAGTAGTACCACCGATCGGGCTCGACCTTCACATGCTTACGAGCCATGTTGAAGCCGAGTTTCTTGGTGATCTCGATATCGAACTTGAGAGCCTCATCGGTCGGAGCGGTGTAGAGCCCATCCGGCCACCAGCCCTGATCGAGCGGGCCGAATTGGAACACCGGTTCGTTGTTGAGGTGCAGGCGGTTGATGCCCTTGGCGTCCTTCTGCATGGCGATTTTGCGCATGCCGAAGTAGCTGTGGACGATGTCGGGGGAAACACCTTCCACCCCTGCGAGCTTGATCAACCCTCCATTTACATTGAATTCTACGTTTGACAGATGTTGGACCCTCAAGTGATACAAGTAGGGGTTTTCCGGTGACCAGAGTTTGGGATCCTTCAGCGGTATGTCGATTGTGACTCCGCCATGTACGGTGATTCCGTCTTGCGATGCAACAACCTGCTCCCCATCTAGAACTTCTACTCTCACATGAGCTGCTGTTGGTTCTTTTGTTTCCAGCCCCGCTTTGATCTCGACGCGAACTGAATGCTCGTCGAGATTTGGCGTCACCTTTACTCCTGCAATCGCAGCCATCGGCACCGGTTCGATCCACACCGTCTGCCAAATCCCCGTGACCG
>JAYSUV010000183.1:0-1967 GCA_043718945.1 Planctomycetota bacterium
GGGCAGGAGGACCCGACTCATTTCCGACTCCCTGAAAAATAGGGAAAGTGGGGAATAATACGTCCAGGAGGGACTCTTCCTGTTCGAGGGATCATGATGCAGAGGCCGCTTGCTGCCCCGGCAGCGGAATTGGTCGACCAGCATTACCGAGCGGTGTTTGGCTTTGCCTACCGACTCTGTGGTTCTGTCATTGAGTCGGAAGACCTGACGCAGCAGACGTTTATGCTGGCTCAGGCGAATCTGGCTCAGTTGCGGGAACCACGGGCGGCGCGGACTTGGCTCTACACAATTGCTCGCAATGAGTTCCTGCGCCGTCGTCCGGTGTCGACCTCCATCGCGCTGGAGGACGCCCCGGAAATCGCCTCGCCCGAGGCGGAAACCGAATGGCTCGATGGCGAGCTGACCTCGGAGCGGTTGCAGGCTGCCCTCAATGAACTCCCGGTGGAGTTTCGAGTTCCCGTCGTCCTGTTCTACTTCGAGAACCTCAGCTATCGAGACATCGCCCAACAACTGAATCTGCCCCTCGGGACGATCATGAGCCGGCTCTCCCGAGCCAAATCCCAGCTCAGACGAAAGCTGGAGAAATACCTCCTGGAACCCCAGACTGGCCCCTCGCACGAAGCGTAAACTGCCATGGATTGTCAGACCGCACTTCAGCTGCTCGAAATGCACCCGACCGAGGTGCCGGGCTGGCGATCTGTGGATCAAGCCGCTGTGCAGGAGCATCTGGCGGCCTGTGCGTTGTGCCAGATTGCCGCTGCCGAGATTCACGAGTGGGATTCGCGGTTGCACGCCGCGATGACAGCTGTGCCGATGCCCGAGGGCGTTCGCGAGCGGTTACTGGCTCAACTCTCGAAGTCGACCCCAGCCGCTGCTGCTCAGTCAATCCCGCAGGCTCCCGCGCGGCGAATGCTGAAATGGGTGGTCTTCGGGCTAAGCTTGTCGATGGCTCTCGCAGTTGGGCTGTTCTTCTGGTCGAACACTCCATCGCAGATGCTCACCGCCGAAGTCGGGAAATCCGCAGCGGAGATGCTCACACGTCCGGGCACTCCACCGGATGCGTTTGATGGCTCGTTTTCGACGACTCTGGCGGAAGAACGCTGGCAGCGAGTCTGTCCCGCCCCGCCGGTGGGCCTCGATCTCGACGATCGAGCCGGGCATGACGTGGCCGCTTATCAAGTGAATATCCCGTCGCTGCGTTTTCGCGGCTGGCTGGTGATGGTTCCCGTCTCGCGCATCTCGGATGTCCCGGAATCGCAAGTGCCGGTCTCGCTCGACTACTCCCAAATGGCCAGCTGGCGAGACGACAAATACGTCTACGTCTGCGTCGCCGAAGAGGGGAGTCTCAAGACCCTCATCGCTCAGTTCAGCGGAGCATCGGCGTAGTGCCCCGTCCACGCTCAGACTTCGGGTTGAGCCAGGCTCGTCTGGGAGGGCGAAGCTCCTGCTGAGCCGCGAACCAAGGACGACGTATTCTCGCGTAAGCGGCTCGGCAGGAGCCTCGCCCTCCCGAAGGAGGCCATCTCCCAGTTCCGACAGGTCAGGCTGTGCCTGAGCGATCAGGTGAAAACTGACCGACCCTTACTGTTATTCCTGCATTTTCCAAACGGTTAAAGCGGTGTCTGGGCTACCCCGCTTGAGTGTAGAGCAGACGATCATGCACAGCATGACCTACCGGAACTCCATCACTTCACCGGCTCGGAGACCGTCGCCAGGATTTGCTGAATCTGATCCAGACGAGCGGGCTTGACCAAGTGATGATTGAAGCCCGCTTGCAGGGCTATCTGGCGATCGGCGTCTTGCCCATAGCCGGTCAGCGCGATCAGCATGACGTTCCGGAGCGAGGGGGCCTGCCGGATTCGTTTTGCGATCTCATACCCATTCAAACCGGGCAAGCCGATGTCTAACACGACCACATCGGGATGGTAATCCAGCGCCGCATTGACGGCTGCCGGTCCGTCATGCTC
>JAYSUV010000184.1:0-1966 GCA_043718945.1 Planctomycetota bacterium
CAGCGTGACACCAAACCGAGTGAGCGACTCTGGCTCGATGAGTACCTGGTACTGCTTGCGACCGCCCCCCATTGTGAAGACCTGCGCCACGCCGGGGATCGTGAGCAGCCGCTGCCGGATCACCCAGTCGGCCTGTGTGCGCAGTTCAATTGGGTCGGTCTTGTTGCCATCGCTCCACATCCCGAGTACCAGGATCTGCCCCATGATCGAAGAGATCGGGGCGAGTTGAGGGCGGACTCCCTCCGGCATCCGATCGGCGACGACGGCCAATCGTTCGGCCACGATCTGTCGATCGATATAGATGTCCGTGCCGAAGTCGAACTCGACATACACCACCGAGAGCCCGATCCCCGAGGTGCTGCGGACGGCCTGAACCCCGTTGGCTCCGTTGAGGGCGGTTTCCAGCGGGAACGTGATGCGGGTCTCGACCTCCTCCGGTGCCAACCCCGGTGCCTCGACCATGACCACGACACGGGGTCGGTCCAGATCCGGAAACACATCGATCGGCATCTTGAGTGCAACATATGTCCCATACCCAGTCAGGAATAGTGCCACTGCCAACGTCAGCAGACGTTGATGAAGTGCAAAGCGAATGATGGCGTTGAGCATGGTGAGTCGGGAGTCAGAGGTCGGGAGTCGGAGAAATAGAAATGCCGCTGTCAGTTGGTGGATGGCCCCCATGCCATCCAAGCACCAATCGAGGCTGAAGCAAACACGATGCCCAGACCGATCGCGATTCCGAAACTCAATTGCCAGCGTTCCGCAAACGCCAACGGGACAAAGAACGGCAGTCCCAAGGGGACCAGGATCAATGTCTCCCTGGCGATGCGAGAGAGCTGCGGAAGATTACGGTGTTCAAACCATCCCAGAGAAAACGCGAGGATACTGGTCAGCGGCAACGACAACAGTAACGCCCCCCATCGCGGTGATCGTTGTCCGATCTGGGACACCGACACGATGATCAAGGCTGTCACAACGGTTTTGAGGACGGTGTTCCACATGTCTGTCTCCTGAAACATTCGGACTTAGTGCGAGTGTCCCGCATGCGGGTCAATTGCCCCACCAGACTTGTTCTTAACGGCCATCTGCAACTGGTGTGCCCCCCGCAGAGCGACAACGTCGCCGGGGAATAAAGCCCCATCATTCGCGATCACGACGGAAGTCTGGTCTTTATGGAGTACATGCACAGCGATGCGGTCGAAGCGTTGCTTCCCCTTCCTCTGGAACACGAACGACTCAGCTCCCTCATTCGCCACCGCATCGAGCGGCAACACGATCTGGTTCAGCAACTCTTCCACGGGAACTCGCAGTTGCAGGCGTTGTCCCGGTTTGAACCGCCATGTCAGAAACCTGCGTCCCGCGGCGTTCTTCGTGTCGCGAAGAATCTCGTTGGGCAGATCCACATAGAACTTCAGAGTGCGAGTTTCCGGGTCGATCTCACTGGCCACGAACGAAAGCGTCAACTCATCCAGCGTTCCTCCACCGGGGAGCAGGGCTGTGATTTTCCAGGCGGTCGTGGCGGCCTTGTTGATCGCCTCCACATCCTGCTCGAAGGCCAGCCCTTCGACGTAGAGCTGGCTGTAGTCCGCGAGAACGCACAACTGCCCTCCCTGCTCCACAGACTGGCCACGCTGAACCTTGAGTGATTCGACAACCAGTGGGACATTGTTGGCAACGGGAGCTTTCTCAGGTTCGGTGGGCTGGTCACTGGCCGCCTCTTGATTCACGATCAGAGCAATCGGTTGGAGTTTTGGATGACTGGTGAGTTCCAACTCTCCGGACTCCTGCTGCGATGAAGGGGCCGCGATGGTCAGTTCACTCAACAGCCGACGATCTTTCACGATCTGATCAATCTGCCGCGCAGACAGACCATGCAAGCGCAGCGCCTCGCGCTGGGCTTGCAAGAATGCCTCCAACTTCTCCTTGGCATACTTTCGTTCGAGCAGTGACTTGCCGGAGATGGCTC
>JAYSUV010000185.1:0-5319 GCA_043718945.1 Planctomycetota bacterium
CGCTCGCTGATCGAGACCGTCATCGACCAACTCAAGAACATCTCCCAAATCCAACACCCCCGCCACCGCAGCCCGACGAACTATCTCGTCAACATCCTGACCGGTTTAGTCGCCTATACCCACCCACCCAAGAAGCCGTCGCTGCACCTCACCCCTGAAGAAACCCGGCAATTGGAGCTGTTGGCAGAGGCACAACTGCTGACGGCTTAACCAAAACTCAGGTTGCAAGCCCAGCGCAACTACTTCGGTGCCCACACCTACGAGCGGCTTGATAAGGCCCGTGGCGAGATGTTCCACACCGACTGGATTCGGGAACGGACGATCTGAGTGCAACAAAAATCGGCCACCGCGTTCAAATGGGCCTTATCAATCTTAGCAGTCACTGCTGGATTGATAGGGGCTCATGAATACTGGAACTGTTGTGACCAGTTTATCGGAGTCGTTGGCAGCTATGCATCGCTCGTTGGTCTTGCGATTACCGCCTACGTATTCCATCTCAGTGGCGAATATCAAGAGTCGGCTCATGAACCGGTTCATTTTTGATTCGTGTAGGGAGAAATTTGAGAAACTCATGAGGAGTTTTGAGCAAGCTTCAACCGCAGAAACGTCTCGACCAACTCCAATCGTGCGGAGTCAAAGAACTGGGGACCGCCGTGGGCTCCGCCGTGAATGACTTCGAATTGGCAGGGGCGTTTGGCTCGCTGGTAGGCCCCATCGAGTTCGTGGGACTGGTTGATCGGCATCTGTGGATCCTGGTCTCCATGGATCAGTAGTAGCGGCGGATCGCGGCCGTCCACATGCGTCACCGGGCTGGCCAGTTTTGCCAGGTCGGGCTGTTCAGTGGGTGGGCCGCCGAGGAGCAGTTGGAGAGCGGGCACCCGGACGCTGAGTCCGTGAGGCGTCGACTGATCGAGTATCGTTTCCAAGTTCGAGGCCCCGAAGAACGAGACGATCGCCTGCACATCGGAAGAGACGGTCAGGTACTCGCCGATTTGCCCCTCCAGTTCTTTATGACCGTTGCTGACTCCGACGAGAGCCGCCAGATGACCGCCCGCTGACGAGCCCGCAACCACGAACCGCTGGGGATCGAGGTGGTGCTTCGCAGCATTGGCTCGCAAGAACCGAATGGCCGCCTTGATGTCGTGGACTTGAGCGGGAAAGCGGGCCACCGGAGAGAGGCGGTAGTCGACGCTGGCGATGGAGAAGCCTCGCTCGACCAGAGCCTGAATCGGGACATCGGTCTTGGACCCGGCCCGCCAGGCCCCGCCATGCACCCAGACGATCAGCGGACGGGGAGCCTCTGTCACTGGAGCCAGATAGAGATCGAGGAGCAGGGGCTGCTCGTCGACGCGGGCATATTCGATGCTGGGCAAGGTCGGCTCCACTGCCAGGCACGAGGAAAAAGTCCAGGCGACCGCGATCCACCCGGCGATGATCTGTATCAAGAATCGCTTGGACAATGCGTACTGCATACGAATCCCTCTCTCGCGACCGGACACTCATGGAGCCTGACAGTTCACTAGACGCGGGAATCGCTCAGCGGGCTGGCATCGCTCTCGGGTTCCTGCTCTTCCTCGAACTCGACGGGGAGTGAAGCATCGGCGTCCTCCCCGGGGAGGACCGGGAAGATCAGCATTTCGGTATGGTCATCCGGGCGGGCGGGCATTTCTCCGGGGCCGAGGAAGACCTTGAACTTGATATTGGCAAACGTCAGTTCGTCACCCGGCAACAGTGCCCCGCGCGTGACGCGTTGGCCGTTGACCTTGGTCCCATTGGTGCTGCCCAGATCGCGGACGAATAACAATCCATCCGTGCGGGCAATCGCACAATGCAGCTTGGAGATACTCGGATGTTCGAGGGCGATGTCGCACTCTCCCCCCTTCCGCCCCACCAGAGTCACCTCACGGATGATCAGGAGAGCCGACGAGCCATCCAGCGGGATGAGCTTCGCAATCATGGAGGGTTGAGGGTTGAGGGTTGAGGGCAACTTCCCGTTTTCATCCAGTCGTGTGGATGCGGGGCAAAAGAGGATGGAATTCGCCACGGACAATCACGGATGGAACACGGACATGCAAACACAGAGGAAACCCCTTCCGTGTTTCATCCGTGCCTGTCCGTGGCAAGATCCGGTGGTTGAGGGTTGAGGGTCACTTCTCGTTTTCACTCACGCATATCGATACGGGGCAAAAGAGGAGAGGAGTCGCCACGGACAAAGACGGAAGTGAGGACACAGAGGACAGGCCGTCCGTGTTTCATCCGTGCCTGTCCGTGGCCAGATCCGGTGGTTGAGGCCTCGGCTCGGGCACGTAGGAAACGTGCCCCACAGGGGGGCAGTTAGAAGTCGCCGGGGTTGCCGAACATTCCGCTCTGTCCCGGTTTTCCGGTGCCACCCTTCAGATCGCCGCGACGCTTGCGCTGGAACTGAGGCACCTCGGGCTCCGGTTCGGGAACACGTTCCGCCACGGGGTTCACCTTCAGAGCCTTGGCCGACAGGCTGACTCGCTTGCGGGATGGCTCAACTTCCAGAACCTGAACCTCGACCGTTTGACCGACGTTAAGGATATCCTCGACACGCCTGACCCGCTGATGATCGAGTTCGCTGATATGGACCAGCCCCTCGATCCCCGGCTCCAACTCGATAAAGGCTCCGAACGGCTCGACTCGCGTCACCTTCCCGGTGACGTTCATCCCCTTGGCGTACTTGTTCTCGGCGTTCATCCACGGGTTGCCCGACAGCTGCCGCATGCCCAAGCTGATCTTGCCCGTCTCGGGATCGATGGTCAGAACCTTGACCTCGACTGTCTGACCTTCCGCCAGAATCTCGTTCGGATGCTTGATCCGCACCCAGCTGATCTGACCGACATGCAGGAATCCATCCATACCGCCCAGGTCGATAAAGGCTCCGAACTCTTTGAGAGTCTTCACACGACCGGTGAGCGTCTGGCCCACCTGCAAGCTCTTCATCAGCTCTTCGCGGACGCTCTCTCGCTCTTCCGCGAGGAGGGCTCGACGACTGACGACCAACCGCCGACGTGCGGGGCTGACCTCGGTAATACGTACACGGAGCTTCTGACCGATGAAGCTTTCGAGGTTAGCGACGAAGCCCATGTCCGCCTGGCTGGCGGGCAGGAAGCCGCGAATTGAGCTGACGGTCACATCGAGACCGCCCTTGTTGGTCTTGGTGACCATGCACTCGACATCCATGCCGACTTGCAGGGCGTCCCAGTCCCCAGTGACCTTATTCGTGCTGCGGGGCAGGTTGCAGGTAATCAGTCCAGCGGCATCGTCGAACTTGGCGACGATGACATCGATCGGCTCACCGACCACGGGGGGCCGCTTGGGCGAGAACTGTCGCGAACTGACGACGCCGGGAATTCGCTGCTTGAGGTCGATGAACACGTCATCGCCATTGAGCGACTGAATGATCCCTGAGACCTTGGTCCCTTGGGTCAGGCCGACTTCTTCGGTGGCCAGACCGGCATGCGGGACCGGGGCGACCGCGGCGATCCCCGAGGCGACCTCGCCGCTTTGCATCACAGCTGTCAACTCGGCTTCGAGGTCTCCCTCCAGCACTTCCGTGCGAGGGATCTCGATCGGCTCGACTCGCGGGGCCGGAGCATCGGCTTTCGCCTTCTGCTCGCGAGCGACCTGCTCCTCGATCAGAGCGTCCATATCGACTCGCGGGCTCTCACCCGGATTGAGCGACGGGACCGCTTTGAACAGAGCCGGGTCCGGCGTCGGGTTCAGGCGGACGCGCGGGACGAACGCCTCTGGCGCGGAATCCGCAGGCATCGGCTCACTCGCCACCGTTTCCTGTGGTATGGGTTCCGGCGGCGCGGGCTGAGCCTCAGCACCAGCTGAACACTGAGAGGGCGGGGCGACATCCTGTACGGGAGTGTTTTCTGATACCGAAGTCGATCCTTGACTCGGCAGATGTTCCGTAGACATCCAGTGATTCCGTGACAACAGCAGACATGAGAGGAGAGGGGGGAACGATTCATCAACCGTTCCCGATGTGGCCTGGATTGTAACGTCGCGTCCATGCCGTCGAAAATCCCCCACAGGCAGAATCTGAAAACATTCATCAAGCCGTTACAGACGAGATTGAGCAGTGTCCCGAGCTTACCGAGTCGATTGGGGACGCGAGGAAGCCATCAGCGATCAGCGATCAGCCTTCAGCCTTCAGCCTTCAGCCTTCAGCCATCAGCCATCAGCATTTCGAGCGAGGGAATCAATGGCTCAATCGATGGGTCGAGGGCCAGTACTCCCCTGCCACCTCTGGCTGATCGCTGACGGCTGACGGCTGATCGCTTCCCCCCCACTCAATTCAGCACTTGCTGCAAGAGTTCCTCTAACTTCTTGTCACTCGCTTTGCCCTTCCCGGTTTGGCGACCGGTCAGCCCGTTCAAGTTCTCGGTGGCCGACGCATCCACCGAATTGAGCAGTGCCAGCACCTGCTTCAGCAGTCGTCGCTCTGCGGAGAGATTGCCTTGGGAGTATTCGACCGAGGCCTTTCGCAGCAGGTTTTGATACGGCTCCAGTTCCGCCGAATCTTTGCCATAGAACTCGACAAGCTGGGACCGGGAGTAGGACTGATCTTGGCTGGTGGTGGCGGGGTTGGACTGGAAGTCGAACAGCAGCAGACCGGCTGAGCTGAGGCAACTGGCCGCCAGGATCGTAAACAATAACGCCGGGTTCGCCTCTCTCGGCTTGCTATGGGGCTTAGAAGAACCGGTTCCCGCAGCCAGTGCCAACTCGGGGAACTTGCCGTCGGCCCCCATCTGCACGGCGGATTCCCCCCCGCGTGAAGTAATGGGGCGGGCGACCTGTCGCTTGGATTCTTTCTTTGGCGCGGCCCGTCGGCGTTCCGCGACAGCCGGTGCCTGGGCCTCGGGAGCCGCACCCGTGGACTGAACTGACTCGATGACACGGACCTCGGTCTGACCGCCGAGGTGAATCTTGGCGTCGGACGGAACGTGGACCCATTGTTGACCGGGGACCAGTGTTCCTGCGACGCGAATCTGATTCGCCTCGTTCGCATACAACGAGAGTTGCCCCTGTTGCTGGGAGACACTGGCGTGGAAGTCGCCGATCTGCGGGTCGCTCAGAATGACTCCGTTGTCGGCTCCCCGACCGATGTGCAGCAACTCACTCTCCAAGGGGAAGGTCTTCCCCTGGTCAGGACCGGTCAAGATTTCCAGCAGCACCGGCACGCGAGGAGACCTTTCTGGATCAAGAACGTCGAACGGACGAGACCGACAACAGTTCGAATCAGGCGAGCCGGGTGGCGTCAGCCCCCGGATTCTGATCCGTTATCAA
>JAYSUV010000186.1:0-16083 GCA_043718945.1 Planctomycetota bacterium
GTTGGTGTGTCCGTTGGCATGACAATCGAAACACGTTACACCTCGGCTGGGGCGGATCGAGCGACGGTCGTCCGTCTGATTGAACTGTTGCTGCATCACGGGTGAAACCAGCAGCCGAACGCCTTCGAGCTGCTTCGGGTTCAGGATGCCGCTCAGTAGTTCATGATAGTTGTCCATCGTGACCAACTTGCCCTGCGACACATCACCCAGATCGGGGCGCGTCGTCAGAAACATCGGCGGGGGGAACTCTGGCAGCAGATGGTCGGGCAGGTCGAAATCGAGGTCAAAGCGAGTGAGATCGCGGGCCTCCTGCTTCTTGATCTCCTCAATGTGGAACTTGGGAAACAGCATGCCCCCTTCGGGGTGATTCGGGTGTGGCAGCGGCATGAACCCAGCTGGAAAGAGCCCCTGTTCGTGAATCTCGGCGGGGGACATTGCGCCAAGCTTGTCCCAAGTCATCCCTTTCGAGAGACGTGTTCGCACCTGACCTTGCACAGGTTTGCTGCGAGACATTGTGACCCCGGGAGACTGGTGATCTCCCAAGTCGTAGCGCTGCTCCAGTAGATCGACATGCTTCTCTTGAATCGCTGGCTTCGCGGCCCGCATGCGTGCCATGACCGCCGGAAAGTCTTCCTGCCCCACAGCGGGAGGTTTCACGGCCTTCGGCGGTTCAGCCTTCGGATTCTGCTCTTGGGCGTAAGCCACACCCAGACAGATCACCAAGCTTGCGCAGACGCCGTGAATCGGGAACCACGGATGTCGAGATCGAGTCCACATGTCATGCCCTCCGTTGATGTGAAATGTCCGGTTGAATCGAGTCGATGGTCAGGTGGAGTGCTTCATCGTGGCGAAATGCTCGCGGACATAAGCTGCGATCTGGGGATCAGTCAGCTGGTCGGTCGTCTCCACTTCGACAGTTCCGCAAGGGAACTTCTTACTCTTGAGCCGCTTGTGAAACTCGCCTTTAGCTTCACCGGGGCCCAAGATCAGGAGTGAATTTGCTCCGTGTAGGCTGGTCAGCACTTCGTCATAGAAGACGTTGAGCTGGCTCATGAGCTTGTGTTCTTGCACGTCCTCGGGTACGAAGCCGCTCGGTCGGCCAGGCTGCTTCGAGGCGGGGCCTGTGGGGGGTTGATAAGCCTTGTCCACCTTGGAGGAGATCTCTCGGATCTCCTCGCCGCTTTCGGTCATCCGGACGAGAACCGCCTTACGATGATCGATCCAGACGCCTGCTTGAGTTGTCATGATGTGCCTTTCGAGTTCTGGTTCTATGAATGACGGCTTGTGCTTCCCGTAAGTCATTTCACGACTGTGCGATGGAAGACTTCAAACCGGAGGTCTTCCCTGAATGACGCGAATCAGTACGGTGGCAATGGCGATCACCAGCAAGATGTGAATGAAGCCACCTAGGGTATAAGCCGTGACCATGCCCAACGCCCACAGTACCATCAGCACGACGAAGATTGTCCACAACATGTCAGTTTCTCCTTGAACAGCATTTACGGGAGTACGGGTCGTAACAATCACGACCTGAGCGATCACCCGTTCACCAGCACCGCTTTCATACGGAGCCTCTTCTCGCACATAGCCAGGGTCAATAGTTCGTAATGACCCAGTCGCCAAAGTGAACGATCTCTGTCGCACCGAGCGCCTTGATAGACGCAGCTGCCTGCTCCACGGACTCCGACTCGACCTTGGCGGCGAACACGATCAGGCCGTTCTTGACAGCGGTGAGATACCGCTGCACCATCACGGCCTCCATGTCACCAAAGAAGAAGTTCTCGACGGCCACCTTTTCATCTTCCAGTGTCTCGACACCCAAGGCTCCATTGAGGACTTCGACCTCGGGGACTCCGAACTGTGTCAGTGCCTCAGACACGGCCCGTAGTTTTTCACGGGTTTCGACGATGCCGATGACTTTGCCAAACGGCGTCATCTTCGGCGGGGCAATTGCTGATTCATCGACGGCACTCATAGGGGAGTCTCCTCGGGTGATGGATGGGCCTCTTGGTGGACGCTCATCGAATTCAGATGCGGCCCAGCAGCACCAGGATGAGTACAATCAACAGCACCAGACCCAAGCCACCGCTGGGGCCGTAACCCCAACCACGGCTGTGAGGCCAGGAGGGAATCGCACCGAGGAGCATCAGGATCAGCAGAATCAGGAGAATGGTTCCGAGTGGCATGGCTGTCGTCTTTCATGAAGTGGTGTGTCAAGAGTTTGAGTGATTTGTTGGACTTGTGAGTATGTTCAGTGATGTCATCAGGGTCTTACGCGACCAAGGCGACTGGATCGGGGTGAACATCCAAATGCACGTTGTGTAAGTGAATTCGGGAAAGCTCCACGTCCGCAGGAGCCCCATGGACGATCAGCAGGACTTTGTCCATCTTCACCAGGAATTCATAGTGGACAATTTGAGTCTGGGGGATCCCCACGGCGACGAGCGCGGCTCCCAGAGCATTCGGTCCCCCCGAAGTACCTGCTCCGTTCAGTGCCGCCACGATGCGTAGCACTAGCGGTCCGGCGACCAGTACGGAACCCAGATCGGAAAACCGAAAAAAGGACGATCCCGCGACCAAACCCCAGATCGTTCCCCAGAACTCTCCCAGCCGCCCCCAGGCCTGCATGCGAGGCCCCATGCTGTTGTCGCCGACAGTTTGATTGCCGCAGTAAAAGCCCTTGCCGACAATCGACAGGCACTGCATGTCAAATTCGATGTCATGAAGTTCACGAACGACCCCCACAGCCTGCTCGTGGGAATGAAAGACCGCAACAGCGACTGCTCTATCTGGCATGATGAAAATCCTGTTCGAAGGAGATGATGGAGAGCTGCTAGTAAGAGGGCATGCCCACAGCGACTCAGCAGAACCGGGAGATCGGATGCTGGTCAATGACCAGCATCCGAGGTTGCCACGACGGAGTCTTTCAACTCCGTCACGGCTACTGAATGGATGTCGTCTGCTTGACGGCATCGAGTTGGTCGTAGTCAGGGTTCTTATCGAGCGCTTCGATTTCGAGTGCCACGCCCTTATCAGCCCGTTTCGTGGTCACGCGGATCTTCATGCCAGGCTTCAGGTCGGTGGCCTTGCATTCCTTCGTGTCGCAGCTCACTTTCGTGTGGGCCGAGATCGCGTGAGAATGCTCCTTGCCATCCGCTCCCGTCATCACCAGCTTGTGACTGGTGATGCTCACGACCTGGCCATCGTGGGTGTTGGGGAACGTGCGATTCTTGTCGATGGCCTCGACGTATGTGACGGCCTCCTTGTCATCGGTCTTAAGCGTCGTCACGCGGACCCGGGCACCGGCCTTGATGTCGGCTGCCTTGCAGGCTTCCCCGTCCAGGGTCAGCTTGGTGTCAGCGGTCAACGCATGGGTGTGCTCTGGGCCACCCTTGCTGGTCATCACCAGCGCGGTGTCCGTGATGTTGACGACTTTGCCCTTGTGGGAGGCTTCTTTCGCTTCGTCGGCTGCGAAGGCTTGCCCCGTCACCAGGAGCAGGGCGAGTGCGATCGCGTTGAGTTGGATCATCCGGAAATTCATGGTCATCGTCTTTCATTCAAGACATGGGGAGCATACGCAGAAGCGACATACCTCCGTGCAACACAGACCTTTCGAGTCCATGATTCGTCTGAGACTGAAACCGGATACTGGTCAACGACCAGCATCCGGCGATTCACCAATGCAGTCACCGCGTGACTGAGTTACTTGGTCACCATCTTCGACATTTCGAGACATTCCTTGGCACAGTTGCGACAAGCCTTGGCACAAGCGGCCATTTCCTTGTCATCCGGGATCGCCTCGCAGGCAGCGGCACACTCGTCACAACACTTCGCACAGCACACCGCGGCGTGGCCCGAAAGTGCGCTCTGTCGGGCACACAACGAGGAACACATTTTGCAGCACTCTGCGCAGTCCACACACAGGTGCATGCACTTGGCGTGTTCCTTTTTCCCGTCAGCAACGAGAGTCGCGCAGTGATGGAAGCAACCATCGCATTGCACTTGGCAATCCGCGCACGTCGCTGCGCACTTCTTCAGGTGTGCGGCGTGTGGACTATCCGCCGAGAACGCGGACCCACTCACAGCGAGCAGGGCGAAGGCAACGGTACTGAGTGACAACATCCGATAATTCATGGTCATCGTCTTTCGTGAAGTGGGATTGTGGACCGTCGCACGGCTGCGGGATGCAAACGTGATCCTCGACCAGAGGGGTCAGGTCTGAGGTTGATCGGGTCCGAATTGACGCTGCGGTCCCCGGCGCGTCTCGAGTCTCAGTGGACATGCACGCGATGTCCGCTGGCGACCGGTGTCGGACTACTCTTTGACTACCGAGAGCTTCAGGTCGTTCGTGGCGTCAGCGCCCTTTGCAGGGTGACCTGTCACCTTGACCGTGAAGTCTCCCAGTGCGGCGTCTGCGGCAGCCATCAGTGTGACTTGAGTCTCTGTTTCACCAGCCTTGACGACTGGCGATTCAGGCTCAAAGGTCACCCCCGTTGGCATCTCGCCAAACAGCAGAGACACATCCTGGTCGAAGGTCTTGTCTCGCTTGATCGTGATCGCCAAGGTCTTCGTCTCGCCTTGCTTAAGCGAGGTTGACAGCAGAGGCAGGCTGACGGAGAAGCTCTCCATGGCAGACACGGCGAGCTTGAAATCGACCAGTGCGTCGCTCCCCTTGGCCGGGTGCCCCGTGACCTTCACGGTGAAGTCCCCGAGTGCCGCGCCGTCGGCAGCGATAAACTGAACCTTCACCTCTTCGTCCCCATGCTTGATGACGGGGTCGGCGGGTTCCGTCGTCACGCCTTGCGGCAGGTCCGCAAAGTGGAGCGAGACATCTTCGCCGAAGTTCTTGGCCCGCTTGATGCCGATCGTGGCCTCGGTCGTACCTCCCTGCTGGAGAGACGAGGACAACACTGGCACGCTCAGATTAAACGTGTCCTCGGTCTGACCAATCGTCGCTTGCTTGTCTGGTTCGACAGCTGTTCCTGGACCACCTGGAGTCCCTTGTGTACATCCCGTCAGAGCGGCGAGAGTGAGTACCAGTGTGTTGGTGAGAATATTCTTCATGTGCGTTACCTCGATTTGATGAGAGGAGTCCTCCACGGACGCGGTATGCGATGTGGAATATTGCTCCCCGATGGGTGTCATGGCGTTCTTGTGAATGGCTTACGGTTTAAGGGCCGATGCGAACTCATCTAACTCCTTCTCCGCCCGTTCCTTTTCGTAGCCATACCGCTCTTGCAGGATGCCGAGCAACTCCTCGCGCTTGCCAGCAGCAGTGGTCCACTCATCGTCGGTGAGCTTGCCCCACTTGGCCTTCGCCTTGCCAGCCAGCTGCTTCCAGTTGCCTTTGACTTGATCCCAATTCATGGCAGTTCTCCTGAAATATCCTGTCACTTCGTCGTGATGAGCTTTGCCAGTACGACACAGGCAAAAAAAAAGGCCGACGCAACGAAACCCCGAGGGATTTCACTGCGTCGGCCTACTCATTCATCTCACCCACAAGTCGAAACCTGCGTGCGATTTGGTTAGTCTTCCGAAGTGTTAAGGACGTGTGATGTGAATCCTCACGCCTTAACTGCATCCATTGTACTGTGAGGTATTCAGAATGCAATGAGTGGACACTATAAATGTCTCACATTGTCGAAGGTTGTTGAGAACTACTCACTCTGCGGAGTCTCCGTACTCGTCACATCGACAGAGTGATTTCCAGTGCGATCCAGATTCGCCGTGAGATAGCCTGCGATCAGGGGGACCGCCATTGCGGCGGATTCGCGTGCAATCCCAATCAGTGTGTTGAGCGCCAGACTCTTCAGCTGCAGTAACGGAGAACTCATCATGAGTGTCTCGTGATAAGCGCGAGTCGCCGCTGCCGTCGCCGCCACATTGACGGGCGGTTGTTGATACTCAGAGACATGCCCATTCACGGATGGGAACTCACCCAGCGTTGATGTCTCATCGAACGGCGGTACAGACTTCCGCTGTGCCTCGGCCAATAGTTGATGAGCCACATAGCCTAAGGCAGCTGCCCCGCCCAGTACGATCCATGGGTGCTGCGAGATCTGACGGCGAACATCGAAGGCATCGCTGACGGACTGCATGGCACCGGTCACGGTGGCGGCGGTTGCCTGAACAGCCTCAGCCGTCGCGGCCACCGCAGAGCGGGTCGTCTGGACAGTGTCAGACACATGGAACTGCTGCTCGAGTGACTCCAGCTTGTCGGACAGTTGAGACTTTGTTTCTTTCATCTGTTCCTGGAGGAGTTCGGGGGTGTCAATCATTGCGAGGTCTCCTGAAAGAGTCCGCTGACGGGGTTTTGAAACGGAACAACGGATCTGAACTTCGAGAGTCCGACCCACGCGAGAATCCCGCCAGTCAAACCGAGTATCGTCGCGACAGCTGCATGACACATCCACAGGGGATATGCCGCAGGGTCAGACCCCGCGGGAGAGGCGAACCAATGCAGCAGATGGGACAGGCTGAAGCAAACGAAGATCGTCGAGACAAACAGCACGACCACTCCGGCACTGAAGATTGCGACAGCCACAAATCGCTGCCGCAGTTCGGCCTGGATCTGCATCCTCGTCAGCTGAAACTGCTGCTCCACCAAGTTCCGAAGGTCGCTCAGGATGCCACTGACGAGCGAAGTTGCGGTCTGCGCCGGTGGAGGTTCAGCCTGCACCGACACAGACTCGACTTGCTCGAACAAGGTTTCGAGTGGCTCGAAAGGAGTTTCGAGAACCGTAGACATGAGTTAGCTCCTCATCTTGCGAGCGACAACCCAGCCTAGGCCGATGGCGAGGAAGACGGCGGGAATCGGATTCCTTCGGATCAGATGAGCCACGTCTTCAACCATTCCGCTGAACTTGGCGTCTTCCATGTACTGACCTCCATCATGCACGGATTTCGCCACGGCCTGTGAAGCGTTGCCCACCATACCTGTGCGAGGGGCATTGTGGCTGAGCTTGTCGCCCAGTCCCTTGAGACCTGCTCCGGCACTGGCCGTCAGATCGTTGGCCTTTTGGCTGACATCACAGGCGGCTTGACTGGCCATCGATCCAACGGCACAACTCGCCTCACTGGCCTTCTCGCCAATCGCACACGCCACCTTGTTGGCTTTCTCACCAATGGCCGAGGCTGCTTGACTGATGTTGTCTTCCACGTTGGCGGCAGCATCTTTGGCCTTGTCTGCCATCGCTTCGAATCGGTTGGCGATGGGTGCCATGTTTGAACTCGACATGTGTGTACTCCTGAATGAGGGGGAATGTGGTCATGAATTACTCACGCGATGTGCGTTTGTTCGATTCATGTGTTTCATGATGCCGGACGGCACCATGGAAGAAAGCCAACGAGAGTCTCAATACCGATTGACATCACGAAAGTGTCTCGCGTGTGGCCGCACCGTGTGCGGTCCGTGTCACGACCTCCAGTGGAGAGAACTGGTGAAGTGTCAATCAAGGACATGAGACTCCCGTTGGTTCTGAACAAGCGTGTGGCGCATTAGTCGTCACTCGTGGCTGGAGACACCGCTTCGGCGTTGATGACCGACTCAGCGAGTTCGGTCAAATGCTTATCGGCGGTGCCCTCTTCGTCGAGCGTCTCTTGCAGCAGGTCGGCAGCTTCGTCGTAGCCGAGGAGCCTAGCGAATGTGCGAACACATCCGTACCCGGCCATCTCGTAGTGCTCGACACGCTGGGCCGACGCAATTAGCGCGGCGTCGAGGACTGCTGGCTCAGCATCCTCAGCCATGACATCCTGGCCCTCTTCCAGCAGACCTTCCATGGCTTTGCACTTCTTCCCTTTCGGGGAGACGCCGAGATCCTTGAAGATCTTGTCCAGTCGCTCCACCTGGACCTTGGTCTCCGCCAGGTGGTCCTTGAAGGCTTGGGCCAGTTCCTCGTGAGAGGCAGCCTTGACCATCCTGGGCAGCGCTTTGAGGATCTGATGTTCGGCGTTGTACAGATCCTTCAGTTCTTCCACGTACAAGTCGTGGAGCGTGGCAATCGCCATAGTCTTCTCCTGGGTAGGGTTCGTGAGCGAGAGTCCATCAGCCAGAGTATGAACTTTGCACCGCGGCGGAGGGGTCGCCGCGTCGCGAGTCATACTTCTCAGTTCTTGGATGCGTACTTAGCGCTTTTGGCTGGCACTGCTTCCTCGCTGGCACTGGTGACATCCGTCACCCCTGCTGCTGTGCAGATCTTCTTAGCGCGTTCGGTCTCGGCACTGTCTTCCGAGTGAATCGAGATCAGGTAGCTGCCGGCTTTGACCTTGCCTTCGAACTGCTTGGCCTCGAACTCGGGCATCCCCATGCCCACGAGTGCGCCGGTGATTCCGCCGAGGGTTCCCCCGATGGCTGCCCCACTGAGGGCCGCCAGGATCGGGCCAGCGGCGATGAATGGTCCGAGACCTGGGATCGCGAGTGCGCCGATGCCAGCCAGCCAACCCAGCGCACCACCGACTGCCAGGCCGGTTCCGGCACCGGTCACGGCACCTTCCGGGGTCTTGGTGTTGTGCTCAAGGGCGAAATCTCGTGTGCCGCGCTTGTCAGCCATGAGCACTGAGATGTCGTTGGGGGTGAACCCAGCCGCCTCCAGATTGCGCATGATGACATCGGTCTGAGACGATGTTGCGGTACAGAAAACAGATGTGGACATGATTGTCCTCCTGAGAGAAGTGGTCAGTGAACAGATTCCGTTGAGAGTCTCTGAGATGCCGGAAAGCATCTCAGGCGGCTACCTGCCCATCATCTTGGCGAGAAAGAAGATGACGACTGCTCCGAAGAAGCCTCCACCCAATAGCAGATATGCCAGTGAGTATTTGATGGCTGCCAAGGGCAGAATTGTGAGTGTGAGTACGTCCACGAGAGATCTCCTACTTGTTGGTGACTTCCAGCTGGTTGTCGACTTTGTCGGCTCCAGCCACGCTCTTGGCCATGACGTCGATCCGCTGCTTCTCCTGTTCAGTGGCCACAGGTCCGCGCAGAGTCACCATGCCGTCTTGAGTGATGATCTTGACGTTCTGGGCATCCACGGACATTTCCGTATCCACGACCTGCTTGCGGATCTCAGCAGTGATGTAGATGTCGGTCTTGTTCTCGTTCTGATCGAGGGGAGTCTTATCGAGACTGTCGCGATCGCGTACGTTCACTCCGGTGTTGGTGGGATCGACTGGGTCTGAGGTCGTCGTCCGCTCGTCTGGGGTTTCCGGTCGATTCGCGGTGACAGTGGTCGATGGCGGATTGGTTGTGTTGTTTCCCGTGGCAGGGGGACGGCTTTCATTGCAACCGGGCACCATGCCGCACAACACTCCAAACAGCAGATACTTGGTGGCTCGTTCTTTGGTCAACATTGGTCACTCCTGGGATTTCTGACGCACTGCGTCAGGGGGATTGGACACGGTTGGAATTCCGTTTCGTCCGATGCAGCTGCTACGACTCATGTGACTGATGCGACAAGCGTCCGTCGGCAATGACGCTGGCTCATGGTGTCTTGGTGTCGGGCTTGTCAGGGGTTTCTTTGACCTCTTTCTCGGTGGTGATCGTGGTCGTCCCACTTGGCGTGTCGATCTTCATCTCGTGCTTCGTGGACGACTTGGTCTCGTTGCATCCCATGAGTCCGATGGATGTCACAGTAAGTACAAAAGCGGTGGCAATGAGGCGTTTCATGTCCAAAACCTTTCTAAGGGAGCGGCAACTCGGGAGATGAATCCAACGCGGAACCCACCCACACCGATTACTTTGCAACTGAGCTGTGCGTCGAGAGGGGCTGCGGAGTGAGCGTTCCTTCGAGCAGCGTCACGTTCGGAACATCGACGCCCAGAGCTGTCGCCAGAGCAATCTGGTGATGCTGTTCGTCGACGAGGATGTCGCGAATCTGTTCGGCCATCGCGTACTCACCCAAGGCTTCGCATTGCCGGACGCGTTGGCGGTAGCGAGCGATCGTCTCGTTCTCATTGTCCAGATCGAACCGCAGCATCTCTTCGGCCAGTGGGGATGTCTTCACGGGTTTGGGAATCGCCAGAGGCATCCCGCCCAGGTAGTCAATTTGCTTAGCGATCGTCAGAGCGTGCGAGAGTTCCTCAGCGGCGTGAAGTTCAAGCTCAGCTGCGATGGCCATGTACTGGGCACCGCGGATGACCTGCGAATAGATGACGTAAGAGATGACCGCCTGGTACTCGCCTGCGAGATCCTCGTTGAGGAGAGCCACCAGATCTTCTCGCGTGACGGTCTGTTCTTCGCGGCGTCCGTGTGTGGTATCAACCATGTTGCTCTCCTTGTAAGCCGTGAGTGTTCAACTGACGAAGCTGTTGAAGTCGTTTGCCTCGCATGTCGTCGATGATCTCCCACAGCAGGGAGGGACGACTCAGTGTGTTGCCGATCAGAGAGGAGATCGTTCCTGTCAGGCAGAGGAAAAACAGGAACTTTTGCCATGTCCAGTCCGGCGAGGCATCGACTCCGTAAGCTACGGTGCCGAGTGCCATGGCACAGATCAGTGACATGAGGCCGAAACTGGACATGACAAACTCCATTTCTCTCGGGCGTGAATCACCCACTGATCTACTTCTGGAAATCGAGACCCAAGTCTTCTGCCGGAGCGCCTAGCATCTTGAAGTTAAACCGGGAGTCACCTGCAGGAGTGACCTCCGCAATCAGCGATCCACCATCTTTGCGTTCGAGGGCCAGCACATTTCCCTCGACCGTATAGGTTCCGTCGAAGGCTTGAGCAGGTTGACCCTGTGGGGTAAAGCTCCAGGTGAAGGTCGAGGCACTCGTCAGGTTCAGATCAAACTTCGAGCCATCCGCCCGAGCGGCCTTCCACGAACCGACCAGTGTCGTCGCAGCCACCGGCTGAACTGCTGGTCTGGCAGCGACCTCGGCGGGGGGCGGTGCAAGTGTGCCATCGGTCTGAGTCGGTAGCGGGGCGGCAATCATCTTGAGGATGTCAGTTGCCACACGATCATTGGGCATCAACTGCACGACGACCTGCAACTGTCGAACAGCATCATCCGAGTGTCCGCAAGTCATGTAGTGATAGGCCAACAGGAAGTGCGAAGCGGCATCCTGGGGATTCGATTTCGTGAACGCTTCCAGATCACGCAGCTGATCCGTGTAGATCGGAGCACTGGCATATAGACCGATGAGCGTCGTCCAATCCCAACCTGGTCCGACCGCCAACACCGAGTGGATGGTCCCGGCAGATTGCTGATAGTCGCGTTTGGCAAACAGCACCAGTGAACGGAACTCATGCAGAACCGCGTCATCGGGATGTTGAGTGATCCCTTTGTTCGTAATGTCGAGAGCTGCGTCGTAGTCGTTCTGTCGGAAGGCGGCGACGGCATTGTTAAACGCCTCGTCAGCTGAATCCGGGGCATTTTCAACGACCGTCACCGGAGCGTTGTACGACACGGGAATCGGTTGGGCGTAATTGTAGTAGACCGGTCCGGAACTCACGTAGTAGGGGTTCGAGTAGCCCAGATATCCGCTATTGTAGTACACCGATCCGAGCCCCCAGCCGCCCAGTCCCCAGCCGAATGGACGATAGCGATAGCCCCCGTAGCCGCCTCCGTATCCATTCCCCAATCCCCAGCCGTAGCCGTAGCCGTAGCCGTAATTCCCAGAGTGATATCCCACCCCGTACCCGAATCCAGAGTTGTTCCAATTATTTCCTCGGTTCCCGTTCCAATACCCGTGGTAGTTATTGTGGCGGTAGTAGGAGGGTTGATAGGAACCGTGCCCGACACGAAACTGGCGATTGTTGAATGTGACGGTATTCCCATTGAAGGGATGGCTGCCGATATGAGAGCGGTTCGTCCCGGGGCGTTGTTGACCGATGCGGACATCGGCATCGCCTCGCACACCAGGGATGACATTTCCGGGTCGGAGAGTGACACGAGGTCCATTCTCGCCGGGGATTCGATCTCCGCTGTTGACGGGGGGACGAATGCGAACAGACGGTGAGGTTCCAGCAACGGGTTGTCGCCCTGGATTGGGACGAGTGAATGATGGGGAGCGATTGCCGGGAATGCGTGGCACGACATTCGAGGGTACAGTTGGCACTGCACCAGGCGGCAACCGATCTCTATTGCCTGAGTGTGGGGCACTGCCGCCTCGGTTCTCACTATTGCCTCCATGACCACGTCCGCCGCCAGGGTTGCCCGCGCCACCGGCACCGGGGTTCTCTCCGCGACCACCGCCGCCGTCCTTGCCCTGACCTTGGGCAAGAACTGCATCTGACGAATCGCCTTTGGTCTTCACGTCAGCAGGCGCCTGGGCCCACAATCCAGCAGAACTGGCACAACAGATGAGACCGCTCATGAGAGCGGATCTCCAAGTCATTGGTCTCATGGTTTGAACTTTCGAAAAATGAGTGTGAGGTGAAGTCGAGTTTCATTTGGTTAAAACTCGACGATGAGTTCGGTCCGCTACTGGGGATCGGTCGCGATGATTTCAGAGGGAGCGGCTGAGGGAGACCGACGGACGATCGTGACCACTTCGCTGTCGGGTTGTTGGACCCCCGCGATTTCCTGGTCGATCGATTGCCAAGTCATCGTGTGGTCGTTGACCAGGGTGTAGATGCTGGTGCTGGATGCGGACTCACCATCGGCTGTCGTGCCAGTGGTTTTCAGTACCCAGTTGTCGCCGTCACGATGCCAGAGTCCATCGGCATAAGCTCCTTCGGAGTCGAACATCCAAGTTCGCAGCTTGCCAGTCAGAGGGTCCCAGCCGATGCGCTGAGTTCCACTCATCGCGTCGCGACCGGCGATCTGTATGTTGAATTTCCGAAGCAGGAAGTTCCCCTTGTCAGTGGACTGGCAGGAGAAGCTGACGATGGAGTCGTCGCCCTCGTCAATCCAGTCGCCATTGAGCCAGTCGAGTTGCCGAAGCTCAGCGCGGTGTTGCCGACGTTCTTTGGGAGCTTGATCGCGAACGCTAGCGGCGAGCCACTTGCCCCCCACTTTCACATGGACTGTCGTGTAGCGGCTGTCGATCGACTCCGATCCGTCTTCTTCGTGAGTGATCGTCGTGATGCCATCTTCCACTGCGACACCCGGACTAATGAACCGCACAGTGTCGATGTCCATTTCGAGAGTGCAGTGGGGGTGCTGAACGAAGTATTCGGTGAGTGTCTCTTCGATGGCCTGGCGACCATGAAAGATTGTTCCGGCTTCGTCGACATACTCCGCGTCGGCTGTGAAGTGAGCGGCGACAGCTTTCGCGTCCCCTTTTGCATAGGCCTTCGCGAATGACTCGTCGGTGAGACGAATCTCCTCGATGGCTGCGGCTTGCTCGGACGAAACCGGCTTGTCGCCGGGCTGAGCCTCGGCTGGCTTTAGGGCTTCGGGGGCCGTTTTGGCAGGAGCCTGTGCGCCAGCAGGGGCAGGTTTCTTCGGCACGACTTTGTCGTCGGCCCCGAAACAGATCACACCGACAGAGAGTACCGCTCCGGAGAGAATCGATGTCGTACGCATGTTGACCACCTGTAAGAGACTAGTGAAAGCAGACATCGCCGGAGCGATGACACATTTGGCTTGGCCCCCCATCTATATTGTGTGGGGGAGGGAGATTTCATTGACTCAACGATTGAAGCGAGAGGCTTACTGACGCTCACTGAAGAGCCGGACGGAGTTTACGGTCCATGAAAACAGGGACCGCCAGAGGCAACTCGCGTCCGGCCCTCAGAGCGACGGAGCCTACTCAGGATTCATCATCCCTAGTAGCCGTAGCCGTAGCCGTAGCTGACGCCACCGCATCCACGACCATAGCCGCCGTAGCCATAGTTGCCGTAGCCACCACCGTAAAAGCCACCACGACCATAGCCGTATCCGCTATTGCCATAGCCATAGTTCACGGACCGACCGTAGCCATTACTGCGGTACACGTTGCGGCAGTGCCGGGCTTCTGCATCGGTATTGCCCAGCGCGAAGCTGAACATGGCGGTGAGCACGGCGATCGAGAGAAGTTTTCGAAACATCATCAACACTCCATGGAAGGAACACGACTTGCGGCCCGAAGTGGGCCAAGACTCCAGTGAGGAACAAACCTCTCCGGAGGGACTGTGTGATTCAGCGGGGAATGGCTGGACGACTTACGACGCGCTGTTGACCATCGCGTCGTTCTGCATGCGATTCCAAACTTCCAAGCGATAGACGGAGACATCGTCCTTCATCTGGAAACCGAGTTTCACTCGGTTGCCTTCGATGGACAGAACTGTGACCGAGACCACACCGAGCGGATCGGTATCGCTGCCAAGAAGTAACGCTTCTTCAGGCTTCCGAGTGAGGACCAACATGCTGGATCTCCGTGTCTGTGGGGAATGAGAAACAAGGGTTACGCGGCTGGCTGGCAACAGACGTTGCTTTTCTTGATTTGGCAGTTCCAGGCCTCGGGAGTGATGCTGTTGGCGAGACGGAACACTTGCACCATCGTCCCACTTGGGAACGCATGTTCGACTGCTCCGCTGGCCGTCTCGACCTCGACAGCGGCTTCTCGAATGATCACACCGGTAATGCGGTTGATCTCTTCTCGCAACAATCCGACCGAGCTGTCAAAGAGCCGGCGGTGCAAGTCCTGGACGAAGTTCGCACCATCTGGGGTCTTGGAGAGGATGATTTCAGCGGGTGAGAGCGCCTCGTGCAGCGTGACCACGAGTGTGTCGTCGTTCAGAACCACGGTGACCGTTTTGGGAGCGTGGCCCGTTCGTTCGGTCTGAAACTTCGTGACCGCATCAGCGACCCGTTGTGCCATGGTTCCTGGAGAAACACTCATGTTGACCGACTTTCCGAGGCACCAACGAAAAAGCCGACGTGGTGAACCCCTTGTTTCCAAGGAACTCACCACGTCGGCTTACAGATGATCTCGCCGCCCGGGGACTGCCCAGACTGCAATTTCTCTTGTCTTCCGAATTCTGTTGCGGGGGCGGCTGATTCAATCAGTCCGCTGACCAACACCCCCATGCTAACCGCGTCCTGGAGAATAGAAAGCTGAAATCCTCTTTCTTTGACTGATTCCCCAAATTTAATGGGGAGGGAGGAACAGCACATGCCTGCGGAGGTGTCGAGATCACACTATCCGGCGGCCGAACCAGTCGCAATCCCATCAAAAACGGAATACAGTGTCACTCACGGACGTGGGAGGTCGCGTTCGAGTCCATTCCGGGGGCCACCCAAAATGAAAACTCTCGGCGAAATCGAATCTGCCGTCTGCACGGCACTCGCTCGGTTTGAGCAGGAGTACATGGGCCGTGGCCCCAAAGATATCCACGCCCACCTGATCGGTGACATGCTGATCGTACGTCTGAAGGGAGTGTTGACGGGGGCGGAACAGCATCTGGTGCGAACAGTGCCCGCTGATAAGGGACGCGATCTGCTGAAGCAGGTCCGGACCCAGCTTGTCGAAGCCGCGCGTCAGAGCCTAGAAGCGATTGTCTTGGAGATCACGGGATCGGCAACCATCAGCTTGCATCACGACATCAGCACACTCGCGGGCGAAGAGATCATCGTGTTTGTCTTGGCGGATGCGCCGGTCATGCGCGAAGCGAAGCGGAAGTAGCGGAGCGGCTCGATTGCGATGGGAGGATACTGGGTCGACTCGCCACGCAGCCGACCTATTGTCGTGGGCCGCGCGGCGGATGCACACCTGATCCTCAGACCGCATCAGGAGCCGAAACTGTGCGGTGGTCGAAGCGGCTGTGCGGTCCTGGCCCCCGATTGAGCCTCGCGTCTTGCGCTGGTCGTTCCCGGTCTGGATTCCCGAAGACAATCTCGATCCGTCGCTGCTGCGGATGGAACCGAGCCGGAGTCGGCCCAAGGCGGACACTGAAGACAAAGACCCCTAGGAAGCCGAACCCCGCTGGACACCGGAGCGATTCGCGGAACTGTTCCTGAGCCCGACCGTCCAGACGAAGGTAGACATCATCCTGACTGCCGAGGAAGAAGTCGATCTCTCCGAGCGTCGAGTGAAAATGGGGTCTGCCCACGATCCCTGGCGGTCCTAAATCTTGGCCAGGCCTGGGATGGGCCAGTCCAGGTGCCATTGGCCGCTGTCTGGCAGGGTGGTCAGGGCGGCGGTGGCTTCGGCGGTGGGCATGT
>JAYSUV010000187.1:0-5310 GCA_043718945.1 Planctomycetota bacterium
GCTTTTCCAACCGAGTCTTGGCCAGACCCACTTGTCGCTCCAACAACGCACGATCCAAAGCCATGGCAGGCATTCCTTTCAGTCGATTCGGGATCCCAATGGGAAGCCAAGCATTTTGGCAGAGAGCTTCCAGAAATGCAAACTCAACCGGACGGAGTTTCGATCTCGGAGCAAACTGCTCGTTTCGGCTGTGTATCACAGGGTTTAGGTGTCACGACAGCCAATCCGTTCCGAGTCATGGCGTTTCCAACAGAACTCGAAGTATCGTGGGCTTTAGCCCACGTTTCCCTGAGAATATCGCTTTCGCGTGGGCTAAAGCCCACGCGACAGGGACTTTTGTCGGACACGTCAGTCATGGCCAAGCGTCTGATTCACAATAAAAAAAGGGGATGCCTTGCGGCGATCCCCTTGCACTGTTCGAGTCAGTTGTCAAAACCCGTGACCGCTGGACGTTACTTCTTCACAGGAGTCGTGGTCTTCGAATCGTTCGTCGCGGTATTCAGCGGACGAGCCCCTGTCTGTGCCGGACGAACTACTGGTGCCACAGCGGTCGTGGCAGCTGCGGGGGTGCCCTTGCTCCATTCGGCGGTCGACCAAGTGCCATGCGACTCGACAACGCTGGCCCCGAGGTCTTGCAGCAGAGACCGGAACTTGGCCGAGGTCATTTGCTCATTGGCGACGGCCCGCTGCATGACAAACCGGCGATTGTTCGGGATGTAGGCGAACATCTTACCATCGCCCAAGCTGTCGTTCTCCGCCAGCAGTCGCAACAGGGCGGCACGCGGGACGGCCTCTGACGACTTGGGGAGTTCATCCAGCCACGCCATCAGCCACAGCGATTGCTGATCCTGACTGAGGACAGCTGACATGGAGAGGGTCCACTCGGTGCCATCCATCTCGGCACGGAAGGCGAAGTCATACCGTTGGAGTTGCTTCTCGGGCTTCAGCCCCAAGGCATTGACCATCTGGCCGAGCCCGTCTTCGTCCACACCACCCGGCTGAAGCGGCAGCTTGGCGGCTTCGGCAGAAATGATGTTCGAGGCGGGAGCTGCGGGAGCAGCCACTGCGGGGCGAGTTGCGGGCACACCAGTCGCCGGTGCCTTGGCCACGGGAGCTTTCGCCACGGGCGGCCGGGCCACCGGAGCTTGTGCCACAGCGAAAGCAGCCATGCTTCCGGTCAACGCCACAGTGGCTGCACCGGTCCAGATCCATCGGTTGAAACCACTACGCATCATGCACACTCCCTGGTCATGTTCGGCGGCATTGAACAGCCCCCCGCCGACCGTGTTCGAATACTCGCATCGCGTACGCCTAGCGTCCCGAAAAGATCACTTGATCTTGCGGGTCATCTGTCGGATGCGTTCGCAGCGAGCCAGCTGGGGCGTGCTGCCCAGGGCACCGGATTCTTTAGGAATTCAGGTGATCGAGGCAGATTTGCGACCAGGTTTCAAACTGATCTCGGGCGAGTATCAGTTGTGACGGCTTTGCGAATCCTGTCTCTTGTATCGACTCTTCACGGCCCCGAACTTTGGGTTCATCGATCTCAAATAGATGAACAATTCCCAAGTGGACCTTGCCCACTTCGGTCACATCGTCGTTAATCAGACCAATACACCGTTCTGTATATTTTGACTCAAGAAACACCTCTTCCTCGATCTCTCGGCGCATCCCCTCGCGGTAGACACTGACCGCGTGCTGGTCGATCGACGAAATGTGGCCGCCGACCCCGACCGACCGCTTGCTCAAGAGCCGCGTCTCCCCCTGCCCCTTGCCGCGTCGGTAGGAGAAGACTTCGCCCCGGCACATAAAGATACAGTAGGGGATCAGCTGTTTGAAGTTGGGGTCTTGCTCCATCTCGTTGCGAGGTCGGTAGCTGGTGTAGGCCGGATCGAGCAGCGTTTCCAGGTACGGGGCGATGTTCGGCTGGAACCCCTGGAAATGGCCGACTTCGTGAAACAGAGAGGTGGGAACCACGAGAACATGTTCCACGGTCTGGGTGTCGGTCGTCATGAGTGGGGCCTGATGGGAAAATGAAGGGTGCCAGTGTGAAGAGGTTATCGGTGCGTCCCTCGACTCTCAATGGAAAGGGGATACTTCATGTTTGCGTGAACACCCCCCGGCAGTCGAGCAGTCCTCGTCATCGCAATCCGAGCGGATTTGAACAAACCGACTGTTGGCCCATGCCTCAAAGTTTCAGGGAAGCGCTGGCCGGATCGCACGGAAGAGTTGGCGTCGTACCGGACGTTACATCAACTTCGCGGCAATACCAGGGATCATTCAGCCAGGAGCCTCAATCGTCAGTCCCGTCATGGGGCCGCCCAAGATCCTCCGCGAACATGAACCTCAGCTCGGCCACCACTAGCTGTATGGCTGCAATGGCGAACTTCTGCTCGTGATCCGCCGACGAGATTCGGCCTCGTTTCGCGATCGATTCCAGCAGGCCGAGATGATCACGATGAGTGGCCCATGCCCGATCGAGGTCGGCTCGCGCACGGATGAGGCTTCGGCTCGGATTCTCGTCCATCAGAGGTTCGCTCGCGTGGTCGGATGATTGTCAGTGGCCATCGTCGAGGACGAGGTGCGATCACTCAATTCCCACTCCATTCAATGAGATCGTATTCGATTCTCGCTCCGGGAACGATGAGCGGCTCATGCTCAAGGGAAACGTCTGCACGTTTACGCCGACGAGACTCGCCCGTTGCTGCAAGGAGCCCGCCTGACCAGTTGGGAACTGATGCAGCGCGGCGTCCCCGTGGTTCCCCCGCATCTGCACTACGGTCGGTGGCCAGCTTCAGCTTGCGGGGCGATTCCGGCCGCTTGGCATCTCGGCGTAGTCGGCGGTACAGATATTCAAAACGACAATGGGGCCACCATGTTCTCTTGTGTCTGAATCGCTCTGGTACTCAGCCACCTCTTTCTGGATTGTCTTCGTCGGCAGTCTCGGAAGTGCTCAAGGCATCCCAGTCCCAGTCCACCAACAAAGCGAGCATGATCGCCCCGAAGGTCGCAAATAGTGCCATGTCAAATGCAATGGCCATCTTCTGCCCAATTGGCATGCTCGAAGTCATCCCGGTGATCAGGCCGAACAGCCCACCGATACCCGCTCCCATGAGCATCGGGCGGCGAAATGCGGACGATGCCATCAGAGAGGCAATCACACCAAATACGGTTGTGATCAGAAACGCCAAATAGAATGCCTGCGATGGAAAATCGGAACGAGAGTAGACAATCGGCAACATATAACCGGCCCCCTTGGCTTGAGCTGTTTGCAGTTCGAAATAGGACGCCGCCCCTCCCACAATCGCACCCAACAACAACCCGACGATCACCAACCAACCCTGCCGTGATCCCGCATTGCTCCTCCATCCTGCGCCCAACCAGTTCGTCAGACCATCTTTCGATTCTGTTCGATCCCTCTCTTCCGTTGCCTCGAGAACAGCATCAGCCAGACTTGGTATAGATTTTCCTGCCACGGCGAAAACCGTTAATCCCAGTAGCCGCACAAATCCGATTCGCTGCCAAGCGACCAGCCCACCAATGAGCCCTCCGGCTATCGCAATTGCCACCCCGTAATTCGGGCTTGCCCATGCGATCATAATGCCAGGTAGCGATCCCAGAACGATTCCAATCATACTTCTCACCGCTATCTCCTCATGCAGAGTACCGGATTAAAACAGGGAATTGAGCTCACAGCGTTTGGTAGATCACAGACCCTCATTCAGCGGCAGCAGCGCCTCCGGGATGAACCGGCCACCTTTGCGCACCAGCTTCCCGTCGAAGTAAATCTCCCCGCCGCCGTACTCCGGTGTCTGGATCAGGACCAGGTCCCAGTGGACGCGGCTGCGGTTGCCGTTGTCGGCGGTTTCGTAGGCTTGGCCGGGGGTAAAGTGTAGTGACCCGCCGATCTTCTCGTCGAAGAGCGTGTCGAGCATCGGCTTCTTCACGCGGTTGTTACAGCCCAGCGACCACTCGCCGATGTACCGGGCTCCCTCGTCCGAGTCGAGAATCTGGTTGAGTCGCGCGGTCTCGCCTCGGCATTCGGCGTGGATGATCTTGCCGTCCTTCAGTTCGAACTTGATCCCCTCGAAGACGGTCCCCTGATACAGCGAGCCGGTGTTGTAGCTGATGACTCCGTTGCAACTCGTGCGGACTGGGGCGGTGAACACCTCTCCATCGGGGATGTTACGCCGACCGTTGCAGGGGATGACCGGGATGTCCTTGATCGAGAAGCTCAAATCGGTGCCCGGCCCTTTGATCTGCACATGGTCGGTCGCCAGCATCAGCTCGCGGAGTGGTTCCTGCCGCTTCGCCATCTCGGCATAGTCGGCGGTGCAGACATCGAAGTAGTAGTCCTCGAACGCCTCGGTACTCATCCGGGCAAGTTGGGCCATCGATGGGGTGGGGTAGCGCAGCACGACCCACTTGGTCTTCGGCACCCGCAGCGCCGTATGTACCGGCTGCCACCAGAGCCGCTGGTACAGGTCCATCTTGTCGGCGGGCACATCGGCCATCGCGTTCGAGTTACTTGCCCCGCGAATCCCGATATACGCCTGCATCTTCGCCATCGTGTCGCGCTCGATCTCGCCAATCAGCTGCATCCCGGTCTCCGTCGCCGTGCGGTAGAGCGACCTCAGCACGCTGGTGTTCCGGAGCGAAACAACCGGGTGGGCCCCCTTCTCCGCGGCGATCTCAACGAGGTTTGTGATGAGTTGCGGGTCCGGGAGGTCGAACGCCTCAATGAGCACTTTCTCGCCCGGTTCAAGGCGGGTGGAGTGCTCGATCAGGAGCCGAGCGAGTCTTTCGATACGGGGATCGCGCATGGGAGTTGCCTTCAACGATAGGGGGTCTGGATGGCACTAAGATAGAGAGTCGTCGCGGAAAGGTCAGCCTCATCGACTTCGAGCATTCAGGATTGACCTATTTGTGAGCCGCCAGGCGCTCGCCCAATGGCACTGACTTGAGATCACTAACCCGACGCGTCAGCGAGGGATTCTTGGGGAAAACTCGCTTTCGCTCGCCCTCGCTGACGCTTCGGGTTGGTAGAGTAAGTGCCATTGGGCGAGCGCCTGGCGGCTCAGATCTCGATCTCCCGAATGATTGATTTCACTCCACTCGAAGAATAGCCCCTGTGGGCAGTGCGTCATCCACCGGGGAGGCACAGGTCGCCCCCGTAGCTCCGATCTATACTTCACGCGGGACAGATTGAGACGTACGACGGATGTCCTCGTCCGTCGCTTGCCGAGGTTTTCCTCACGGACGGACAAGGATGTCCGTCCTACGAAATGCCTCATTTCTCCCCGCGAGAAGTAT
>JAYSUV010000188.1:0-5309 GCA_043718945.1 Planctomycetota bacterium
CGGAGCGGGAACGAGAGCCGCCACGCCCTGGGCGAGCGACCGGTTCCTCGAATTCATCCTCGTCATCGTGGACCACTTCGTACTGCTCTTCCGGGGGGCGAGACGCACGAACCGGAATCGTTGTCCCACACGATTTGCAGCGCACCGACTTGCCCGCCAGCTCATCCTTCAGCTGGTAGACCGCTTCACATTCCGGGCATTGAACTCGAATGGCCATGCTGTCCTCGACTGACGTTTGTGAACGATCATCATCGCCGGTCGACGGGGGGGATGCAACCGGTAGAAACCGCTCTCCTCCCGCGAGCAGTTCCGCCGCCGCGATCAATGGATGCGTTGTTCCCCGTGGGGCACGTTTCCTACGTACCCGTAGCTCATGTCGCTCCGCGACTGAGATTCCTCCTGCTAGACGCCCACTCGGACCGTGTGTGAGCGGGGGGCTATGGCAGACGGAATGCGAATCGCGGAGCGACATCGTCTATGGCTTCGCCCGTTCCACCAGCAGCGCCAGCAGCACCTGCGCATACAACCGGTGTCCATAGTCGTTCGGGTGGTTGAGCCCGTTCCCGGTCAGGTCGAGGTCGTGCTTGTTTTGGAGTAACTCATGCCACACCGAGGTCACATCGGCCAGCACAATCCCCGGCCCGCAGAGCGACTGCAATTCATCCCGGTAGCTGAAGAACATCTCACGCGGCGTATGAATCCACTCGACGTGACCCAGCATCGGAGTGACTAGGATCAGCTCGACATTCGGGTCGGCCTTTCGCGCACGTTGAATGAACTCCTCGGCTTGCTGCTTGAACCACGCTGGGTCGCGGCGACCGACATCGTTCATACCATACGCCATGATGATCAGCTGGGGCTTCTCGGCCAGTAGGGCGTCGAGATCGGCGTTCCCATTGGCGATGCCCCAGCCGCCAATGGCGAGGTTCTTGAGAGTGATGGCGGACTTGTAACTCTGCCCCAATTGCTGCGTGACCAGTTCTGGAAACGCGGGCTGATTTGGAGCCACTTTGTTCAGGCCCGACGCATCCCCGCCAAATGCGATACTGTCTCCGCTGACGCCAATGGTCAGTGGCTCACCGGCCTGGAGCTTCGCCAGCGTGCGGGGCAGTTGCTCCGCGGCAAAGTGCGGGATCGCCCCCTTCCAGGTATACGCCTTGCGTCGATAGGTGACCTCCACTTGACGGTCATGAAACCAGCGTCCGGGTACGTAGAGCAGCGACTGCTCCGGGTGATCCACACGATGTTTGTAACTCATTGGCGCGTCGGCTGGCTTGAACAGCTCCGACAGACTCACGAACGGAGCCTGCGTCTCCACCGTCAGCTCGATCGTCCCATTCGCGTGCAGCTGCACCTGCTTCGCCACATCGTACTCTCGTTCGCGATTGGAGTTACGGACCGAGAGAATCTCCTGCACTGGAAAGGCCAACCGACCGATCAGCGGAGCCCCGTCTTTCTCCTGCAAGAGTACGGTGCTTTCGCCGTGGACGATCTCTCCGTCCCAGATCGGTTCGAGGAGATGCAGGCTCTCCATCGGATCCGTTTTCGCGGGTTCATCTGCCCAAAGAGTCGTGGTTCCCAGCAGCAAGACTGCCAGCCAACAGACAGAGCGAAGATTGGTCATCAGTGAGTTCCTCATGAGATCGATGTGACATGTCATCACTCGCCGTGAGTGTCCACAAATCGCGGGCCATCCGCCACTCCGAGAGACTCACCAACCCGACGCGTCAGCGAGGGCCGAGCGTAGCGAGGGGTATCGCCAAGCAACGTCTGATCAAGCCCGCAGATTGCATCGAGAGACGTTCGCCCTCTCTGACGCATTTTGAAGGTCCGATTTTCGGACACGGATCGCACGGACTGCACGGAAAATGGCCTGTTCGAAGTCGACATGGTGAGACAGGGAGCGTCATACGATCGTTGTCCGGGATCTCACGATTTCGGCGATAGACGCATTATTGTCCGTACTACTCACGTCAAGAATTTGCGCACGCTGCGCACATTTCCGGAAGTGGCCTCGAACACCAATCGACCCCGGCAGGGGTCTGAGAAATTAGCCGGTGGTTAAGCGCAGCGACACCACCGGACGCCAATCGTGTCGCGGTCCCCCATCCCGGAGGGATGGCAGAAAGCCGTCGGCCCGCGAGGCAAATTCCTCTCGAGAGCGATGCCTGCTGGCATCCCTCCGGGATGCAAAATCGGGCGGGCCTGGATTCCGGTGGTGTCGCTGCGCTCAACCACCGGCTAATGGCTGGCATCCCTCCGGGATGGAAAAATGCTGACAGCTCCTCCCTTTGGTTGCGGCTACGCCGCGCTGGGTCATCCGCATCTTCCGTGTCCCAATCGCTCAACTTCAAAACTCAGCCGTCGTGTTGGAGGATCGAATCATGCATTCACATCGCAGTTGTAATCATCATCAGCGCTGTCAGCAGGACGTCAATGTCGGCCTCGGTTGTCAACGGTCCGACGCTGGCCCGGACCGTCCCGCCTGTGTCGAGTGTCCCCAAGCTGCGGTGAATCAGTGGCGCACAGTGCAGCCCCGCGCGAACCTCAATCCCGAAGTGAGCATCCAGCAACGTGGCCGTGATGCGCGGGTCGATGCCCTCAAGTACGAAACTCACCACGCCCGCGTTCTCGACCAGTGCGGGGTCCAGAGTCAGCACTCGAATACTCGGATTGCCGATCAGTCCGTCATACAACATCCGCACCAGCGGAGCCGCACGCGACGCCAAAGCCTCAACCCCCTGGCCCTGTATCCACTCCACAGCTGCGGCGAGGCCCATCAGTCCAGCCGCGTTGGGGTTGCCCGATTCGTACTTGTCGGGGGACTGTGTCGGCTGGTCGAGTGATTCACTTTGCGATCCGGTCCCGCCCTGGCGGAGCGACCGCACTTCGGCGACGCGAGACGATTTGATGTAAACCACTCCCGTCCCGAGCGGACCGAGTAGTCCTTTGTGTCCCGAGCAGCACAGCAGGTCGATTCGCACCTGCTGGACATCGATCGGCACATGCCCCGCAGTCTGAGCAGCATCGACGAGAAACAACACCTCGGGACGGGATCGCAACAGCTCCCCGACCTCGGCGATCGGCTGGACCACTCCGGTCACATTCGACGCATGAGTCAACGCCACGAGGCGGGTGTTTGGTCGCAGTGCCTCACCGATGCGAGCGGGGCTGACCCGCCCATCGGCCTCCGGAGGAATGATCGATAGCGTCACCCCCTGCTCGGTTTCCCAGACCCGCAGCGGTCGCAACACGGAGTTGTGTTCCAGTTCGGTTGTGACCACATGATCGCCCGGTCGCAGGCAGCCATGAATCGCCAGATTCAAACTGTCCGTGCCGTTGAACGTGAACACGATCTCGCGCGGCGACTCGGCGTTCCACAGCCGTGCGAGTGCCGCACGGCAGCTGGCAATCCGACCATCCAGTTCCGTCGCCCGGCGTGAACTCCCTCGCCCCGCAGCCACCCCGCACTCGGTCATGTACTCCGTCATTGCACGCACGACCACATCCGGCTTCGGGAAGCTGGTGGCTGCGTTGTCGAGGGAGATGCGAGTGACGGGATCCACGAGGGGCTCAAGTCGAGGGGCAGGGCAGGGGCTCCATGATAATAGAGCGTCCTCACCGCCAAGTCACCGTTCCGAGAGGAGTCCCGCTGATTGTGTGCGTGCCAGAAGGGTAGGCAGAATGTCCCCGCAGTGCCTCATGTCGCAATGGGCGAGCCGCAGGTGATGACACAGGTCACAGCGTGGCATAGCCGCAACCAAAAGGGAGACACAGAGTTTGCTGCAAGTCCGTCCCCCTTCGCGTCCTGGTGCCTTGGCGTGTTTGCGTTGAAATCTTCTGACCGTAGGGAACCGCGTCGATTCACCAGAAAGAGAAGGGACCGGGAGTCATTCACGACACCGCCTGCACCCAGGCATGGGCCATCAGCGCCGCCCCATAGTTCGACGGATGCACCCCATCCTTGGCCCAGTGTTCCGGAGGGGCCAGCTTGACAGCTGCTTCGAACAGGCTGTGGAACGGGATGAACACCGCTTTGGCTTCCTCGGCGACCCGCTTAGCAGCGGCGCGGTAGTTGTCGAACTCAGGAAACCAACTGTCGTCAATGGCCCCGCACTGGAGAACGAATGGCTCGCAGATGACCAGTTTCACTTCGGGCAAGGCTTCGCGAGTGCGGACAACGAGTGCCTGGAAATCCCGCTCGTAGATCTCGACGGTGCCGTCGTACTTGCCATTTCGCTTGTGCCAGATGTCGTTGACCCCGATCAGAATGCTTAGCACGTTCGGCTTGATGTCGAGGCAGTCCGCCTGCCAGCGTTCGGCCAGCTGCAACACCTTATGCCCGCTGATGCCGCGGTTGAAGACCTTGAGATCTGGCTGAGCCGTCAGCAGGTTGGCAGCTGCCATGAAGGCATACCCACCGCCTAGAGCTGATTGGTTGTTGGGTTCGGCAGCTGTCTCGCGCTTGCGGCCCGCGTCGGTAATGGAGTCACCCTGGAAGAGTACGGTGTCACCGGGCTGAATGAGTGGTTGAGGGGAGGTAGTGGATTCCGCAGCCCGAGTGGACTGCGAGAGGGCCGTCATGCCGGCAACAGCCAGCGCCGCTTGCTGAAGAAAGGAGCGACGGTTGTCGAGGGGAGCGATTGGAGACATCAATGGCACCTTCGTGGGGGAGTCATGCGCCAGTGGGGAAAGCTGGCTCGGGCAGTTCTACCGCAGACCGCGACAACGAAGCAATCGACAGCTGGCGAATCCCACGGCAATACACAGTTTTCAGTCTTCAGTCGTCAGTTTTCAGTCAGAGGAGGGCGAGGCCGGTGCTGTGAGCACGATGGAACGTAGGCGATGTCGCTCCGCGACTCGCATTCCGCCTGCCAAATCCCCCACTCTCGCGGAGCCCGAAAGGGCGTCCAGCAGGTGGAATCTCAGTCGCGGAGCGACATGAGCTACCGCCAGAGATGTGACGGGCACGGCACTGAGGACGGGCACGTAAAAAACGTGCCCCACGGGGGAACGACTTCACCACAATCGTGTTCACAGCTCTCGGGCGAGTCCTCTTGGTGGGGGCGAGACCGATTTTCGCTTTGGCAGACTCTTGGAAACAGATCGCATGTTTCTCTGAACGGATCCTTCGCAGAACCGAATCGCGAACTTCATGGCGTTCGTGGTTGTCCGACTCTGGCAACGTGCTTAGAATCACCACGCTCGGCGAATCGTCGAGCGTTCTCCTGCTCTCGGGACGTGCGATGATTGCATCAGCACCCTATTTCGCGGACGAGGACACACCGGCTGGAGCCGTGCCGAGGCGA
>JAYSUV010000189.1:0-1952 GCA_043718945.1 Planctomycetota bacterium
CAACGCAACGAACTCGCGAGGGCCTTCCGCTACGAATCCCGTAACCTCCTGCCGCCATTGAGGAACCAACGCAGAACCTAAACCGGACAGTAGAAGTAGGGCCTCAGAGTTTCTCTCTGCACACACGAACTTCTAGCGTTTGCAGTGCAGAGAACATCGCTGGCCCATGTCGACTCTGCACATCAAGCAATCTGTGCGGAGTGTAGCTGCGATTCAGCCCCGATCAATTCGGACACCCAACTTCTTCCGCCTCGCGACATCAATCACACGCCGTGTACCAAGACAGGCCAAACGTCTGGATGAAGTCTTGGATCGTCAGCCGTGACCGCCCTCCAACGAGTCGGTTGAACCGGATATCAGTGGGGTTGTCGGGTGACCTACTGCACAGCCCGCATGGCCTTCTGTGTATCCGCAGCGAGGACGGCGTTTTCAGCGGTCATCGGCTTGCCGAAATAATACCCTTGGGCCAGATGGAACCCGAGGTCACGACACGCTTCCGCCTCGCCAGCGGTTTCAATCCCTTCGGCCAGGGTGATCGTCGGAATGTCATTCGCCATGTCGACCAGCATTTTGAGCATCCGCCGTTGTTGGGCATCGGCCTTGTCGATGTTCCGAATCAGACACATATCGAACTTCAGATAGTCGGGCGGGATCTTGACCAGTTCCACGAGCCGGGCTTGTCCCGCACCGAAGTCGTCGTAGGCCAGTTCGGCTCCCAGATCGCGAATCGCCTTGGCGGTTTCGCTCATCGTGTACTCGTCGAGGACAGCCCCTTCATGGATCTCGACCACGATGGGAACATGCGGGTACTGCTTCTGAAGTAACTGGATCGACGGAATCAGATCAACCGACGGAGACTCCAGGGGATGGGTGTTCAAGAAGATTCTGGACCCCATGGCGAGCTGGGTGGCCCCCTCCATCGCCCGTTGACGGCAGATGATGGAGAGTTCCACTTCGCGGCTGACCATCTTGGCGGTCTGGAACATCAGTCCCGGATTCTCCAGACCGGAGACGGTGCTGCGGGCCAGGGCTTCATAGCCCATGATCGAATTGTCCTGCAGCGAGATGAGCGGTTGAAAGTAAGAGGTGACCGCGCGTTCCCGAATCAGTCGCTCGAACTGGCTGAGTACCCAGTCCGACTCCATGGTCTCGACGCACGCAGTGGTCTTCTTCATGTTGTACGTTGAGTCGCTTTGTAATTTGTGGAACTCCAAACGGAACTCCAGATCCGCGATCTCGATATGGTCGCCGTCCCCGATCGGAGTCGGTTGCCGGACGCGGCGACGATTGACGAAGGTGCCGTTGGTGCTGCCCAGATCACGAATGAAGAGGTGGTCGCCCACGCGGAGAATCTCGGCGTGTCGTCCCGAGACACGGACTGAAGAGACTTGCATATTGACGCCCGGTCGCCGTCCGATAATGAACGAGTCGGCATCGATGACAATGGACGACAACGAGTGGGCTGGAGGCAAGCAGCCGGTCAGACACCAGCCCGTCTCGACGCGGTGGGTGCTTCCGTTCTGGGGCAGTCGGATTGTGGAGAGGGCCATGACTCAGATTCACGTAAAGAGGGGGGCAGCACACTGCGAGGCTTCCCTCAACGTAGGTCAATCTGGAAAGACCTGACGGATTGGTGTCGGAAAAACGCCACAGGAATGAGGAACCACACGCCGTAGATCGCTGTAACGATCAGGGATTACGAAACCCGAGTAATCGCTATAACCGATTCGCCTCACGCCCCTTTCTCAAGTGTGTCGATTCTTAAACTCAGCCTGATCGGAGAACACAACGCATACTGATCATGACGGACTGTATCCGTATCGCATCAAGCCCCCCGAGGGAGCAGGGACTTGGCCGATTGAATTCTCCTTTTTCCCCCGAAAGGTGTGTGTGTTCATGGCAACCAAAACATTGGAAGCCCCGAGTGAATTGATCGTCAGTCGCCGCCAGAC
>JAYSUV010000190.1:0-15927 GCA_043718945.1 Planctomycetota bacterium
AGCTGTTCGAACACGCGCGAGGGATTTTGAGTCGCCACCGTCAGCAATCCGTCGTCGATCTTCACTGAATTATAACTTCTCGGTTGTCGTCTCCCGAACGACGCAAATCACTGGCACTTCGACGACCATGTTTGCTGGCGACTCGCATACCACACTCAAGCGGCCCATGTAGCTCCCGGCTTTCACGGGTAGCGTGGCGATGATCTCGACTCGGGTCGTCTCGGAGTTGACTTCCACGGCATTCGCGGTGAAATCAATCACTCCTTCGAGCTGACTGGCTTGGCTCACTTTCAGAATCACTCCGGGGTCAGAGGTAAGTTCGATCGATTTGGTCAGTTTCTCACCGGGTCCACCCACGCCGAGAAATAGACTTCGGGGCGTCGCCTGGACAGCGTTTCTTAACTCCCAGTTGACGAGAAGCTGGATATCGCCTGCATCCGCTCCCTCGAAACTCAGGACCACCATTCCCTGCGTTTCTGTACTCGTCTCATCGGCTTTCAGGGTGAGTTCCCACGTCTCCACACGCTGCTCGGGGGTAGCGGTGTTACTGACAAGTTGGGCTTGAAGCAAGTCGCGAGGAGTGGCTTGCGCGAACGACTTGCTGTTCGCTTTCACTTTCCTCATGTCCGTGACGATCTGGAACTTGATCGTCGAAGCCACACCGGGGCGGACTACACGAAAATCGAGTTTTTCCGGTTCCACATTGATCGGACCACGAGCCACCCAGTCGACGGACACTCGCGATTTCGGAGACAACGGATCGTCAGAGTCAATCAGCAGAGAAGCCCCGCGTTGCTCAGGTTGTTTCGGTTCAATCGTCAGCTGCAGGCTGGCCGACTGACCAGGAGGTATCTGCTCCCGACTTAACTTGACATTGAGGCAGCTGCACGATTTTGTCAGCGATTTGATGGTCAAATCGCTACCGCCAGTGTTCGAGATTTCGAAGGTTTCGATCCGTTTTCCGAGATCGATAACTCCCAGATTTCGAGTCGGTTGAACAACTACCATCACCGGGGGGGAAGCCGGATCGAAGGGCTTGGAAACCGGTGGCGCGGTTGTCCCCCCGCAGCCTGCCAGAGCCAACCAAACCCAACCGAGACAAGTGCGCGATGTGGAAGACGCAGTCATTCAATCCCCCAGAGGACTTCGAACCCGTGGACAGTCGCCTTTTGCTCCGCAACAGAGCGCCTTGATTGTGGAGCAAAAAGTGACAGCCCAAAAGGCGACACCCTTAAAACTCACCGATCACTTCACTCCCCGCGATCGTCGCGAGGGCCCGCCACAGCCCCAGATCGATCGAATCGGACACGAATCGCACCGAACCATCCCCCAGCAAGCAATTCACACCGCCGGGGTGATAACTGCGAGCGCTGATCTGCCCACTTTCGTCATCACTGGCACTCTTTGCTCGCAGTTCCCCAGGAAGGTAACTTCCATAATCCGCGATCCCGCAGTCAGCCACCTTCGAGTTGGGTGGAGCGACATGGTTGTATTGTGTCTGCAAGTCTTGAGCTTTGCTCCAATACCAGCCCATCTTTCCAGAGTAGCCAGTCCCAGAACCCGTCAGCGCACGGCAGGTGGCCAGCATCTCATCGGCGGTGACAGTATAAAAGGCGGGCAACAGACTCCACAGACCCGACCCCGCACAGTCGGCAGGGCGTTGGAATGGAACCAGCGATTCATCCGATCGAATCCGCTCGCTCATCACCACCGTTTGGCTCAAACCATCGGTGATTTCACCCGCTTTTCTCGGCTCAAAGGCAAATAGCCCTCTGTGTTTGGAGTCGTAATTTAACGATTGATCCCCAATACAGGCTCGATAATTGGTACCCCGCGAACTCGCGGGATCACTGGGGCACAGGAACAGGCCGATCAATGGATCATCGTCGTCTGGCACGTGCATGGGGCTGTTCATCTCATTGGCCAGAACTGACTGGTCAAGATCCGCCAGCAACTGCCTCAATACGGAATGACGCATGTCACTACGAGGATCCGGGGCAAAGTAATTCTCGGTGGGAAATTCTCGTGCGCGCTCCTCAAAATTGTGCAACGCCAGCCCCAGCTGATGCAGGCTGTTTTGGCAGGCCATCCTCCGCGCGGTTTCTCGCGCCCCCTGAACGGCGGGCAAGATCAGCGCGATCAACAGACCAATAATCGCGATCGCCGCCAACAGTTCCACAATCGTGAAACCCGCTTGAGTGCTCTCATGAGTGGGGTAGACATTCCTGTTTGCCTGGTTGTATTTCGCCTTTTTCTCAGAAAAAAGACGCTCTTGCACAGCGTGAATGGCCACAGTCTTCGTTCTCATGAGTCGCCCCTCTTCCGGACCACGAACCACACCACGATTCCAGCAGCTATTCCGACCGCACCCAACATCCATTTCCACCCCCACGGCTGTCGCAAGTCTTCTTCACGCACCAACTCAGACTTCGAGAGCAGCAGTGCGTATCCCTCCCAACGATTCGTAAAGAGTTCGCGGGCCACTGAGCTTTCCACGGGCGGGTTGACGACCCACACGGAACTGTCGTTGACATCGCCCACATTCACGAAGTGGTTGCCGTCCACATGTGCGATGCAGACGAAGCGTTCTTCGCGGAGTTTCAAATTCTCCAACGTTGTCTGCACGGCCAACGTCTGGGCTCCATACTTCTCGGCAACCTCGGCCAGTTGGCCGATGGAAAATCCCTGCGGCTGGACACTGCCACACTTTTCGAGGAACTCCGGATACTCCCCCGGATCAAGCTCGAGCGCCACCAACCCCGTGTACAAACACTTGGCTCCGCACAGCATATCACCATCCGGCGAAACCGGGTCATCCGCCGCTCGTGCAACAGTCAACCCGCCCCAGAAAGCGAAGCACGCAAACCAGAGAGACATTCGAATTGTCATAGATCATTACTCCTCTCAGAGCCAGCGAGCGGGGCGACGTCAGCCACCCGTGTCCTCAACCCTCTCACTTCGCAACCCCTCGTTCCGCATGCGCGAACCCTCGCGTCTGCATCTTATTCCCCAAGTTGCGAAACGCGGCTCCCTCGATCTCCGCTTCCCCCCCCTTCTCCTTTCCATATACCCACTGCCCCGATTTGCCCGGAATGGATGAGAACACTCGAGTGTCGGGCGGAATCGGCAACGACTTATAATTAAAACGCATCTTCTCCGGCGGCGGGGCCGAGTCGTACTCTGAAACCGTCATGATGTGAGTGTCCTGGGGGTCACCGCCGCCCCCCACAGGCCACTGCGAGTACATCACATCCTTGCAGTACCACACTCCATGCGGGTCGCTCGCGAGTTCGTACCGATATCTCTCGGGAATCGTTGTCTTTTCCTCGTCTCGCAATTCATGCGTATTCATGCCTTTTTCGAACAGCACAATCCCGAATCCGAATCGGGGATCAAACTCCATGCGAAATCGACGAGAATAAATTTGCACCCGGCCATCGTCGGAGCGAGAAGCATGAATCTCCTGTTTCTTCATCATTTCAAGGAATTTACGATGATCGGTCTCATAATTCGAGACTTTCAACCACTGTTCCTGGGGGCGAATCTCCCAATCCGAGTTCAATTTTTGCGGGGATGTTCTTTTATTGCCCAAAAACATGTCCGCTTCGCGAGAGTAACTCCACTCGGAGTTCGGCGTATAAAGTAGAACGGCATCGAGTATCGAGTGAAACTTCGGCGGCATGCTGATCGGGCTTTCGCAGCGATAGAACAGCACGCACACATTCTGTTTATCCCAGGCGACCTCGAGTTCCATGGGCCCATCCGAGCCGTCAGACTGCATGCAATGGTGGATGATCCCCTTGCACCAACCTCGCGAAGACGCCTTCCATTGCGTTTCCAAGGCGGACTCCGCCAGCTGAAGAACTTGGGGGACTTCATTTTCCGGAATGGGGTTCCATTCACCGCTCGCGACACGACAAGCCAGCACCATCGCGAGGCTGAAACATCGAATGAATTGCATGTCTTGAACCCTCATCGACGTACTCGGAGGGAGTTGCGGTTTCCGTGAACCGCAACTCCTCCCCGTTCGAGCATGACACGAGCCAGTCTCCGATTGACAATTGCGCCCCGTCACTGCGACGGATTCAGTACCTCACGGGCACAATGATCCTCCCACCTGCGCAACAGTCGACGCGTAGTTGTTCGAAAGCCCAGTATTTCGAACACATTTATTCGTGTCGACATCCCAGCGGCATCCCCGGTAGACCAAACAGACCGAAGTCCCTGAGTCAGTACAACTTCTATCCATTGTCATCTGATTTTTACAATACAACTTATTGCCACCGTTGTCAGTGATCTCAACCTCCATGTAGCATGCTGTATACGCTTGGGTACTACAGAGTGCCGGATAGTCATTGACACATTGGGGATCCGAAGCGACGCACTTCACTCCGAAGCCTCCCAACTTGCTCCAAGACTCGGCACTTGTCATCTCTCTCCCGACCGGTGAGGGCGAGGCGGAGGCGAGACCCATCACAGCAACAACCAGCAGAGACGCAGCCATCAGACACATCTTCATTGCAATTCTCCTAAGCAGTAAGCAGTAAGCAGTAAGCAGTAAGCAGTAAGCAGTAAGCAGTAAGCAGTAAGCAGTAAGCAGTAAGCAGTAAGCAGTCAACTCTGGCCGCAACTCTTCTGCTTCCAAGTGATCTTATCGTCCCATATCACGCTGTCAATAGAATATGTCATGATTTCATGATTGGTTTGAACGACAGCTGAGCGACGAACTGCACGCACTCGACCCCGGTCATGCCATGCAGATAGCAGTCATCCTCGGGCATATACCCGACCTTGGCCCGGATCTCCCGCGCTTGCCTTCCGACTTCAAAGTTGAGCAGCCGACCATGCCCGCTCGTCGTCCGCACCAACCCGAGCAACACCTTAATCAGTGTCGTCTTGCCCGCCCCATTCGGCCCCAGAAGTCCGGTTACGCCCGACTCGATCTTCAGCGAGACATGATCGAGCGCTCGGAACCGTCCGTAGTCCTTGGTGATCTCCGTGAGTTCGATCAGAACTGGCATGGGGTGGGACGAGAGCAGCGGACAAGGAACACGGGTCGACAGCCCGCCCGATGGGATTCCAATTCCGACATACTGCCTGCCCTCGCCACCGAATGCAAGAGGGCCAAGCGGCTCTCCGGGCAAACGGACGGACTACGCTGTCCAGTTCTCAGCGATTGTGAGAATCAGCCGAAGTAGAATACGAGCCATTCGTGTTTTAGCTCGTTCTAGCGCGGGGTGGCCACCCGCTGAGCGGGGGCAGTCAGCACTCGTCCTCGGCGAATCGAACGCTTGAGTTGGATTCTAGTGGGGATACGGTCATCGCCGCACCCCGGAAGTTGTCGTGTGCGAATTCGTGAAGACCGGAAGCATGATCCGCGAGGGGTGCGCGGGAGTGTGATGGACCGACTCCGTGGCGATCGCGGTCGACTTCCCGAAGATGCCTTCAGCGGTGTTCGGATTCCGATCAAACAATGGGAAGTAGGCCCCGCTGATATCGACTCGCAGGCAGTGACCCGGAGCCAGCTGCGCGGCGATGGGGCCGAGGTCGACTGTGATCGGGTCGACTTCTCCGGGGGTCAGGAGTTCCGGTTGCAGTTCGGACTTGCGATAGCGTCCGCGTAAAATTCCGACCGCCAGGTTGTAAGACGCTCCATCCGGATGCACGTCGGTCAGCCGGACTGCCCAATCGGCGTCCGGCGTATCAGCCGAGACGAACAACTCCGCTCGGGCGTTGCCAGCGAACGACAACGGCTCAGTGAGTGGCTCGGTCGTATAGACCAGCACATCTGTACGGTCCTCGATCGATCGTTGATCGATCGGAGCCCAGGTCGCGGCTTGGATCGGCCGCGCTGTGGTGACGGGGCAGGCGGGCGTGGGATCGGCGGGGTCCGCCCGGAATCGATCGACTGCTTCATCGTCGGTGGGAGCGATGCGATTCAGTTGGCCATTGCCGGCTCGCGTATTGGCATGACCAGTAGAACGCAGGTGGAACGCGACCTGTTCCGTGCCAGCGGGCGGCCATGTCTCCGCATCGTGCCACTGGTTCTCGCCGAGCAGAAAGTACCTCACCGGGACGAGCGGAGTCGCGGTGACTTGCGGGTCGCGTTTCAAGTAGCGATCAAACCACAGCAGCGTCGCCGCACCGGAGTCCCACTGGGCCTGCGGACCGAAATCGAGTTCGCCGACCTTGGTCTGGCCAATCGTTCCGTGGTCCCAGGGGCCGAGGATCAGCTGCTGGTGTTTGCGAGTTTCGACATCGGTTGCCGATTGCTGCAGGCGGACGAAGTTGTTCACCGACTCGCGAGAAAAGAAGTCGTAGTACCCCACGACATGCTGCACGGGCAGCTTCAATTCGACGATGTCCTGCGTCATATCGAGTCGTTTCCAGTACCCGCCAGGCGTTGGGTGAGTGAGCATCCCTTCCAACCAGGGAATCGGCCAGCCGATCTGGTCATCGACTTCACTGAGCGGCAAATGCAGCAGCGTTTGGCTCCAGTTGCCGTTCGGTGTGGCTCCCTCCGGTTTCGGAGAATTCCCCGACGCCCATGTCGAGATTAAGGAGTGGCGGACCGCTCCACCCAGATACAGGTTTCGATAGAAGCTGCTGAATGTGGCCGTCGGGGTGATCGTCGTGAGACCCGGCGGATGTTCGACGGCCGCCTGCCACTGTGTCGCACCGACGTACGAGCTGCCCCACATTCCAATCGGCCCGGTACACCACGGCTGCTGGCCGATCCATTCGATGGCGTCGTAACCGTCCTGGCCTTCGTTGTTGTAGGGGATAAAGGTCCCCTCGGAGGCGAACTTGCCACGGCAATCCTGAACGATGGCCACATAGCCCGCCTTCGCGAATCGTTCCGCGACAGAGCGGCTGCCGACCTTGTTGTAGGGAGATCGCATCAGCACCACCGGGGCCTTCTCGATCGTGGTGTCCCGGTAGATGTCCGTGGCGAGCTGCACTCCGTCACGTAGGGGAACCATCGCGTGGGTGACAGTCACCTCGGCCACGGCCTGCGTCGGTATGACGAAGTACAGCCCCCCCATAAAACACAGGAGGACTCCACAGAAATTGTGAGGTTTCGTCATCCGTCGGACTCCAGCGAGTTACCGTGTTCGCGGCGTCCTCAAGTTCGATGCTTCCCACTCAATCAGAACCTGGCGCTCGCGAGAATGTGTCTCCATGACACCAGACCTGGAATCAGGATGGCTGACGACTCTCAACGTGAGCGTCCCCATTCAGGAACAGCGTTGATCAAGGATCCATGATTCGCCAATTCCGTGGTGGCTGTGAGTGTGTGTTGTTCAACACGCTGATTCCAGTGGGAAATGCGAGAGACGGGTCGGGGGAGTCTTGGACGCCGGGACCGGGACCGTGGATGACCCGCGAGACAGCGTCCTGCGGAGCCGTTCTCTCCCTCTGCATCGACTCTCCATGCTGTGATCTAGGGGGGCACACTTCCGTTCAGCGACTTGAGTCGGACGCCAACAGTGTTCGTGCCATCTGTCACCGGTCACGACAACCACTTCGGCAAGACAGCGGCTCTGGCTGGCAGTATGGTATTCTCGGCTTCCACCCAGAAATCCAGACCATCCCCAGAGGGACGCCCCGCCTTTTCCCACAACCGGTACGCGAGATCACGAATCGCTTCTTCATATCGATCGAGCAACTGCTGAGATGTCCGGGAAGCTGGATCGGGGGGGAGTTGGGCTGTCAGCAGCACGACTCCCTCGATCACCATCGCGGGTACAGCGGGAACCGATTCAGCAATCCGGGCCCGGGAGACAACAGGGCGAACCAACGTGGATGTCGTCATCATCAAACTCCATTCGTGGACAACGGGAGACCATTTCCGAAGCCAGAGTCTACTGCTCCGGTTTTTCAATGTCACCAAAAATCCAGCGTGAATGATCGAGATTTCATTTGCGGCATTTACAGCGTACGACCGCCCACTGGACTGTCATCGCGTCAAATATTCTCTCGCTATCTGGGTCACGCAGTTCACCCAGAGACACTGGCCACACGATTGACCTGCGAGTCCGATTGGGCCTCGTACACTGGAATCTCTCACTGGGAAGCCAGCCAGTGGAGATACTCCAACAGCCACGGCCCCAGCCCTCGCACATAGTCGCGGTCAGCAGTGGCCCCCTGTGGAGGAAGATGCACGAAGCCACCGACCGGTGGACCTGCGTCCAGAATCTCCCACAGGACGCGGTTGCACAGGAAGCAACCCGCGTCCTCGCTCAGCACCACGGGCCAGGGGCACTTCGTGACCATTTCCGGCGGGCCCCCAAGCATCCCGCTCAGCCACTCTGGCCCGTGGGGATCAATCACGCCCGTGGGGTGGGACTCTCCCGCTTCATCGATTCCCCTCGCCGCATTCTGAGACTGTTGCTCAATCGCCACTCGGCCCGGATGCCCCTCGCCCAGGGCGATACAGATTCGAGGGCGATTCCGCTCCATCAATCCTCGCATGATGCGAGGAGCTCGACCCCACTCCACCGGCAATATCCGAGACGCCGCGAACCCCGGCGTCCAGTGCTCTCGAAGCCAGTTCAGCACGGTCAAGCTGCCGTTCACGGAACGGCCCTGAAAGGGTCCAAAGGCCATGACAACAATTTTCGGATTGTCATGCGGCATCTGGAAACTCCTCGTCAAACGACTCGGACAACTGACCGCGTTCAATGGAAGCCAGCCGTCACCTTCTCTCGGTCGTCCAGCCTCTGAATCGCACTGCACTTTCGTCGCGGTGGGCTGTGGATACCCCCATCCTTTGCACCCTGTTTTGTGCGCGGATTCACGGTTCGACACGATTCCGAACCAAGCAGCTGGCGGTCGCGGAGACGAATATACACGGACGGCATTGAGCCAACACAACGAGGTTCGCCTCATGAGGAGATCGCACGCATCTTTGCAAATCGAGTGGGGTTGCCAGGGGGTTGTCCCGTCGGATGGCTTGTTGCTCTGCGATTCACGATCCCCGAACTCCATCTGAGGTACTTCGTAGGAGTGTCGTCAGGTGTGTGCGTCAGAAAAGTAGGCAGGGCTTTCCGGCGGGGCCACTGCTTCTGAAAACCCCAGCCAGGAACATCGTGTCTGGATGCGGTGTGGGGGAACTTTTCTCACACAAAGGCACAAAGGCACAAAGGCCGGTCAGGGCAGAGTATCGATCCATTGGGAATGCTGGGACGCAGCTTTCGGCCTCACCAAGTGATCATCACCTCCACCGGCTCCATCGAGCCACCATCCAGACTCACCTCCGCGCTGGCTCCCTTTGTGCCTTCGTGCCTTTGTGTGAGCCATTCCATCCATTAGCCAACGGTCTCCGCCTGCCTGGGGGCCGAGTTGCTTCCGGATGGAATGCCTACTTTTGTGATGCACACTCGTGTCGGCAGCGGCCAGTTCGAAGGGAGCTGCAAGACATCTGATCGGCCTTCTCAAAGCCGATGCTTCCCGCTGTGGTGTCGACGGCGTTTTCGGACAGCAAGCTTCGCAGTGACCAATCGGCCACTGCTGGCAAACCGTTTGAAAGCGGCCATGCCACAGTCGGCTCAGACATTGTCACCCCCCACCTTCCGGAGATCTTCATTGACCTTCGTACCAGAGTCTCTAGACTCAGGTGGTTAATTATGGGCTTCCGTCGGTTCTCGACGAGACTTGTTCCTTTTCTGGAGTGTTCTGATGTTCCTGTGTCCCGTCGTTCTCGTGGTTTTACGCTCATCGAGTTGCTGGTCGTCATCGCGATTATCGCGGTGCTGATTGCGCTGCTGCTGCCCGCCGTGCAGCAGGCCCGCGAGGCCGCCCGCCGCAGTTCCTGCAAGAACAACCTCAAGCAACTCGGGTTGGCGTATCACAACTACGAGGAAACGCACAAGATTTTACCTCCTTACTGTGTCGCAGGCCCCCCAGGGACACAGGACCGCGACGGGTGCTGGAGCTACACCATGATGCTCTTCCCGTTTCTGGACCAAGCTCCCCTGTACAACCAGTTGCGTGTGGGGCAAACACCGCTGATTCCCCGCACTGCGATGACGAACGTCAATGACTACATGACCGCCAATGCGGGATCACAGGAAAAGCTGTTTACCCAAGTGTTGACAGTTCTACTTTGTCCATCGGCCAGTGGAGATTCGATCAACAAGTACCAGTGCAATATGGGGACCATGATGTACGCGGGGAACAATCAGCTGTTTCCACAGCCTCAGTCAGCCACTGTTGGTGCACGCAGTGTTGCCTTCGCGGACATTGTGGACGGCACTTCGAACACATTGCTGACGGGGGAGAAGGCGCTGATGGAAGCTCCCTTCCTGTCGATTGGTGCTGTGTGGGGAGCGGGGAAGATCAATGGCGGTCGCATCTGTATTGTGGCGGCTCAATGCCCGATGAACAATGGGTTTAACGGGACACACGATCCGGCCACGAATGGATACATTGAAAATGCCCCCACGGGTTTGGCGAGTCGGGCCGGACTGAGCAGTCCGCATGACGGCGGTGCGCACATGCTGCTGTGTGATGGATCGGTTCGTTTTGTCAGTGAGAATATCCATTCGAATCCGACCACAGGGGTCACCGGTGGGAATTTCACCTATCAGAATCTTTACAACCCGAACGACAAGAATGTCCTGGGTGAGTTCTAGTGGAATCGCAGCTCGTGTCGGCTTTCGTGGCCTGAAAGTCTCGTCTTCATTAAGGGAAACGGGTTCCCTGTTTCCGCTGGCTCTGTGACAAGGTGTCTCGTCGTGCGAATTCCAGTCTGTCTTGTGTGCGCCACTCTCCTCTGCGGTCTGCTGGTCGGTTGCGGAGGCTCGGATCGACCTGAATTGGTCAGCGTCTCGGGGCAAGTCACCTTGAATGGGAAGCCACTCAATGGTGCGATGGTGGGGATGAAGCTCGTCAGTGGAGACACGGCCAAGTACGGACGACCGTCCCAAGGGATCACCGATGCCTCGGGCAACTTCACTCCCAAAACATACGGGAATACCGCCGGTGTCCCGCTGGGTACGTATGAAGTCTCCATCATCAAGCAGGAAGTCCCCGAAGGGTACAACTCCGAAAACCCCGCTCTCACAGCTGTCAACATCAAGTGGATCACCCCCAAAATGTATTCTGACACCTCGACCTCTGGGTTGAAGGTGGAAGTGACAGCTGACGGAATGAGCCCGGCGATTCTGGCATTGGAATCGACCGGCAAACCCGAGGTGGAAAACACTCGGGCCAAGCCTAAAGCCAACGATCCTTGATCACTTTGTGAAGTCCCACCGTGTGGGGATCCCCGCCCGGTTCATTGCTCTTCGTTTTCTGTCCTGTGTTTTTCGGAGTTCGTCATGTCCCGTCGTCAACGAGGGTTCACCCTCATCGAACTGCTGGTGGTGATCGCGATCATCGCGGTGCTGATCGCTCTGTTGTTGCCCGCTGTCCAACAGGCCCGCGAAGCGGCCCGCCGCAGCCAGTGCAAGAACAACCTCAAGCAGTGGGGTCTGGCGCTGCATAACTACCATGACACGTTTAGCAAGATGCCCATCATCATGGGGCTTCCGACGACCAATCCTCCTGCCAATAACCTGTCCTTCCAGGTTCGCTTGCTCCCTTTCATCGATCAAACACCTCTTTACAATACATTTAATTTCAGCGTTTTCTATGACACCGCACCGAATCTGGCCCTCAAGAATTCCACGTTCGGTGCTCTGCACTGCCCGAGTTCCCTAAGCCGGGATCGTAAGAACGGGGCTACTGCCGTGACGACGGGATCCGAATGGACGTTGCACTACTACGGGGTGGCTGGTCCCAAGGGGGCCATCCCCTCCCCGGGAACGGGGAACTACCCTCATACTGGCAATACGGCCACCGACCACGGGGGATTTGCGTTAGGCGGAATGCTCCCCGTGAATCAAAACTTGGGGTTCCGCGACTGCGTGGACGGTCTCTCGAATACATTGACCCTCGGAGAGATTTCGGGCGAGCGTGACCCATTAGTTCCAGCTAATTCAGGTGAAAGTTGGCGACCTTGGACTCAAGGAGCGAATAACAATTCGGCTGGCGCTGCAACCTACTGTTCCAAGAACATTAGCCGGCAGATTTCACGCTATTCAGGATGGGGGACAGGAGTGGCCACTCGTCTGTTTGGAGACGTGACCTTCAGTTCCCAGCACGTTGGCGGAACGCACTTTCTGATGGGTGATGGGGCCGTGAGGTTCGCCTCCGAGAACATGGACTTTAATCTCTACCAGGCCTTGGCCACACGTTCCGGAGGCGAAGTCGGCTCGCTCGACTAGTGATCTGTCAGAGCTTGACTTTCGGGTTGTCGCAGTCGAGAGGGCGAGGCCAGTGCTGTGAGCACGATTGGAACGTAGGCGATGTCGCTCCGCGACTCGCATTCCGCCAGCCAAATCTTCCACTCACAAGCAGTCCGAAGCGTGTTTAGCGTGAGGAATCTCAGTCGCGGAGCGACATGAGCTACGGCGTGCCATCTCGCGCCCCCCCACGAACATATTCACCACAGGAGTTTGCCCTCCCGTTCCCTCAAGCCACTGCCCGAATTCTGTGCGTTGATCGGGCACTCGCCATGCCTTCAGTCCCAACCTACGGACCGTCACATCCGCTCGGACGCGGCTTGATCGCATGGTGGTCAATTCCCCGAACATGAATTGCCTCAGAAAGAACTGAAGATGCCCCGAGTGATCACTTGGTCGCTGTTGGTTTCACTGTTCCTCGGGAGCGGATGCGGAAGTACCGGTCCAGAACCTGTCGACATTCAGGGGATCGCCACTTTTGGCGGAACTCCGATCGTCTATGGGACTCTGGAGTTCATTCCCGACGCCGACCGGCAAATGACAGGCCCGGCGGGTTCTGCGGAAGTGGTCGATGGAAAGTTCGATTCGAAACAGGGAGGTCGCGGGGTCTTTCTGGGTCCGTATGATGTCCGCGTCACCGCCTGGTCTGAACGTCCTCCTGCCGGGAGTAACGATGAAACGGTCGTCAGCAAGGCCGAACCTCCGCTCTTCGTGGCTTACATCGTCAAGGTGAACGTCCTAGCTGACAACAATGTGATTGAAGTTCCGGCAAAGGCCAAAGGGTTTGGAATTCCCAAAGGACTTTAGGCGACTTTCAGAAAGACGAGACGAGCAACGATTCCCACCTTCTGATGATTCGTCGCCCCGGGCACCTCGCCTCGGTCCGATTTCACGGGCAGAGACTTGTTGTTGGTAGACTCCGAAACGGATCGTCAGTAGAACGGCGTTGAGTCGAGATCGACAACTCCGGCAATTCCCCATCACACTTCGCTGCAACGGTACCCTGGCATGACTCTCACTCGACTCTGTTTACTCGTGACTTTTCTGGCCGCTTCTGAAGCCACGCACGCTCAGCAGGTGCTGCTGGAGGCTGAGCAGTTTGCCACTCTCGGCGGCTGGGATCTCGATCAGCAGTCGATGGACCAGATGGGATCTCCGTACCTGCTGGCACATGGGCTGGGGACACCGGTCAAGGATGCGGTGACGCTGGCGAAGTTCCCGACGAAGGGGGCTTATCGCGTGTGGGTGCGGACTCGAGATTGGGTCGCTCCATGGAAGGTGCTCGGAGCCCCTGGGAAGTTTCAGATCCTCGTGAATGGCCAGCCGCTCAAGGCGACCTTTGGCACTGTCGGCGAGGATTGGCACTGGCAAGATGGTGGCACGGTCGAAGTCGATGCCGAAGCGACGGTGACGCTGCACGACCTCACCGGGTTCGAGGGGCGCTGCGACGCCATCGTCTTTAGCCGCGATGAAAAGTTCACTCCGCCGAACAAGAATCCCGAAATGCTCACTTGGCGACGCCAGCAATTGGGACTCCAAGGCGAGCCCGATGACGGCGGTCAGTTCGATCTCGTCGTCGTCGGTGGCGGTGTGGCCGGAACCTCGGCAGCTGTGTCAGCTGCTCGCAACGGATTAACGGTGGCGCTGATTCAGGATCGACCCGTACTCGGAGGAAACGGTAGCAGCGAAGTGCGCGTCTGGCCAGAGGGGCATACTCGTCAGAAGCCGTACTATCACATCGGCGAGATCGTGGAGGAACTCTGCCCGCCGAAGCGAGCAGGGATCGATGGCAACGCCAAGGGCGGCGCGATCTACGATGATGATCGCAAGCTCAAAGTGGCACAAGCGGAGTCACGGATCACGTTACTGCTGGAGCATCGGGTCAACGCCGCTGAAACAGTCGATCACCGGATTGTGTCCGTCACCGCTCAGAACACTCGCAGTGCCCGGAGGGTGCTGGTGCGAGGGAAGCTGTTCGCGGACTGCACGGGCGATGGTACAGTCGGGTATCTAAGCGGAGCCGATTATGAGATGTCGAACGAAGGCAACATGGGTGCCAGTAACCTGTGGAATGTCCTCGATCAAGCCGACAAGAACCAGGTGCTGAAATGCGAGTGCAAGGACAAGGACGCACTAACGACACAGACGGAGAAGGGCGTCACTGCCGCTCCGTTTCCCCGCTTGGAGTGGGCACTGGATCTCAGCGAGAAGCCGTTCCCCGGTCGTAGCAACGCCAAGGGGCAATGGGGCAGCACACCGCTCAACAATCTAGGTGGCTGGTTCTGGGAAAGCGGTTTCGACAAGGACCCGATCAATGACATTGAGCGGATTCGCGATCTCAACATGCGGGCGATGTATGGAGCCTGGGACACGCTCAAGAACATCGACAAGCAGTATCCGAACCATCGCCTGGGGTGGAGTGCCTTCATCGCTGGCAAACGCGAGTCGCGCCGCTTGCTGGGGGATGTCGTGCTGCGGGCCGATGACTTCCGCAGTGGAACGCAGTTCCCCGATGCTGCGTTTCCGAACACCTGGCACATCGATATCCATGTTCCCGACCCGCAGTTCGACAAGGGGCTGAAGGGCGACGAGTTCATCTCGGTCTGCACCACCGGCTCTCATTATTCGTACAAGGGACCGTACTGGGCTCCGTACCGCTGCCTGTATAGCCGCAATATCAACAATCTGTTCATGGCCGGTCGGGACATCAGCGTCGAGCGCGAGGCGCTGGGTGCGACCCGCGTGATGCGGACCTGCGGCATGATGGGCGAGATTGTCGGCAAGGCGGCCTGGATCTGCGTTAGGCATGATGTCTCGCCACGCGGTGTCTACGAGCATCACTTGCTACTGCTCAAAGACCTCATGCAACTTCCGGGTGCAATGCGGCGAGAAACGATCGACGGGCCGCTCGCCCTGCCCCCCGGTGTCGTCGCCTCGACGGGACCACCGCTGCCGGGTCTCGATCCGGCGAAGCTGGAAGGGATTGTTGTCGACGACGAAGCCTCGGAACTGAATGGCGACTGGTCGACCAAGGGGAGCCTGGCTGGCTACGTCGCCGAGGGCTACCGCTACTCCAGTGATCCGAAGGCCACCGCAAGGTTTCCCTTCTCGGTCACTCGGGCGGGTGAGTACGAAGTCCGCGTCGCCTGGCAACCGCACGAGAATCGAGCCAAGTCAGCCACAGTCAGGGTGTTTAGTGCCGATGGAGAAAAGTCCGTCACCATTGACCAGACCAAGTCTCCCACCGGAGAGAATGGTTTTCAGTCACTCGGGAAGTTCCGGTTTGACGAGAGCAAAAACTTCTCGGTCGTCTTTCGGGTAGCGGGATCGCAAGGGAACCTCCACATCGACGCGGTCCAACTCGTGCCCGCAAAGTGATCGCCGGAGGGGGCATGAATCGCCAGATATGTTGACCGCGAGGGTGCCTTGGATTGAGTTCGTATGGAGCGACTCACTCCGGTACGCCAAGCGACCCTCTCATTCTCACACGACATTGTCCGAACTCTGATTCGTGATCTGCTCTGAGCAAACTTGGGTGTGGAATCTTCACTGGCGCGATTTGGGCGGGATGGGTCAGCTGTTGGCCATTGAGCCTCATTTCGAGGAAAAGCACGGGCTGGGAGCGAGATCATGGACG